>JAVBRE010000014.1:0-15496 GCA_031548325.1 Desulfovibrionaceae bacterium
CATGTGGGAAAGTAGACCGATGCCGGCATTAATCTAAAGCCGAAAGGCTCATGAAGCCCCCGCATGCCCCGCGCTGCGGGGGCTTCGATTTTTATAATCGCGAAACTGAAATGAAGACCCCTGCATATGCAAAATCCCCCGCAAGTCAAAAGTTACGGGGGGGGGTGATAGTGGGTGCGCGAGTTTCTGCCCTACGACAAATAGTCTGCTTGAATGGTATCTGTCATTAAAATAGTGGTGCTGCGTTTGTATCGCACACGCCCGGCGTTTCATTTTCGATTATTAATAGAAATTTTTTAAATAAAGAGTTTTTGTCCAAGGAGGAAAATATATTCAACACATTTTCTATATACTTATCTGATTCATGGAAATTGATTTGAGTAAAAAATGATTTTGTAAATATGAAAAAAACTCTTTCGTATTTGAGATCTTTTTTATTGTTATAGTTTTTTCGAATTATTGCATACATACTTGAAATAGCGATGAGGCATGCATCGTAAATTAAATCATCACTTTCTTTAATATTGACGCTACGTAATGCTGGTAGTGCATATTCATATGTTTTTTTAGCGCGCCATGTGATTAAAAAACCATTTTCTGCTATTTCTGATGCAAATTTATACGTTGGTTTTCTTAGTGAGGTCAAATAGCATAATAAAAGTTGGTGGAGGAAAAATTTTGTAAAATTATCACTCTTGACATCATCTATAATTGAATATGCTTTTACAAAATAATTTTCACAAATAGCGATCATTAAGTCTTCTTTTTTCTTGAAATAAAAATTTATATGCCCAGTGCTCATGCCGCAGATGTCGCCCAACTGCCGCAATGATATCTGTTTGTAGCCTTGTCGGCAAATCAGGTAGTGAAATTCGTCCAATATTTTTTTCCTCGCCAAATCGCTCTTTTCTCCCATATCCAACCTCTCTTTCGTGAAAATAACCGAGCAGTGAAAATTTGCTTGATTATGAATAGGGTATGTCCTAAATTGATAAAAATAGGTTGCACCCTAAAAATATTTTTTTACCCGCACGGTGCAATCCGCGACTTGGTTGTTTCTCAAATGTTGCCCGGAACCAGCCCTTGGCATTTCAGGGTGAACTATTTGTGCACGCCGAGGCAAGAATAGCATCAATAGTATTCTGGAAGCAACTTAGGGTTCGCTTGGTGGCTGCGCGTGGCGGGATCCGGCTCCAGCGCTTTCAGATATTATTTATAAAAATGGAGCCATCTTTCAGCGACAAAATACCCTAGGAGGTTTATATGCGTTTTTTAGAAAACATGAAGGTCGGCAGTAAAATAATTCTGCTCTCTTGTGTCTTTCTGGTATTTATGTCCGCGATTGCTGCTGGCGGTGTTCTTTCTTTGCGAATCATCAACGGGGAGCTCGATATTTTATATACTATGGACATGCAGGGGGTGAGCGCGGCAAAAGAGGCGAATATTCAGTTCCTTGCCGCTTCACGTGCTATCCGCAATATGGCGCTCTTCGCCGCAAAGAAAGATATGCAAGCGGTCAACCGTTATGCAGCTAGTTTTGATGAGGTTATAAAATTCATGCGTGCACAGTTGGATGCTGTCGCTAAAAGTGTAACTGGGGAAAATTCTCGGCGTGTTTTGGCTGCCGCTCTTTCCGCTGAACAGAAAGCTGAAGTTATGCAGCGCGCTATTATCAAAAATACTTTAGATGGAGCAGGATTTAACTTTATACTCGACGAACTTGTTAAAGCGCGTGTTGAAGAAAATAAGGCTGACGATCTATTGACTGATCTGACAAAAGCTATGGATGAAGAAGCTCACAATCGCGCGATAGAGTCGGATAAAATTTATACCCGCGCCCTTTATATCAGTTTTGTGCTTCTGGGGACGGCGTTGATTTTGGGTATCTTGCTGGGTGTTATAGTCAAACGCGCCATTGCGGACCCCTTGGTCAGCGTGGCGGGTAAGGCGGCGAAAGTCGCCGGCGGCGATTTGAACCAAGAATTCAACTTCCAGCGCTCTGATGAAATCGGCACGCTATCCGGCGCGCTGGAACGCATGGTGGCCAACCTGCGCGCCCGCATCACTGAAGCGGAGCAAAAAAGCCGAGAAGCGGAAGTGCAGACCCAAAAGGCTATGACGGCCATGAACGAAGCCAATGCCGCCCAAGAAAAAGCCGAAGTGGGACAGCAAGCGATTTTGAAAGCCGCAGAAAATGTGGAACAGGTCGTCAACCGCTTGTCCGCGGCTTCTGAAGAGTTGTCGGCTCAGGTGGAGGAATGCAGCCGGGGTACGGATATGCAGCGCGACCGTGTGGCTTCTTCCGCCACAGCCATGGAGGAGATGAACTCGACGGTGCTTGAAGTCGCGCGTAACGCGGGCGTTGCCTCCGAAGGGTCCGAGCGGGCCAAGATAAAAGCGCAGCAGGGTGAGGCGGTCGTTCAGAAGTCGGTGGAAGCCATCAGCGCCGTGCAGGCTGATACGCAGATATTGAAAAAAAATATGGAAGGCCTGGGGCATCAAGCGGAAGCCATCGGCACGATCATGACAGTGATTTCCGATATCGCGGATCAGACCAACCTGCTGGCCTTGAATGCCGCCATTGAGGCGGCGCGGGCCGGAGAAGCCGGGCGGGGGTTTGCCGTTGTGGCTGACGAGGTTCGCAAGTTGGCGGAAAAGACCATGAACGCCACAAAGGAAGTGGGCGATGCCATCAAAGGCATTCAGGACGGCACGCGTCAGAGTACCAGCGCGGTCGAGCGCACTACCGGCAATCTGGATGCGACCACGGATTTGGTAAGAAAGTCGGGTGAAGCGCTGAGCGATATCGTTCATGAAGTTGTACTCACGTCCGATCAGGTGCGCGCCATCGCGACCGCAGCTGAAGAACAATCGGCGGCCAGCGAAGAGATCACGCACTCGCTGGAAGAAATTAACCGGATGGCCGGTGAAGCGGCCACTGTCATGCAGCAGTCCGCCGCAGCCGTTTCTGAACTGGCGGAACAGTCTCGTGAATTACAAAGATTGGTGAATGAATTGCGCAAGGGCTGAGTCGGTTTTGGAGTCCATCCGGAATCGAAAGGTCCTTGAAGCCCCCGCAAGCTGCGCGCTGCGAGGGGGGCACTCGCAGCCCGGTAGAGGGACGGTATCAGCGCAGTTGGCTGTCCTTGCTGCCCTTGCGGTTGTATAAGCTGACCACGCTATGTTCTTTGTCTTCTTCTTCCTGGCAGGCCAGGCACAAGCGCACGCCGGGCATGGCCTTGCGTCTGGCTTCGGGGATAGGCTCTCCGCACTCTTCGCAATGGCTCAGGCTTTCGCCCTTGGGAAGGCGGGCGCGCACCCGTTTCACTTCGTCTTCGATCGACCCGGCGATCTGATCGTTGACGGCGTCATCGTTGGTCCAGCCTCCGGCCATGGTCTTCTCCGCTCATTATTTTTCCTGCAAGCCGTACCCTTTGAATTTTTCGAGAACGACCGCCATTTCGGCGTCCGGCAGAACAGGCGGTTCGCCGATTTGCAGACAGCCGTGGTACTGTCGGGCCAGATTTTCCACTTCCACGGCCAGCCACAGGGCTTTGTCCAATGAAGGGCCGACGGCGATCATGCCGTGGTGGGCGAGCAGACAGGCCGAACGGCCTTGCAGGGCCTGTACAACGAAATCCGAAAGTTTTTCCGTGCCGAATGTCGCGTACGGCGCACAAGGGATGGAGTTTCCTCCGGCGGCGGCTACCATGTAATGAATGGCGGGTATGCTTCGGCCCATGATGGCGAGCGTTGTGGAAAACTGCGCGTGGCAATGCGCCACGGCATTCACTTCCGGTCTGGCGGCCATAACGGCCAGATGAAAGCGCCATTCCGTCGAAGGCTTGAGAGGGCCCGTCCATGATCCGTCTATGCGCATATGCGTGATGTCTTCAGGAACAAGCGTGTCATACGCGATGCCGCTGGGGGTGATGAGCAGGCCGTCTCCGTGGCGTGTGCTGATATTGCCGGAAGTGCCCTGATTGAGTCCGAGGGTGTTCATTCGCTTGCACGCTTCAATGATTGAGCGGCGCGCGGTCTGGTTGTGATCCGTCATTCCTGCGCTCCCATAGGTAACTTTCGTAACCTGGTTGTGGTAGCTCAAATGATACGCCACCCGCCTGCCCGCCGCAATATCAGGAACGAATTCGTCCGGGGGGGCAGATTATTTTTTATTGTTAGGAAAAGTTGAAAGGTATATACGTATCCATTGTTCGATTAAAAATACGATTGGCATCTTTTTTGGGGGAACGATATGTCCATTTCCAGAAAACTGACCGCTCTTGTCACCCTGACGGTAGTGTGTCTTGTGGCCTTATTATGCGTGACGGCGTATGTTTTATTTTCTTCCTCATCCGACCAGCAAGCGCAGAAACAGCTGGAAGCCAACGCCAGGGCCATGCAGGGCATGGTGCAAAGCAGCCTGAATGCGCAGTCGGCTATCAGTGCTTTGATTGCGCGGGATGAAGAATTGGCCCGCGCTTTGGTCAAAGGGGATGCGGCCGCTTTGAAATCCATAGCCAGGGGGCTGCTCGGGCAGGAGTACATCGACCTGGTCACTGTTTGCGACATTTCGGGCAAAGTGTTGGCCAGAGGACACTCCGACGAGGCCGGAGACGTGCTGCCCGCAAGCAGGATGAGTTCCAGCGTGCCGCTTAAAGAAGGCAAAGCCGTCATCGGCATGGAGCCGGGCAACGTGGTGCGGCTGACGCTGGCTTCCGGCACGCCCATTCGCCATGAAGGCAAGATTGTGGGGGCCGTGATCATCGGCGAAAATTTGAGTTCCGGCAAATTCGTCAAAAAGGTGAAAGACACCATGGATGTCGAGTGCACCATCTTTTTGGGCGACACGCGTGTGAGCACCACAGTCATGCGCGATGGAAAGCCTTTCATCAATTCGCCGCTGAACAACCCCAAAATTTACGACCAGGTCATGGGCCAGGGAAAACCGATTGTAACCAGAAACGTAATCGGCGGGGCGGAATACGATACGTCATACTGGGTCTGGAAAGACATGAACGGCAAAAACGCGGGCATGTTTTTCGTGGGGCTTTCCCGCAACGGCATCGAGGCCACGCAGCAACGGATAATCTCGTATTTTGTGGGCGTCGGCGCCGTGTTGGGACTTATCCTCATCATTATTGGCATCGCCGTGGCCCGTGCTATTTCCCGTCCCCTGCAAGCCGCGACCGGGTATGCCGAGGCTGTGGCCGCCGGCAATTTTGACGGCACGCTTCACGTCACCAGCAAAGATGAAGTGGGGGTTCTCGCCCGCGCATTGGCCAGCATGGTCCGGAATTTGAAGGAAAAAATTTTGGAGTCGGATGCCAAAAGCAAAGAGTGCGAGTTGGAATCCCAACGGGCTACCTCGGCTTTGGGAGAAGCCAAGATCGCCACGGAAAACGCCGAACAGGGACAAAAGGCTATTTTGCAGGCCGCGGAGAACGTGCAGCAGGTTGTTTCCCGCCTGACAGCCGCTACGGAACGGCTCTCCGACCAGGTGCGCCGCGCCAGCGATAGTTCGGAACGGCAGCGCGAGCAGGTGGCCGGTTCCGCGACATCCATGGAAGAGATGAACGCCACGGTGCTGGAAGTCGCCCGCAACGCCGGCGTTGCGGCCGAAGCTTCAGACCGGGCCAAGGGTAACGCCCAGATGGGCGAACGCATCGTGGAACAGTCCGTGACGGCCATTCGCGCTGTGGAAGACGATACCCGTGTTCTGAAAGACACCATGCATGTGCTGGGCAAACAGGCGGAGTCGATAGGACAGGTTATGACGGTGATCAGCGACATCGCGGACCAGACCAACCTGCTGGCTCTGAATGCCGCCATTGAGGCGGCGAGAGCCGGAGAGGCCGGACGCGGTTTCGCGGTCGTGGCCGACGAAGTGCGCAAACTGGCGGAAAAGACCATGACCGCTACCAAAGAGGTGGGCGCCGCCATTGCTGGCATACAGCAGGGCGCGCGCAAAAGCGTAGATGCCGTGGAACTGACCACGGCCAATTTGGGAAAGGCAACGGAACTCGTAAATAAGTCGGGCGAATCGCTCATGGATATCGTCAAAGAATCCACGCACACGGCGGACCAGGTGCGCAGCATCGCCACAGCCGCCGAGCAGCAGTCCGCGGCCAGCGAAGAGATCGCCCATTCTCTGGAAGGCATCAACAGCATCGCCGTTGAAACGGCCGATGTAATGCGCCATGCGGCGTCCGCCGTGACGGACCTGAACGGGCAGGCGCGCGAGTTGCAAACCCTGGTCAACTCATTGCGGCGCAAGGACGGTTGAGCCGTTCATACGCCGGCGCCTCAAAGCAAAAATGCGCTTGAGGTATTTGTCGATTTTAGCTACAAGCACG
The DNA here is from genome assembly GCA_031548325.1 of Desulfovibrionaceae bacterium. Classification (GTDB taxonomy): domain Bacteria; phylum Desulfobacterota; class Desulfovibrionia; order Desulfovibrionales; family Desulfovibrionaceae; genus FLUQ01. The sequence continues at coordinate 6,357 of JAVBRE010000014.1, forward strand.
CAACCCGCGGACAGGCTCGCGCCGTGTCGCGGGTTGCTTTTTTCCCGATTGCTCCCGCGATGCGGGCGAAACAGCCTCACCCTACATTGTATAATCACGCTTCGCATGATGGCGCGAAGAATCGAAAAACACGTTAAGGATGTATATGAGCATACGTTTTGATGAACTGTTTTTGTCCAAAGAAATTTTGAAAGCCGTGGAAGACAGGGGTTTTGAAGAAACGACCCCCATTCAGGCCCTGGCTATTCCCGCCTTGCAGGCGGGGCAGGATATTATCGGGCAGGCCCAGACCGGCACGGGCAAGACGGCGGCTTTCGGCATTCCGCTGCTGGAAGGGATTGATAATCGCAGCAAGAAAGTGCAGGCCCTGGTTTTGTGTCCCACCAGAGAGCTGGCCATTCAGGTGGCGGAAGAAATAGCCTCTCTGGCGGCGCGTAAAAAGGGCATAGTTGTGCTCCCCGTGTACGGGGGGCAGCCCATGGACAGGCAGTTGCGCGCGCTCGCGCGCGGCGTGCAGGTCGTTGTGGGAACCCCGGGGCGGATTCTGGACCATATCCAGCGTAGGACCCTGGACCTGGGGACCGTGCATTTCGCAGTGCTGGACGAAGCCGACGAAATGCTGGACATGGGCTTTCGCGAAGACATGGAGGCCATTCTGGCCGAAGCGCCGGAAAACTGCCAGAAAGCCATGTTTTCCGCTACCATGCCTCAAGCCATCCAAGAAATCGCCGAGCGCTTTCTGCGTGATCCCAAGACGCTGAAAATAACCCAGAAGCGCCTGACGGTGCCGACCGTGGAGCAGATCTGGTTCGAAGTGCGCCAGCATCAGAAGCTGGATGCCCTTTGCCGGGTGCTTGATACCTGGAACCCGAACCGGGCCATTGTTTTTTGCTCTACCAAGCACGGTACGGACGAACTGGTCAGTCACCTGCAGGGGCGCGGCTACCAGGCGGATGCGTTGCACGGCAACTTGTCCCAGACTCAGCGCGACAGGGTGATGGGGCGGTTCCGCAGCGGGGGGCTCGATATTCTGGTGGCCACGGACGTGGCCGCGCGCGGGCTGGACGTGGATGATGTGGACGCGGTCATCAATTACGACATCCCTAACGGCGCGGAAAACTATGTGCACCGCATAGGCCGTACGGGGCGCGCGGGCAAGACCGGCACGGCCTATACCTTCGTCACCCCACGCGAAGCCTACGCGCTGGGCGACATCATGCGCCGCACCAAGGCCCAGATCACGCAGGCGCAGCTTCCCAGCCGTTTTGACGTGGCCAATATCAAGATCAGCCAGTTGCTTGAAGAAGTGCGCGGCGTTCTGGCCGCCAACGACCTTGCGCGTAGTCACACCCTGGTGGAAAAATTTCTGGCAGATGACATCACCAGCCTGGACATGGCGGCGGCTTTGCTGAAAATGCTGATGCAACGCGAACTCGGCGACCTGGAGCAGGAAGAACCCTCTCGAGAAAAGCAGCGCGGGTCCGGCACGTCCATCGCCCGCCTTTTTCTGAATTTGGGGCACAAGGCGAAGATAGGCCCTCGCGATATCGTCGGAGCGATAACCGGCGAAACCGGGTTGCCGGGGCGCATTGTCGGCGCCATTGAAATTCGCGATCGCTTTTCTTTTGTGGATGTGCCCGCGGAACACGCGGAAAGCATTATCCGCGCCCTGAACGGCGCCACATTGCGCGGCTGCCGCCTGGGCGTGGACCGGGCTGTGCCGAAATCCTGACCCGTTCCCGGCGGGTTTCTGGTCTGCGCTTTCTATCTCCGTTGTCAGGTCTGAGTATAGCAAAACCCCTCCTGGCAATTTGCCCGGAGGGGTTTTGCGCGATGCGGCTGAATTATCAGATCACTTTGTTCAGCGAATATTCAATTATACCTTCCACCCCGGCCGCGACCAGCCTGGGGATCAGGTCGCGCACGATTTGGCTGTCCACCACGATTTCGAGCGAAACCCAGCGCGGGTCCTGCTGTTGCGCCACGGTGGGGGAGTTGAGCGACGGCAGAAGGGTCAGCACCTGGTCCAGGTTGGCGGTGGGTGCGTTCATTTTCAATCCCACCAGGGCTTCGGCGCGCAGGGCTCCTTGCAGCAGCATGGTGATCTGCTCGATCTTGGCCCGTTTTTCCGGGCAGGCCCAGGCGGCCTTGTTGGCGATGAGCTGCGTGTTGGTCACCAGAACGTCGGCGATGATGCGCAGGCCGTGGGCGCGGATGGTGGTGCCGGTTTCCGTGACTTCAACGATGGCGTCGGCCAGACCTTCCACCACCTTGGCTTCCGTGGCGCCCCAGGAATACTGCACCTTCACCGGAATATTGCGGTCCGCGAAATAGCGCTGGGTCAGACCCATGATTTCTGTGGCGACGCGTTTTCCGGCCAGATCTTCGGGCGCATGGTAGGGAGAGTCGCCGTCAACGGCCAGAACCCAGCGGGCGGGGCGGTTGCTGGCTTTTGAATAGATAAGGTCGGCCACGACGACGACGTCGGCCTGGTTTTCCAGAATCCAGTCCTTGCCGGTCAGCCCCGCGTCAAGAACGCCTTCGGCGATGTAGGCGGGCATTTCCTGAGGGCGACACAGGCGCATGGTCAGGCCGGGGTCGTTGACTTCAGGAAAATAGTTGCGGTTGCGCATGCTGATTTTCCAGCCTGAACGGGCAAATAAATTGATGGAGGCCTCTTCAAGCGAACCTTTGGGAAGGCCGAATTTCAACAGGGACTCGGACATTATTTATAGACCTCCTTGGGGTCGAACACGCGTTCACAGCAGATTGAAGAACCGCTCTTGCCGTCCAGTTCGCGAAAAAAACAACTTTCGTAACCTTCGTGGCAGGCCGCGCCGCCAAGCTGGTCGATGAGCAGCAAAATGCTGTCGTTGTCGCAATCCAGGCGGACGGATTTGACCTTTTGCACGTTGCCCGAGGTGTCGCCCTTGTGCCAGAGGCAGGAGCGGCTGCGGCTCCAGTAATGGGCCTCGCCGCTTTCCAGGGTTTTTTGCCAGGCTTCTTCGTTCATATAGGCCAGCATCAACACGCGGCCGGTTTTGGCGCACTGGGCGATGGCTGGAACCAGACCGCCGCATTTGGCGAAGTCGGGGGCGCAGCTATGGGTGTTCATGAGAGACTCCTTAACAGACAAATCCCCTTTCTTTATACATTCCGGAAGGCGCTGGCAAGTGCGGCAGAGGGGCCGCGCGAGCCTGAACAGAGGCATTCGGTTGACCGGCGCCACACCCGGAGTTAGGTTCGGCGGGGTATTTATCGGCATTCTCACCTTCGGTAAGGAGCACGCCATGAGATCCATTCTGCGTATTGCGTTTGCGGTCGCGCTTTTGTCGCTGGCCGTTTCCCCGGCCTGGTCCCGAAGTTCCGCTCCGCCCGCGGGGGCTTCCGGACCGTCCGCCGCCGTGCCGAAAGAGGCAAAGTTGCCCCAGGGTTTTGTCTACGTGGCGGACCTTATCCCCGGAGCGCTGCTGGACATTCGTTATTACGGCTCCAACAATTTTGTGGGCGCGCGGGTGGACGGCTATTTCGCGCCCAGGGCCATCCTGTCCCGCAAAGCGGCTGAAGCGTTGAAAAATGTCGCCGGCGAACTCGCGGCCCAAGGTTTTGCTTTGAAAATTTTCGACGCCTATCGCCCGCAGACGGCCGTCAATCATTTTGTCCGTTGGGCCGGCGATCCGCGCGATATAACGGCCAAGTCCGCGTTTTATCCGGAGGTGGACAAGTCCCGCTTGTTCGAGGAAGGGTATATCGCCTCCCGTTCCGGGCATTCGCGCGGCAGCACCGTCGATCTGACGATTGTCGATGTCGCTTCGGGCAAAGAGCTGGACATGGGCTCGCCGTTCGACTTTTTCGGTCCTGTTTCCCACCACGGCGCGAAAGGGATATCTCCGATTCAGACGGCCAACCGAAAAGTTCTGCGCGACGTGATGGAAAAACACGGCTTCAAAATCTATCCGGAAGAATGGTGGCACTATACCTTGGCAAACGAACCATATCCGGACACATATTTTGATTTTCCCGTGCGCTGAGGCCGCCGGATTCGAAGCCGGCCGAAAGAGCGCGCGGGCGCTCAGGCGAAATGGTCGAATCCCTCGTCGGCAAGTGAAACGCCGTTCAGCCTGATGCCGGACCGGTCTGTGACCCGGCCGAGAAGCAGCAAAGACGCAACGCCGTTCAGGGCGACGCGTAGCGTTGGCATTTGTTCCGGCGGACAGGCGCCCAGCAGGGCGTAATCTTCGCCGCCGGCAAAGGCCAGAGCCGCGGGATCGTCGCCCGTCTTTCGCGCAAAGGCCAGAAGTTCGGAATGCAGAAGGTCCGGGGGCAGGGAGACTTCCGCGCCGCAACGCATGCCGTACGCGCGCAGCAGACGCGGAAGGTCGCGGGCCAGCCCGTCGGAAACATCCATCACCCGGCATCCGGGCACTTTGGCAAGGGCAAGGCCTGCCTTTACCAGGGGAAGGGGACGCAAATGCGCGGCGCAGGCGGCAGGATGGTCGGCCATTGCCTCCCGCCCGTGTTGTTCAAGCAGGGCGAGGCCGACGCGGGCCAGGCCCAGGCTTGACGGACCGGAATGGTTCGCGCCGCAGACAAAGAGCGCATCCCCGGGGCGTACGGGCCCCCGCCGCAAGAAGGGCGATCTTTCCGAATTTTCGGAAGAGGGGGCGGGGGCTCCCCAGACGGTCAGACAAAAAGCGAGCTTGTCTCCGCGCGAAAGATCGCCGCCGGTCAGGGCCAGGTCGTATTTTGCGGCGAGCATTGCCATGCCCGCCAAGATTCCCTGGGCGCTCTTGCGTGAGAAAGGCGCGGGCGCGATAAGCCCGGCGGAAAATCCCAGGGGAACGGCCCCGGCGGCCGCCAGGTCGCTGATGTTCACGGCCAAGGCTTTGTATCCGATATCTTCGGGGGAAAAGTAGCGGGCGCGAAAGTGGATGTCTTCCACGAACAAATCCGTGCTGACGGCCATGCGCGACGGACAGGCCAGTTCGGCGCAGTCGTCGCCCCGGCCCAGAACCAGGGCCGGGTGCGTTCGGGGAAAGGCCGCGTCAATGAGAGAAAGAAAGTCGTTTTCTGATTCGATGTGGGGCACGCGCGTTCTCCGGCGGATAATTTCATTCCCTCAAGGCGGCTGGACAGGGTCCGCCGGTTCGGTGTAAGCAACATATTTTACGGCGCGGATGCCGGTACCGCAAGCAAAACCCGCTTTTCGGCTTTTGTGTGGCGGCAACCTTCTAACCCCAGGCGGTTCCGGGATGGAAACAGTGAACCTCGGCGCCTCTGACCGGGCATTTATCCGGAAAATAGAGGAAGAGAGCGGCCAGGTGGTTGCGCGCTGCTATCAGTGCGGCAACTGTACCGCCGGATGTCCCATGGATTTTGCCTATGATTATCCGGTGCATCGCGTGATGCGGCTGATTCAGGCCGGCCGGCGCGAAACCGTGCTTTCATGCAAGTCCATCTGGCTTTGCGCCACATGCGAAACCTGCACGGCGCGCTGTCCCAACAATATCGATGTGGCGACGATTCTTGACGTCTGCCGCCACATGGCCCGCCGGGAAAAATATCCCGGCGTGTACAACGTACGGACCTTCGCCACTTCGTTTCTGAAGACGGTGGAGCTGTTCGGCAGAGCCCACGAGTTGGGTCTGATGGCGGCCTATATGCTGCGTACCGGCCGCGTGTTCACCGATGTGGATCTGGTGCCGAAAATTTTGCCCAAGGGCAAACTTTCCATCATGCCGCACACGGTAAAAGCGCGCAAGGAAGTGGCCGACATTTTCCGGCGCTTCAAGGAGGGCGAGCATGAAAAGTAAAAAGCTGGCTTACTATCCCGGCTGTTCGGGCCTGGGCACCTCCATGGAGTACGACAAGTCCACCCGCGCGCTCTGCGCCGCTCTGGGCATGGGTCTGACGGACATTGAGGACTGGAGCTGCTGCGGGTCCACCCCGGCCCACACCATCGACCATGCTCTGTCCACGGCCCTGTCCGCCCGCAATTTCGCCCAGGCGGAGCTGCAAGGGCTGGAAGACGTGGTTACCCCCTGTCCCAGCTGTCTGAAAAATTTGCGTACCGCCCTGCACCGCATGAGCGACCCGCATGTCGGGCCCAAGGCTTCAACCCTGCTGGGCAAAAAATTGCAGACCTCGCATACGGTGCGTTCCGTTCTGCAAGTGATTCACGAAGAAATCGGGCCGGCCGCGGTGGCCGCGAAAGTGAAAAAGCCGCTGACCGGCTTGAAAGTCGTGCCTTATTACGGCTGCCTCATGAGCCGCCCGGCGGAACTGATGCGTTTCGGAGACCCGGAAAACCCCATGGCCATGGATGATCTGCTCGCGGCCGCCGGGGCCGCGGTGCTGCCTTTTCCGTTGAAGGTCGAATGTTGCGGCGCGTCCATGGGCATACCGCGCAACGACGCGGTGACCCGCCTGTCGGGCAGGATCGTGGGGCTGGCCGTGTCCCTGGGCGCGGACGCCATTGTGGCCGCCTGTCCGCTCTGCCAGATGAACCTGGACCTCAGACAGGGGCAGATCAACAGGGCGAACGGCACAAACTATTCGATTCCCGTTTTTTATTACACCCAGTTGCTGGGCCTGGCCCTCGGCCTGACCGAGGACGAAGTGGGGCTCGGCAAACTGTCCGTCAATCCCAAACCCGTTCTGGCCGCGCTCGCCACAGGCCGTGCGGAAAAAACAAGCGAAAAAACGGAGGACGCGGCATGAGAATCGGCGTCTTCATCTGCCATTGCGGCACCAATATCGCGGCCACGGTGGATTCTCCCGGCGTGGCGGTTTTAGCCAAGGGCCTGCCTGACGTGGTCTACGCCACGGACACCATGTATTCCTGTTCCGAGCCGGGCCAGCAGGGCATCATCCAGGCCATCAAGGACCATGCCCTGGACGGCGTGATCGTTGCCGCATGCAGCCCGCGCATGCACGAGCCCACCTTCCGCCGGGCCGTGGAGCGAGCGGGGCTGAACCGCTACATGTTCGAAATGGCCAACATTCGCGAGCACGTTTCGTGGATTGGCAAAGACAAGGAAGCCAACACCAACAAAGCCCTGGAACTGGTGCGCATGGCCGTTGAAAAACTGCGGCGCAACCGGCCCCTGACCCCCAAGACCTTTACCGCAACCAAAAGGGTGCTGGTTATCGGCGGCGGAGTGGCGGGCATTCAGGCGGCTCTCGACTGCGCGGACGCGGGCATGGATGTGGTGCTGGTCGAGCGCGAGCCGTCCATCGGCGGCAAGATGGCCAAGCTGGACAAGACCTTTCCCACGGTCGACTGTTCCAGTTGCATTCTCGGCCCCAAAATGGTGGACGTGGCCCAGCATCCCAAGATCACCCTGTACGCCTGTGCGGAAGTGGAGTCGGTCTCCGGTTTTGTGGGCAACTTTGAAGTCAAGGTCCGCCGCCGCGCCACCTGCGTGACCAATGAAAAATGCACGGGCTGCGGTCTGTGCGCTGAAAAATGCCCGGCCAAAAAGTCTTTTGACCGTTTCAACGAAGGGGTGGGGACCACAACGGCCATCAACATTCCCTTTCCCCAGGCCATTCCGAAAAAGGCGGTTATTGACAAGGCCTATTGCCGCTATTTTCTGAACGGCAAGTGCGGCGTGTGCGCCAAAGTCTGCCCCACGGGGGCCGTTGACTACGCCCAGGAAGACGAGATCGTGGCCGTAAAGGTGGGGGCCATCGTGGCCGCCACGGGCTATGATCTTTTCGACTGGAAAGTTTACGGCGAATACGGCGGCGGCCGCTATCCCGACGTCATCACCTCCTTGCAGTACGAGCGTCTGCTTTCGGCTTCCGGCCCCACGGGCGGGCATGTCCAGCGTCCCTCCGACGGCAGGGAACCCAAAACCGTGGTTTTTGTGCAGTGCGTGGGTTCCCGCGATGTGTCCGTGGACCGGCCCTATTGTTCCGGCTTCTGCTGCCTGTACACTGCCAAGCAGGCCATTTTGACCAAGGACCATATCCCCGATTCGCAAAGTTATGTGTTTTATATGGATATCCGCGCGCCGGGCAAGGCCTATGACGAATTCACCCGCCGGGCCATGGAAGAATACGGCGCGCAGTATGTGCGCGGCCGGGTGTCGCTTATCTACCCCAAGGGCGACAAGATGATGGTGCGCGGCACCGATACCCTGATGAGCTGCCAGGTTGAGGTCGAAGCCGACCTTGTGGTTTTGGCCGTGGGCGCGGAATCGGCGGAAAATTCTCCGCATCTGGCGGAAAAGCTGCGCATTTCCTACGACAAATACGGCTTTTTCATGGAAGCCCACCCCAAGCTCAAACCTGTGGAAACCAACACCGCCGGAGTCTTTCTGGCCGGCGCCTGTCAGGGGCCCCGCGATATTCCGGCTTCGGTCGCCATGGGCAGCGCGGCCGCTTCCAAGGTTCTGGGGCTCTTGTCCAAAGACATGCTGGAAAGCGACCCGCAGATCGCTCAAGTCAACATCCAGCGCTGCATCGGCTGCGGCAAGTGCATCGCCGTCTGTCCCTTCAAGGCCATTCAGGAAGTGGACATGCGCGGGGTTATCAAGGCCGAGGTCATTGAGGCCGTCTGTCAGGGCTGCGGGCTGTGCAACGCCACTTGTCCGCAGGGGGCCGTGCAGCTCTCGCATTTCACCGATAACCAGATCCTTGCGGAAGTGGAGGCCTTATGTCGGTGCTGAAAGACAAAGAACGCCGCATCGTGGGCTTTCTCTGCAACTGGTGCTCGTATGGCGGTGCGGACACCGCGGGCGTGGGCCGTTTCGCCCAGCCCACGGACCTGCGCATCATCCGTCTGCCCTGTTCGGGCCGCATCAACCCGCTGTTCATCATCAAGACCCTGCTGGGCGGGGCGGACGGGGTGCTTGTCTCCGGCTGCCACCCCCGTGACTGCCACTACGCCGAGGGCAATTTTTACGCCCGGCGGCGGCTGGAAATGTGCAAGCACCTGCTGCCCGTCGCCGGCATCGACCCCGCCCGTTTCGAGTACACCTGGGTTTCGGCGTCCGAAGGGCAGCGCTGGCAGCATGTGGTCACGGAATTCACGCAGCAGATTCACGCTCTGCCCCCGGCGCCGCGCTTTGCCGAAGCGCCGGAAATGGAAAAACTGGCTGCGGCTTGTTTGTCATAAGCCGGGGGGGGGGGGG
>JAVBRE010000050.1:0-5983 GCA_031548325.1 Desulfovibrionaceae bacterium
TCGGCCTGCTCTTCCAGGCCGAAGGGGTCGGCGTCGGCCGGCGGATCGCCGGCCTTTGTCGGTTCGGCGTCCCGGACAAAATCCCGGGCCTTGTCGTCCGCCTTCTCCGTCTCCGGCGTTTGCGGAGCGGCCGCGCCCAGACTTGCCCAGGGATCGGCATGTTTTTTTTGTTCTTTTTGCCCCTCGCGGATCGGATCGGCTTTTTGTCCGTCAGAAGAGGGCTGCAGGGTGAAGTCGGGCCGATACGGAGTGGGCGGCGCGTTGGGGGCGGGCGCTTCCGCGCGGGCCGTCAGTATGGCGATGCCCGCCGGACGGCAGGGTTCCCCGCACCGGTCGTGATCGTCGGGCGCGTCGCCGTCCGTGGTCGCGTTGGCGGGAGGGGCCGTCATGACGATGTCGGAAGAAGAGTCAGGCTCTTCCGCGCGAGGCGCGGCCTGCGCTGAATCCGGCTTGGAGGGCGATACTTCCGGTTCGGCCGGGAGCGAGTCCTTTGCGGGCGTGTGGTCGGTCATGCATTGCCTCCTTTACGGGGCTCGGGAACGCTATTTTTTACGAAAGGCCATCCACGGGAAGCGACAATTTCCCCACCGGTCTTGCGCCATGCGGGCGAAACTCCAGGACAAATATCCGCTCAAACTGCCCAGAGCCATGCCGCCCAGAATGTCCGTGGGGTGGTGCATGCCCAGGTACAGACGCGAAAAGCCCACAGCGGCAGTATACACGCCCAAGGCCAAAGGCAAAAGGATCTTGCCGTACCGTCCTGCCAGGGGCTGCGCCGCGCCGACGGCTTCCGTCGTGTGCCCGGACGGAAAGGACTGGTACCCCCAGCCCGTCGAAAAAGGCGTGATGGGACCGCCGGTCATGGGTCTGGGTCTGCCCACGGCTATTTTTACAATGCGACAGAGCAGGGCGGCAACAAGAATTTGGGCCAGCGTAAAGGCCAGCACGAAGATAAGTTGTTTGGCGCTGCGTTCGGGATCCCGGCCACGCAGTTGCAAAGCCCGCACGAAGAGGGCGGCGTACGCCAGATAGAACAGGGGGTTGGCAAGGTGAGTGAACAGGGTCATCCACAGGGTCAGGCCGGGTTGTTTCAGCCGGCAGTCGCTGAAAAAGAGAAACACGGCTTCTTCCGACCCGATGCGGGCCCATATGAAACACAGCAGCAGCGCCAGAGGAATCAGGCACAGGCAATGCTGCCGGAAGGGGTATGATTCGCGCATTGGCCCGTATATACCGGCAAAATTCGGGAAAGAAAAGAAGATAAAAAAGCCGGAAGGCTTGTACCCTTGCCTCTTAGCGGGTACGAATACAGTCTATGTTTAGCCTCGCCGCCATACGCGCGCGCTGGAAAGCGCCCCAAGGGTACCGCGACGTGCTGCGGGTGGCCCTGCCCCTGATTGCGGGCATGGCCTCATCCACGTTGATGCAGTTTACGGACAGGCTCTTTCTCAGCCATTACTCCGTCATATCCATCGCGGCCGCTCTGCCCGGCGCCATGGGCGCTCTGGTTCCGCAACTGGCTTTGGTCGGCCTGTGCGGCTATGTTTCCGTGTTTATCGCCCAGTATGTGGGAGCAAAAAGGTCGGATCGGGTGGGCGTCGTGCTCTGGCAGGGAATGTGGATGGCGCTTGCGGGAACGGCGATTCTGGCCGCCTGCTGCCTGCTGGCCGAGCCGTTGTTCGCCTGGGCCGGCCATCCGGCTAAAGTGCGGGCGGAAGAAGTCATCTACTTTCGTATTCTGACGCTGGGCTCGGGTTTTTGGTTGATCGGCGCGGTGGTCAGCGGCTTTTACATCGGCAAGGGCCACACCCGCCCCGTGCTTTTCGCCAACCTGGCCGGCGCCGCGATCAATGTGCCGCTTGATTACGCCATGATTTTCGGGGCCTGGGGCCTGCCGGAGATGGGTATCGCCGGGGCGGGACTGGCGACGGCCGTCGGCTGGGCCTTTTGCGCGGCTATTCTGGCTGCGGGCGTGTTCAGCGAGGCCAATGACAAAAAATACGCCGTGCGCCGCGCCTGGCGTTTTGATGCTGAAATCTTTTTTCGTCTGCTGCGCTTCGGTATGCCCAGTGGCCTCAATTTGTTCATGGAAGTCATCGGGTTCGCCTGGTTCACTTTTGAAGTGGGCAAGCTGGGCCAGATTCAGGCGGCCGCCAGCAGCATCGCTTTTTCCATCAACAGCCTGCTGTTCACGCCCATGCTGGGCATGAACGCCGCCGTCTCCACCCTGGTGGGGCAGGCCATGGGCCGGAAAAATCCCGAAGAGGCGGAAAGGGCGGCGAAAAGCGCCCTGCATCTGTGCCTGGCCTATATGGCGCCGCTGGCCCTTTTGTTCGTGCTGTTCGCCGGGCCGCTGATGGATATTTTTCGCCCCTCGGGCGGCGTCGATTACGCGCCCGTCCGCGCCACGGGCGAAGTGCTGCTCTGTTTCGTTGCGGCCTACTCCCTGGCCGACAGCTTCAACATCGTCTATCTGGGGGCGCTCAAAGGCGCGGGCGATACATTTTTCATCATGCTCATTCTGGCGGGCACGGGGTTTTTTTTGCTGGCGCTGCCGGTCCTGGCGCAGCAATATTGGGGGATAGCCTCTTTGTATTCTCTGTGGGGAACCCTTACGGTGTACGTCCTGGGCATGGCCGCGCTGGCCCGCGCCCGCTTCGTCCGGCGGCGCTGGCAGCGGGTGCGGCTTATATAAACCGGCTTTGGGCGCTTCATGCAATGAGCGCCGGTTTTAGCGCAGATACGCTTTTTCAAAGCCAATCTGCTCTAAAGCAGCATGGACACGGCGCAATAGGCCAGCAGGGCCGCCAGGGTGCGGTTGATAAGCCTGGGGCGGCGCTGAAACTGCGCCTCCAGAGCCGCGCCGAACAGCGCCCAGCACGCCGTGCCGATGAAACCGGCCAGCGCCAGCAGCGAAGCGAAAAACAGCAGTGAAAGCGGGTCGCGGTACACGGGCAGGATGAACGCGGAAAAGGCGGTCAGCCCGTATATGAGGACCTTGACGTTGAGCAATTGCAACACGCCGCCGGATATGAAAACACGTCCGGCTGCGTTGTTTCGTTGCCGCGTTTTGTTGCTTGAACGCAGCACCGACCAGGCCAGCCAGGCCATGTAGGCTGCGCCGGCCCATTTCATGAAAGTTTGGGCATGCTGCAAGTTGCTGGTCAGCAAACTGCCGGCCGCGGCGCAGGCCAGCATGACCGCCAGCATGCCGAAGAACACGCCGCCGCTGAACAGCGGCCCTTTGCGCTGACCCTGCGCGCCGGCATAGGCCAGAGCCATGCAGTTGTTGGGACCGGGGGTGATGGAACATATGGCGACGTAAGTGGTAAAGGCAAGGGGGTCTACCATGACGGGCTCCGCTTTATCCGGCTTGTTTTTGCGGCCTGGGCTTGATATCAAACAAAATGTCCAGTATATTGTACGTACAATATAACGTACGATTTGTACATTATATTGTCAAGGGATTTTGAACGGCATTTCAGGAGTTGCCATGTCGCGCGTCAACGAGATCCTTTCCGCCAATTTCAGGATGATTCGGGAACAGCGTAAACTGAGTCTGGACGGCGCGGCGAAGCTTACCGGGGTCAGCAAGAGCATGTTGGCTCAGATTGAACGGGGCGAGGTCAGCCCCACCGTGGCCATTCTCTGGAAGATAGCGGACGGGCTGAAAATTCCCTTCACGCGGTTGCTGCAAAATCCGCAATTGGATATTGAGCTTGTGCCCGCGGAAAAGCTTGAACCCTTGTTGGCCGATGCGGGACGGTACAGAAATTTTCCGCTTTTTCCCTGCGCCGACGACAGGCGGTTCGAGATCTACGCCATAGAGCTGGACCCCGGTTGCGACATGCGCGCGGAGGGGCATCCGGCGGGCACGGAAGAATTTGTGGCGGTGGTTGACGGCGTTTTGAGCCTGAGCGTCGGCGGGGAAACCCGTGATATCGGCCGGGGCGGCGCCGTACGTTTCGCCGCCGACCGGACGCACGGCTATGCCAACAGGGGCGATTCTTTGTGCCGCCTGAGCATGGTGATTTTTTACAGGCAAACGCCATAAAAAGGCGAATGCGGCGGCGCTGCCGGATGCGGTGAAAATCCGCGCCGGGTGCGCCGCGCGCCTTGTGGGGGGGGGGGTCAGGTCCGGCTTTTTCCCGTTTCTTCGGTTTCGCCGTTTTCGTTGAAAAAGGTGGAACTCCATTTGACCGCTTCAGCGTAAGCGGCGGAAAGTTCCGCTTCAGTCAGGCCCAGAGAACGGGCTGTGGGCAAACTCGCCTCCCATTCGCCGCGTTCATAAGACAATGCCAGCTTAAGCCAGGGGGTGTAGGGGCTTTCTTTGCCTGAAAGGGCATCCGCCACGCCGGGATTGAGAGGAATGCCTTCAAGAAGTTTTTCCATGGGCATGTTCATAAACGATTCGAACAGCGAAAAGAGCCCGGCCAGAAAAAGGTCGTGAGGGGCGATTTCCACGGTCATCATGCCGCGTCCGCGTAAGGTGAGCCCCAGCGACTCAAGAAATTTGGCTCGCTGCGAAGAAAGAAAAGCCAGTTCTTGGGCCATGGCGCCGCTGTCCAGCGTGGCCAGCACGTTGACGCACAGCCATTGCGCGAAAGTCAGCCTGCCGACCAGGGCCAGAGCGTGCCCCACGGTGCGGACGCGGTTGGACAGGCCGAAATAGGCGGAGTTCACGAATTTTAAAAACCGCGCGGTGATCACCGGGTCATGCAGAACCGCTTCCGCCAATTCCGCCAGCGGGGTGCTTTCGTTGACGCACAGACTGAGAACGCGCATGCGCGCGATTTGCGAGCCGTCGGGATTGCGCCCCTTGATCACTTCGGGTCGGCTGAAAAAATACCCCTGAAACAGAGAAAAACCCAGACGGCGACACAGGGCGGCGGTTTCCCGATCCTCCACCTTTTCCGCCAGCAACGTACAGCGATGCACGCGCGCCTGTCCGGCCAGATTCATGATGTCTTTGGGCGCCAGACCGAGAACATCAATTTTGATGATATCGGCCAAAGGCAAAAAATCGGCCAACTCCTTCTGGCCGATATAGTCGTCAAGGGCGATGGTGTACCCTGCGGCTTTCAGTTCTGAAAGCGCGGCCAGCACCGCCGGAGTGGGAACGACATCTTCGAGCACCTCCGCCACGCAGGTTTGCGGGGGCAAAAGCCGCAACACCTGGGTTTCTATCAGCGAAGCGGGGAAATTAATCAACAGTTTCTGGTGGTCGCGTATGCCGGGGCGCACCATGTCGTACCCGTTGACAATGACGGTCGCCGTCGCAATGGTGCCATTATAGGCATTGGCGACGTCGAGCTGTTCGGGGCGCCTGTAAAGAAGCTCGTAGCCCCAGACGGCCCCCTGCGCGTCAAAAATGGGCTGGCGCGCGACGACGCACTGTCGGGTCAGCGAATCGTCCCGCGTCGGCCGAGGCAGGCTTTTCGCCAGGTGCATCTGGCTGTTGATAAGGGTTTTTATTTGTTCATACATGCGGGTAACCTAGTGAAATATATTGCATAAAGCAAAAAAAAATTACAATGCGAAAAATTATAACAAAAAGACTATTTTTTGACGAATAATATGGCAAAATCTATAGTAGCTTTATAAAAATAAGCAAGGGAATATATACGCGCCGTTTTTTCTTTCTTGCCTGTACGGGCGGATGGCCAACAAACAGGCCCTGGAAGAAACACACACAGGCGCAGGCGGCATTCACTGCCGCCGTAAAGCGCCGGAGTGGGCGCGCCTTCACGGACCCGGTTTTGCAGGGTTGTCGTCAATATGGAACCCCGGCGGCCGGGAAGGCCGCCGGGGTTTGCGCATGGAAGAGAGGATAAAAGCGGGTTAGTTCTCGAGCGGCACGGTGCTCGGGGCGCTGCCCTTGATCATAAAGAAGATGAAGCAGGCGATGGCCAGGCCGATGCCGATGGCGTTGGACATGGTGTAGGAAAGGCCGAAGCCGATCTTGTCATAGCACAGATAGGTT
>JAVBRE010000140.1:0-20754 GCA_031548325.1 Desulfovibrionaceae bacterium
CACGGCACGAGCACGCCCATGAACGACGCCATTGAAACCAAGGCCGTCAAGGCCGCCTTCGGCGACCACGCTTATAAAATCGCCATCTGCGCCAACAAATCCCAGACAGGGCACCTGTTGGGCGGCGCCGGCGGCGTTGAAAGCGTGTTTACCGTGCTGACCCTGCAAAGCGGGACGGTGCCCGGCACGCTCAACTATGAAACGCCCGACCCCGAATGCGACCTTAACTACATGGGCCAGGGCCCGAAAAAATTGAATCCGCGCTATGCTTTGTGAAACTCCGCCGGCTTCGGCAGCACCAACGTCAGCATGTTGTACAAGCGCTGGGACGGATAAGGGACGTTCAGAAAAGCGTCTTTTGCTCCCTGGGCTGCGTCAAAAGCCGATTCCGGGCCAGGGATGCGACCAAGCGCTATCCCTGGTCCTCTTTTCTTGCCAGGAAACACAATCCATCTTTTCTGAACCATCTCTGAAGATAGTGGTAATCTTTTTGCCGTGGAATGAAGGAGTAGTGTCATGGATGAACTGTTGTTGGCCGACCCGGAAGTAGCCCGCGCGGTAGTGCTTGAAACCGAGCGCCAACTTTCCAAACTGGAACTCATCGCTTCGGAAAATTTCGTCTCCGCCGCCGTGCGACAGGCCCAGGGGTCGATCATGACCCACAAGTACGCTGAGGGGTATCCCGGCAAGCGCTATTACGGCGGCTGCGAATTTGCGGATATCGCGGAAAATCTGGCCATTGAGCGGGCCATGAAACTGTTCGGGGCGGGGTACGCCAACGTGCAGCCCCACGCGGGCAGCCAGGCCAACATGGCCGCCTACCTCGCGGTCATCAAGCCGGGCGACACCATTTTGGGCATGAATCTGTCCCACGGCGGGCATCTGACCCACGGCAGCCCGGTCAACTTTTCCGGCAGGTTGTTCAATATCGTTCCCTACGGTGTGGACAAGGAGAGCGGCCGTATCGATTATAACGAAATGGCCAAACTGGCCCGCCAGCACAGACCCGCGCTGATTCTGGCCGGGGCCAGCGCCTATTCCCGCACCATCGACTTTGCCAGGTTCCGGGCGGTGGCCGACGAAGTAGGCGCGAAATTCATCGTGGACATGGCCCATATCGCCGGTCTGGTGGCGGCGAATTTGCACCCCAGTCCCGTCCCTCACGCCCACATCACCACCACGACCACGCATAAAACGCTGCGCGGCCCGCGCGGCGGCATGATTTTGTCGAGCGCGGAGTTTGGCAAGGCCGTCAACAGCCAGATTTTCCCCGGCATTCAGGGTGGTCCGCTGATGCACGTCATCGTGGCGAAAGCCGTGGCCTTCGGCGAAGCCCTGAAACCCGCCTTCGCCAAATACCAGAAGCAGGTTGTCGCCAACGCCAGGGCGCTGGCCGAAGGTCTGACGGAAGCGGGCTTCGTTCTCGTTTCCGGCGGCACGGACAATCACCTGATGCTGGTCGATCTGACGAGCAAGGACGTGACCGGCAAGGATGCGGAAATCGCCCTGGACAAGGCCGGGATCACGGTGAACAAGAACACCGTGCCTTTTGAAACCCGCTCGCCTTTTGTGACCAGCGGCATCCGCCTGGGTTCCCCGGCCCTGACCACGCGCGGCATGAAGGAACGGGACATGAAAAAGGTCGCCGCCTGGATAGCCGAAGCTGTTGAAGTGCGCGAGAGCGACGCCAAGCTCAAAGCCCTGGCAAAGAGAATCGAGAAGTTCGCCCGCAAGTTTCCGTTGTTCGCCTGGTAGCAGGCGGGAAGATGCCTCAACGGCCCGGCGCGTGAAAACGCGCCGGGCCGTTTGCGTTTTGCCGCCGTGCGGCGTTGTCAGATGAATACGGGCGGCACGTACTCCAGCGTCATGCCGAGCAGCCAGAGCATGGCCAGCACCACCGGGGTGTGGAAAATGAACTGCAGAATGGTGAAACCGGCCATGTCGCGGGCCTTGATGCCCATCAGGCCCATCAGGGGCAGCATCAGGAAGGGATTGATGAAGTTGGGCAAAGCTTCCGCTGCGTTGTAGACCTGAACGATCCAGGCCAGGTTGACGTGAAGCTGGTTGGCCACTTCCAGCAGATAGGGCGCTTCCACAATCCACTTGGCTCCGCCGGAAGGCAGCAGCAGGCCGAGAAGGGCGGAATAGATGCCGCCGATCAGAGGAAGTGTGTTCTGGTTGGAGATGGCGGTAAAGAAGTTCGCCAGCACGTCGTTGAGACCGGAACCCATCAGGATGCCGAAAAGGCCGGCGTACAGCGGAAACTGAATCAGCATGCCGCCGCCCATGGGCACGGCTCTGGCCACGGCCTTCAGAAAATTGTGCGGGGTCCCGTGCAGGATCATGCCCGCACACAGGAAGATCAGGTTGTAGATATTGAGGTCAAGCGCGGCGAAACCGCCTTTGTTCCAGAAGACGCCGACCAGGTAGAGCAAGATCAGCAGGCTGATGATTATGCTGAGAATAGGGGAGTGCTCCGGTATCTCGCCGGGCTTGCTCGCCTTGTCCTTGCCGTATTCCTGGGAATCTTCCGGATTCAGGCCCACGTCCTGGAAGGTTTTTATGGCGTCGCCGGTGGGCGCCGAGGCATAGCATATCCAGCAGGACAGCACGAGAAGAACCACGATCATGACCATGTTCTGCCAGGTGAAAAGGGTCATATCCAGAGGAATGACGCCGCTGATTTTATACAGGGCAGCCGGAATCGACGACTTGGTCGCCATCAGCAGGGCAGCTGAGGAAGAAATACCCAAAGCCCAGATGCTGCCGAGGCCGAGATAGCCTGCGGCGGACATGGCGCGGTAGTCGACCCTCAGGTGCTTGGAGATTTCACGCATCAGTATGCCCGCAAAAATCAGGCTGAATCCCCAACTGAGCAAAGAGGTCATCATAGCCATGAAAGCCACGTAAGTGACCGCGCCTTTGGGTGTTTTGGGCACCCGGGCCAGGCATACGATCAGTTTGCGCACGGGAGGGGAAACGGCCACCACGTAGCCGCCGATGAGCACAAAGACCATCTGCATGGTGAAAGGCACCAGAGTCCAAAAAGATCCGCCGAAATCGGCGGCCACCTGCATGGGCGTGCGTCCGAGGGCCAGGGCCGCAAGCGCGACAACCGTCACGGCGAAGGCCGCAAAAACATAAGCATCCGGAAACCAGTTCTCGCTCCATTCCGCAAGGGCGCCGCCGATACGTTCCATGGCTGACCGTTTGTCGTCATCGGCCGGGATTTCACTCCGACTTGCGCTTGTAATGCTCATATATGCTCCGTTATTGTTGATGTGTACTGTTCGGGTCCGTTCTCATCGTCAAAGGCGCAACAGCAGGCCCGGAGATACGCGTCACAGGGTGTAGACGGTTTTGCCGTCAGGTCCCTGGCCCGTTGCTTTCACTTCCTGTCCGATACGAACTTCCATGTCCGGCTTGTAGCCCGACAAAAGGTTGGGGAAGCGTCCGCCGTCCGGCGTTTCTAGAATGGCGCTCACATAGGGCACTTTATCCTTGAACTCTTCGGACGAAGAAAACAGGACGGAATAGGTGTATATTTTCATGGCTCAGCTCCCTTGAAGGATATTGATTACGCAAGTGCCGGCCGTTCCGCCCAGGTTGTGGGTCAGGCCGATGTCCGCTTTTTTCAGTTGCCGCGCTCCGGCGTCGCCGCGGATCTGGGTCACGGCCTCGAACATCTGGCTGAGGCCCGTGGCGCCGATGGGGTGTCCCTTGGCTTTCAGGCCGCCGCTGACGTTGATGGGTTTTTTGCCGTCGCGCGCGGTCACGCCTTCGGCCACGGCGTCGCCGCCCTTGCCGGGCGCGAAAAAGCCCAGATCTTCAGTGTTGATGATCTGGGTGATGGTGAAGCAGTCATGCACTTCGGCAAAATCGATGTCCGCCGGCTTCATGCCCGCCTGGGCGTATGCCTGACTTGCCGCGGCCTTGCTGGCCGCAAAGCTGGTGATGGCCTTTTTGGAAGCCAGGGTCAGCGTATCGCCCGCATGGCCGGACCCCACGATTTCAATGGGGCGGTGTTTCGATTTGAGGCCCTTGGCCGCATCGCCGGCGGCCAGCACGACAAAAGCCGCACCGTCGGTGACCAAAGAGCAGTCGAACAGGGACAGGGGGGAAGCGATCAGGTCCGCGGCCAGGATTTTTTCCAGGGGCACGTCCTTCTGCATCTGCGCGTCGGGGTTGAGCAGGGCGTTCTGGTGGGCGTTGTAAGCGCACATGCCCATTTCGCGCTTCACATTGCGGTAGTCATGAAAGTACCGGTGGGCTATCATGGCGAAACTGGCCGGAAAGGTGAAGCCCTGCATGGCTTCCAGCTCATAGTCCATGGCCGAGGCGATGGCGGTCGTGACTGTGGGGGTGCTCTGATGGGTCATTTTTTCGACGCCGCCCACCAGGGCGATGTCGTACGCGCCGGCCATGATGCCCATCATGGCCATACGGAAGGCCAGGCTGCCGGAAGCGCAGGCGCCTTCGGTGCGCACGGCGGGGATGTTGCCCAACTCCAGCGCCTCGATGACCAGAGAGCCCATATGTCCCTGTCCGCAGAGATACTGGCTGTTGAAGTTGCCCACGTACAGAGCGCTGATTTGTTTTTTGTCGATGCCCGCATCCGCGATGGCGTTGTTGCCGGCTTCGCGGACCAGGTCTCGCAGGCTGCGCTCGGCAAGTCTGCCCATTTTGGTTTCGCCGATGCCGATGATGGATACTTTACGCATGCCGGTCTCCTTAATTGAGAACCATTTCTTTCAGGTCGGGGCTGACGCTGAAAGGGGCCTCGGTTTTTTGCCTGATCTCGTCCGCGCTGACGCCGGGAGCGGTTTCGATAAGCACAAGGCCTTTGGGACCGACCGTGAACACCGCCAGTTCCGTGATGATCATGGAAACGACTTTCTGCCCTGTCAGGGGGTAAGTGCATTTTTTCAGAATTTTCGAGCCGCCGTCCTTGGTGCAGTGTTCCATGGTGACTATGACGCGTTTGGCTCCGCAGACCAGGTCCATGGCGCCGCCCATGCCGGCGATTTTGCCGCCGGGCACCATCCAGTTGGCCAGGTTGCCCTCCATGTCCACCTGCATGGCGCCGAGAACCGAGGTGCTCAGGTGCCGGCCCCTGATAAGCCCAAAAGAGGTGCAACTGTCGACGATGACGCCGCCGGGCAGGATGGAAACGGGGTTCTCGCCCGCATCCGTACTGAAAGGGTCGATCGGTTTGGCGGGGTCATGGGGGCCGCAGCCCACGATGCCGTTTTCGGCCTGCAGATAAATCTTGATCCCTTCCTTGAGAAATTTCACAGCCAGGTTGGGAATGCCTGCTCCAAGGTTGACCATTTCGCCGTTCTGAAATTCCTGGGCAACCCTGCAGGCTATGGTTTCTTTGCTGTTCATCGGGTTTCTCCTTTATGCCTGCACCAGAATGTCGACAACGACGCCGGGCACATGCACATCTTGCGGGTTGATGCTGCCTGCGGGCTCAATGGGCTTGTTCACCTGAACAATGACCAGATCGGCCGCGAAGCACATGGCCTGCGAAAAAGCCCGCTGGGTCAGGTAGAACACCAGGTTGCCCTCGGTGTCGGCCCTGTCGGCTTCGATGATGGCCACATTGCCCCGGATCGGGGTGTGATACAGCCAGTCTTTGCCGTTCAGCGTGACGCGCTGAGCCCATTTTTCTTCAACCATGGTTCCCAGGCCGACCGGGGTCAGAACGCCGCCCAGGCCGAAGCCCCCCGCCCGGATGCGCTCGGCGAAGGTGCCCTGAGGGCAGAGCTCAAGCTCGATTTTGCCTTCTTCAACCAGTTGCGGCAGGACGGTAAGCCGGCCGCACCAGGAAAACATGCACTTTTTGACCTGGCCCGCCGCCACGAGCCTGCCCATGCCTTTTTCCGTGGTGTTGCCGTCGTTGTTGATGACCGTCAGTTTTTTTTGGCCCTGCCTGAGAAGCTCGTCCACAATCAGCGCCGGCGTGCCGTTTCCGTAAAAACCGCCGGCCAGAACGACGTCTTCGTCTTTTATCCGGCTAACCGCCTGTTCTACACCACATATAGTCGCCACACCCGCCTCCTTGATTATGAGTTGTTTTTCTATACTACAGTCATTGTATTAAATTTAATAATTTAACAAATTTGCAATAACTATATTGTTTATATAGTTTATTATGTAAAATTTTATTGTTTCCATATGTATAATTATACTTAAGTCAATTTAAGATTAAAAAAATATGTCAAAGATCATGTATTCATGATATATTCTCCAGATTGCAGTTTTTTTCACTGACTGCGGTCAGATTAATTTTTTATAAAAATTTGTCAATTTAAATTTAATCAAGTTATTTAAAGATATTGGACATAGTTAATAAACAAAGAATAAATATAATCATGGTATACGGTCATGTTGGTAATCGCCGCAAAGATCGGCACATCCATACACCGTTCGCGGAAAGGCAGGACAAGACGGGTGGCAGAGATCGGCGTCGGCGGGAAAAGGCTCAGAAAGTTTTCGGATATGCGGACTGGTCGACGCGAAGGTTGTCCATGATCAGGCGGAAAATGGCACGGCAGGATTCCTTCAGATCGATGCCGCCGTTGTGCAGGCACCACTCGTACAGGGCGGAACGCGCGCCGCGGGAGAACATGTAGACCTGTTCCTCCACGGGAACGCGGTCGGTGAACAGCCCTTCGGCTCTTCCCCGCAAAACGATGTCGGTCAGAATCAGGTAAAAGGGACGATTTTTGTTCAGCAAAATATCCGGGCGGTTGCTCAGGCTGATCTGGTTGATGTAAACGATTTTGAGCAAATTGAGGCCCCAGACGCTGCCGCAGTAATCACACATGGTGTCGGCAAACAGCAGGATACGTTGCCTGGCGGGTTCGTCGCCCTTCAACTGCCGGAAGGCCTGTTCGTAATAGCGGTCTATTTGGTTGAACTGCTCGACCAAAACCTCGTCTTTCGCACCGAAATGGTTGTAGAAGGTCCCCTTGGACACTCCGGCGAAGCGGGTAATGTCGTCAACCGTGACTTTGTCGAAGCCATGCTTGGTGAACAGCATCAGCGAGGTGCTGAAAAGCTTGTTTTTAGTTTCGAGAGCGTTCAGAGAACGCTGGGTGATGGCACCCTTTTTTGCGGCCATGGGACCTCTGAGTGTAGGGCTTTTTTATGCCGGCGCGGGCAGCCGTCTCGCGCCCGTAAGTAAAACCCGCCCCTCATCCTTATAGAGCGAAACGAGAAAAAACAAGCGTTAAAGCAAAAGATTTGCGCAAGAGCGGTCTCGGGGTTCCAGGCATTCCGGACGCATGGCGAAAAATTCGGCGAGCAGGTAGAGCGACCCGCAGAGCAGAACCGGGTGGGCTTCCGGATCTTCTTCGGGAAAGCGTTCTGTCACAAGGGACGCTGCGGCGTGCAAAGCCTCGCGCAGGCCGGGCATGGGACGCGCGGCAAGGCCGATGGCGTCGGCCAGGCTTTCGGGCGAGAGAGCTCTGGGGTTGTCCGCGATGGGGGGGACAAACACCGGCCCGCCGGAAAGGATACGCACATGGGCGGCCATGGCGGCGGGATTTTTGTCTTCCAGGCAGGAAAAGATGACGGCCGCCGGGGCGACGCCGCGTTTTGCCAGGGCCGCGCTGAGGGCGCGGACGCCGTGCGCGTTGTGCGCCCCGTCCAACAGCAGGGCCGGATGCCCGTGAGCGGGAGAGGCAGGCACGGACTGGAGCCTGCCGGGGATGAAGGCTTCGCACAGACCGCGTGTGATGATGTCTTCGTCGTCGGTCCGGTTCGGGCGGGAAAAGACGGGGCTGAGATGTCGCCATGCGGCCAGGGCCAGGCCCGCGTTGATGTGTTGATGTTCTCCGGCCAGTCGCAACCGGCGTTGCCCGGCGCGCAACGTTTCGGGCAGGCTCTCAAGCCCGCCGGCCACGGCCACGGAGGCTTCGCGCCGCGCGGCGACTTCACGCAGGACGCGCAGAACCTCCGGGTCCTGCGGGGCGCTGATGACGGGTTTGCCCTGGCGGATGGCTCCGGCCTTGTCGCGGGCTATGGCGGCCGGGGTGTCGCCCAGAATAGCGCAGTGGTCCAGGCCGATGGGGGTAAAAAGCACGAGATCCGCGGGCAGCGCCGTTACCGCGTCCCATGAGCCGCCAAGGCCTGTCTCCATGACCGCAAGATCGACTTCGGCCTCGGCAAAGACGAGGGCGGCAAGCGCGGTGACGAATTCAAAATAGGTCAGTTTGCCGCCGCCGGCGGCCATTATTGCGTTGGCGTGCGGGAGAAGGGCGGTTTCGTCCGCCGTTTGTCCGTCCAGACGGATGCGTTCGCGAAAAGAGACGAAGTGCGGCGAGGTAAAAAGCCCGGTCCGCAGCCCCTGCGTTCTGGCCAGGCTTTCCAGAAAAGTGGAGGTGCTGCCTTTGCCGTTGGTGCCGACGACCTGCACGGCGTATCGCGGCGCGGGGACGGCCAGTGCGCTCAGCACGCCGCGCAGGCGGCCCAGTTCCGGCAGGATGCGGAAAAGGCCGAGGCCCTCCAGATGGCGGGCAAGATCGTCAAAGACGGTGAAAGCGGGTGCTGCGGGCATGGCAAAAGTAAAGCCGCCCCGAGCCGGTTGCGCAGGGCGGCGAAGGACGGCTTCAGAAGGTCATCTGGTTGAAGACGAAGTCAATAACTTTGCGCGAGTTGTCATAGGTGAGGCGCAGGGTCAGGGGCAGCGCATTGGAAGGGCCGCTGCCGCTGACATAGCCGCCGATGACCAGGGTCTGCGTGTTGCCGGTATTGGAAACATAGAGAAATTCCGCGCGCTTGCTCTCGTAAATCCAAATTTCGCGGCCCTTGGAGTCTTTTTCGGTGCTGTCCGGGGCGCCCAGCAGTTGGGTGACCTTGGCGGCGGGCGTGCCCACGGCTATTTCCACCTGTGTGTTCTGGACCTGCGCGGGTTGCTGCCGGTCCGCGGAAGGCGGGCTTGCGGGATCAAGAGTATCCTTGCCGTTCGCGCAAGCCGACAGCAACAACGCGCTGAACAGAATAAAAAAGAGAGTGATAACTCGCATGCGTATCCTCGGGTACTGTTAGCGGTGAACCGTGCCCGGCCGGTCGAATCCGCCGGGAACCTGGGGCGCGGATGCGAGTATACAGCAGCAGCATGCCAAAAAGCCACTCCTTTTTCTCCCTTGACCGAACGACCTTCTGCTTGCGGTTTTTTGCAGCATAACCCCGGGTTGCAGGATTGGGCAGACCTTTGATTCTGACGGTTCAATCATCCTGTCTCTATAGCATTTTACGCTTGAAATAGTCGCTTAACGGCGAGTCAAACTCGCCTGCGCCTATTTCACGGCAAGGATCTGCCTGCAAATTCATGCCGCGAGATGCTTGCAGACGGGACTTGCCCGCCTGCAAGCATCTCAGGTGAAACTGCTCCAGGGAGAGAACGGTTGTGACGCTTACTTCAGGATGCCGATTTCCTTATAATAGCGTTCGGCTCCCGGATGCAGGGGAGCGACAACAGCATTGACGATATTTTCAGCAGCCAGATCCTTGAACTGGTTATGCCGCTCTTTGAGAAACTGCTTATTGGCGAAAATCTGCTTGGTAATGTTGTATACTAGATCGTCGCTGAGTTTTTTGGAGACGACGATCACAGTCCAGACCCCCACCCCGTCGATGGTTTGGGTTTGGCCGCGATACGAGTTGGCCGGGATCGCCATGCGCGAAAACTCTTTGTTGGCGCTGAGAACAGCTTTGATCTCGGTTTCTTTGAGCGGAACGAGGCTGAACTTGGAGCCGTCGCCGACAATGTCGGTGATCCAGGCCGCGCCGACGCCTGTGCCGTCAATGATGCCGTCGACCTGGCCGGTTTTTATGCGCGATGCCGCCTGCACGCGGTTGCCGCTGTATTCGGGCTTTATCTGATCCCAGCCGATGCCGATGGCTTTCAGTATCTTGCGAGAGCTGGCTTCCGTACCGTCGCCGGCGGCCAGCATTTCCATTTTTTTGCCTTTCAGATCGGACGCGGATTTGACGTTAGCTGTGTTCCGCATCAATACATGCATAGCGAGGGCGTTGTAGTTGGCGATAGTGCGCACGTCAGGGGTTTTTCCTCTCGCCACGGCATCGGCGACAGCAGTGCCCTGGCAAAGGCCGATTTCCTGTTCACCTTCCTGAACGGCGGTCATGTTGTAGATCGAGCCGCTGGAGGCCTGGGCGGTGGCCTTGATCCCCGGCACATACTGATCTATGAGCGCGCCCAAAGCGGCGCCCTGGGGAAAGAAGTTTCCTCCCAGGCTGGCGGTACCGATGCGCAAAAATTTGGGGTCCGCGGCGTCGGCGGCGACGGCCGGCAAGGAAAAGAGCAGGAAAAGGCCAAAAACCAGTACGCGTTTCATGTTGTCTTCCTTATAAATTGAGGGTGCTGCGCCTTGGCGGCGTCCATGGAGCCGTAACCGACAAAAAATACAAAACGGTATCTCGATACGCGAATCGGACTGAGACCAAATCATGTTCGCGGCAGATACTGCTTTTCATGCTCTCTGATGGCTGCCAGATCGAGAATTGTATTAATGTCGTCAAAAAGATACATGCGATCAAGAAAGTCCTTGGAAGAACCCGTTTCCTTGATCGTGCGCATGAGCTCGGTGATGGTCTTTGCAACGGCGCGGGTGGCGGCCGAAGGGTAGATGACTATTTTATAGCCCAGCTCTTGCAGCCTGTCGGCGGGAATAATGGGGGTTTTGCCGCCTTCGACCATGTTGGCCATCAGGGGAATTCCGCGAAATTCGCCGCACAGTTGTTCCATTTCGGCCTCAGACTGAGGCGCTTCTATGAACAGAATATCCGCACCGGCTTCACGGTATGCGTGGGCGCGGTCAATGGCCTGTTGCAAGCCTTCGACGGCTCTGGCGTCCGTTCGGGCCATAATGCAGAAATTCTGGTCCGTGCGCGCGTCGCACGCAGCCTTTACTTTTCCGACCATCTCCTCCGCGGACACAAGAATCTTTCCAGCCATGTGCCCGCAACGCTTCGGTATGATCTGGTCTTCCATCTGAATGCAGGAAATGCCGGCCCGCTCATAGGCTTTGACTGTGCGGATGACGTTCAGCGCGTTGCCATAGCCCGTATCGGCGTCGGCAACGATAGGCAGACTGACTGCTTCGGCAAGGTAGGTTGCTTTAGCAACCATTTCACTCATTGTTACAAGGCCAATGTCAGGCCTGCCGAGAGTGCTGTATGAAGTGCCTCCACCCGGCAGATAGACAACGTCAAACCCGGTTTTTTCGATGATTTTTCCCGTAAACGCGTCATATGCGCCCGGCGCGATGAGTATCCCCGGCCGCTTTAAAAGATTTCTGAATTTTTCATTTCTGCTTCTGTTCATAATAATGCACTCCGCATTGAATAACCCGTTCCATGCATATTGAGGTTTTAGTCACACCCTGCCCTGCTCGCGCAGCGTTTTTATCACATGCTTGAGCAGACCGCCGTCGGCGATGATTCCTCTGACAAAATCAGGGTAGGGCGGAAAAGAGAATTCGCCGGAGTCGGTCATAATGCGATTGTTGGCGAAATCAATGGATATGGCATCGCCCGCCTGCATCGCGTCAACCGCCTCCGGGCAGACGATGACCGGAAGAGCCTGATTCAGGGCGTTCCGGTAAAAAATACGGGCGAAGCTTTTGGCGATGACGGCTCCTGCGCCTTTGGCCTTGAGGCATTTGACCGCCTGCTCGCGCGAGGACCCGCATCCCCAGTTTTTTCCGGCCACGATCACGTCGCCCGGCTGCATCTTTTCGGCGAAGTCCTGATCCAGGTCGGACAGGGCATACCGGCCCATATCCTCGTCCGCTATAAGCTGGTAAATGTACCTGCCGGGATAGATATTGTCGGTGTTGACATCGTCGCCGTATTTCCAGACCTTGCTCATTTTTTTCATGACAGCGCCTCCCTGGGGTCGCGCAGTTCGCCGTGCACGGCGGACCATGCCGCCGTGGCGGGGCTTGCAAGATAGACGTAAGCCTCCGTATTGCCCATGCGGCCTTTGAAGTTGCGGTTGGCTGTGGTAACGCAGGTTTCCCCGTCGGCCAGCAAACCCCCGGATACGCCGCTGCAGGGACCGCAGCCGGGCGCGTTCAGCAAGCACCCGGCATCCAGTAAGGTCTGGATAAGCCCTTCCTGAATCGCCTGACGCAGGACGGCCTGGGAAGCGGGATACACAAGAGTCCGCACGGCGACCCGGCGGCCCTTGAGCACGGAGGCCGCCACGCGCAGATCCTCAATACGTCCGTTGGTGCAACTGCCGATAAGAACCTGGTCCACAGCAACACGCCCAACCCGGGACAGGGGCGCATAGTTGTCCACGGTGTGGGGCATGGCCACGCCCGGTTCCAGCGTGTCCAGGTCATAAAAAAACTCGCCGGCATAGGCCGCATCGTCATCAGCCCAGACGGGGGCGGGATTCTTTTTCGCCTTGCCTGCCAGAAAAGCTTCAACTTTGCCGTCGGGCTTGCAGACGGCGTTTTTGGCCCCCATCTCGACCCCCATGTTGCACAGGGTCATGCGCTCTGCAACAGACAAGCTCTCAATGCCGGGGCCGTGAAATTCCACCGACGCATAATCCGCGCCGTCCACGCGCATATCGCCGATAAGCTTCAGGATGAAGTCTTTCGCGCAGACTCCCGGCGCGAGCCTTCCCTGAACACGTATTTTGAATGATCTGGGAACCTGAAGCCAAATGTGGCCCGTGGCCCAGATAGCGGCCATCTCCGTATGCCCTATGCCGACGGAAAACGCCCCCAGAGCGCCGGGGGTGCAACTGTGGCTGTCCGCGCCCACGGTAACTGCTCCGGGAAAGGCATAGCCCTCCTGGCACATTATCTGGTGGCAGACGCCGCCGTTGCCCAGCATGTCGTGAAAGTGCACAAGGTTTTGTTCTCGCGCGAATTCCCGAATTTGCTTGTGCCTGTTGGCATATGCCGTGGAAGAGGCCGGAACGGTGTGGTCCAGGATGATGACGATTTTCGATGCGTCGTGGACTTTGCCCAGGCCGGTCTTTCTGAACGTGTCGATCACGGTCGTGGTGTTTTCATGACTCATCCAGAAGTCGGGCGATACAACGACCACATCGCCGGCGCGCACATCTTTGCCGGATGCGGTGCTCAGAATTTTTTCCGCAAATGTTTTGCTCATGGCAGTTCCTTCAACAGCGGGTTACTATGCCGTTTCATTTTGTCCGACTGACGGGTTTGCCTCCGCCATACCGGAATGTATCTTCTTGCTTCTTATCTTCCATACTACAAAGTAATCGTATCCCAGGGACAAAAGGGAAAGAGCCAGGCCGGCGTAGCTGGAGATGCTTTCGGGGATGATCAGCAAAACGGCCGCCACGCCCAGCACCAGGCGCTGCAACCTGGAAAGCGGGGCAAACAGGGCTCCTTCGAGCACTGCGGAAAGTATCCACAAGCCGAAAGCGGCGAAGCAAAAGGGCCCGAAAAAAAGAAGCCAGTTGGTGTTCTCATTGACCAGCAGGATTTGATTGAAAATGAAAATATAGGGTACCAGGAACCCGGAGAGAGCCAGGCGTACCGAAGCGAACCCGGTCTGGTTGGGGTTCGCGCCGGCAATACCGGCCGCCGTGTAGGCCCCGGTGCAGACCGGAGGGGTCAGGGCGGCCATGGCGCCGAAATAAAAGACGAACAAGTGAGCGGGAATTTCCGGAATGCCCAGGCGCGCCAATACGGGCGCGGAACTGATGGACGCCAGCACATAAGCCGCCGTGGTGGGCAATCCCATGCCCAGCACAAGGGTCACCAGCATGGTGATAAAGAGCGCGGGCAGCAAAGCCCCTCCGGTCAGGCTGAAAATGCTTTCGGCGATGGTCATGGTCACGCCGGTCAGCGATGCCGTGCCCACGATGGTGCCCACCAGGGCGCAGGCTATGGCGAGGACCATGGCCGTTCTGCAGGCGCGCACGGCGATATTGAGCAGCTTTTGCATGTTGAGCCGGGTTTCTTTCTGCACAAAGCTGATCGCCACGGCGGTAGCGATACCACCCCAGAACGCGGCGTAGGTGGGCGTGTAATCGCGCAGCAGCAGCACCACGATGCCCGCCAACGGCAACATGAGATAGGCTTTGCGAAGAGTGCCCCAGAAAGAGGGAACATCGGCCTTGTCCATCCCCTTGAGTCCCAGGCGCACGGCCCTGAAATGCACAGTGGAAAAGACGCCGGTGTAGTACAGCGCGGCGGGAAAAAAAGCCGCGATAGCCAAAGTGGCATAGGGTATGCCCAAGGTGTCCGCCATGACGAAGGCTGTCGCGCCCATGACGGGCGGCAGAATCTGACCGCCGGCGGAAGCCGCGGCTTCCACGGCCCCCGCGAAATAGGCGGGATAGCCCACCTTTTTCATCAGGGGGATGGTAAAAACCCCGGTGGTGGCTACGTTGGCGGAGGTTTCGCCGCTGACCATGCCCATGAGCGAACTGGAGATGACCGCGATTTTCGCCGGCCCGCCCCGGCTGCCCCCGGCGATGGAGTTGGCGAGCTGGTTGAAAAAGTCGGCCACGCCCACACCTTCGAGCAGGGCGCCGAAAAGCACGAACACGATGATGATTTCGGCGGAAACGCCGAGAATGAAGCCGAACACGCCTTCGCCGGTCAGATACAGGTGTTTGACAATGCTGTTGACCCCATATCCCGGATGAGCCAGGCCACCGGGCAGGGATTGGCCGAAATAGGCATAGGCGATGGCGATGGCGGCCAGCCACACCAGGCCGGGGCTGACGCAACGCCGGGCGCCCTCGAACAGGATGATCATGCCGGCGATACCGAACCATATATCGTGGGGCGCATACCGACCGCCCATCTTGATCAGTTCGGGATACCGAAAATAGCCGTAGCCCAGCACGATGGCGGTGGCGGCTATCCACAGGCAGTCAACCAGGGTCACGCGGGTTGCCGACGATCGTCTGGTGGCCGGGGCCAGCATAAAACAGAGGCTCAGCCCGGCGGCCAGGTGAATGATGCGCATCTGGTGCGGAGGCAGAGACAATACTTCAGAAGCGACCAGCAGATGGAAAGTCGCCCACAGGACGCAAACGGTGGTAAAAATAACCCCCTGCGCGCCGGTCAGCATCCGGCGGACCGGCGCGTCGCCTGTTTTGGTTTGCTGACTCTTGCTCATCGTTGTCCCCCGTGTAGTTTCATGTATTCGACGATGCCGCCGGCCATGACGATGTCCATGAGTTCCGGCGGCAAAGAACCGGCGTCCAGGGTTTCCCCGGCCCTGTGGTTGGTCACCCGGATGCGGCCGTTCTCGCTTTTCACCGTCAGCGTGTCGTCGGGCCGGATGCCGGACGTATCGCAACAGGCGAGCAGAATCCCGTTGTTAATGCCGTTGCGAAAGTAGGTTCTGGAAAAGGACTTGGCCACAATGGCCGGAATGCCCAGAGAGACGACCACGGTGGCCGCCACTTCCATGGCCGAACCACAGCCGAAGTTTTCGCCCGCCACCAGGATGTCGCCGGGGCTGACTCGGCCTGCGAAGGTGGGGTCCAGGTCCTCCATGAAGTATTTGGCCATGACCTTTGCGTCCTGGTTGTCCCGTTTGCGGCGCGAGGAGATAATATAGTCGGTGTTGATGTTGTCGCCCACGACCCGCGCTAATCCTTCAAATTTGAGTTCCTTCATCAGCCGAGTTCTCCGGGGTGGGTGATGACCCCTGTGACGGCCGCCGCCGCCACACTGGACGGGGAGCCGAGATAAATGGAGGAATTCACATTGCCCATTCTGCCGAGAAAGTTTCGGTTGGCCGTGGACAGCACATTCTCGCCGTCCGAGGGGATGCCCGCGCTGGATCCGCAACAGGGACCGCAACCGGGCGGCAGCACATAGGCTCCTTTGAGCGCGAAACTTTCCAGTATGCCCAGACGCGCCGCCTGGGCGTATATGGACCGGGTGGCCGGGACCAGCATCAGTTCAAAGCCGGGCACGACCTTTCTGTCGCCCATTACGTCCAGGGCTTTTTGCAGATCGTCCAGACTGCTGTTGGTGCAGGTACCGATAAGCCCCATGTGGATAGGCGTGCCCGCCACCTCGCGCAGAGGAACCACCTTGTCGGTGTTATGGGGCTTGGCGATCTGCACTTCCAGCGTCCCCAGGTCCAGATGAATCTCCCGCTCGTATGCGGCATCCGGGTCGGCCTCCGCCGCATGCAGGGTCTCGCCGGGAAAATGGTCGCGCAACACCTGGTCGCAGGGCATGATAGCGGCCTTGGCCCCGGCTTCGACCATCATGTTGCAGATGGTCATGCGCTCGTAAACCAAGAGGTTCGCCACGCCCTCTCCGGCAAATTCCAGAGCCTTGTAAGCGGCGCCGGCTGCGCCCAGATGCCCGACCAGCCACAAAGCCGCGTCCTTGGCCTCGACATTTGGCGACAAACGCCCCCTCAGCGTCACGCGGAAGGTTTGTGGAACGCGCAGCCAGACCTTGCCGCTGATCATGGCGCCGGCGAGGTCCGAGGAACCGAGACCGGTTCCCAGACAGTTGAAGGCTCCGTAAGTAATGGAATGCGAATCCGCGCCGACCACGACGCGGCCCGGCTTTGTGTAGCCCCGCTCCGGCAGCACATGATGGCAGATACCCTCCCCCAGTTCGAACAAGGTGCACAGCCCCTTGGCATGAAAGGCGCGGACCCTGTCATGCAGTCGGGATACAGCTTCATTGGGGCAGGGCAGGTAATGATCCATCACCATGACCACCTTGGCGGGATCAAACACCGAGCGGCCGTTCATGGCCTCGAAATAATCCAGAGTCAAGGGACCGGAAGCGTCCCCGGCCATGGCCACGTCCACGTCGGCCATCACCACGTCGCCGGCCCGCGCGGGGCTGCCCGCGTGAGCGGAAAGAATTTTTTCGACAACGGTCATTCCCGGCATGATCGTTCTCCTAACTCACAGCGCCCGCATGCAGGCCGCGATGCCTTTGCCGGGTTCCGACAGGGCGCCCAGCTTGAAGAGCACGGTTTCCAGAGCCGCGACCACGCTCAAGGCGTCCGCATCGAAAAAATAGCCCATATGCCCGATGCGCAGGGTGTTGTCTTTATATTGTCCCAGGCCGCCGGCGATCTGGATGCGAAACTGCTCAAGCAGGCCCTTGCGTACGGCCGCGCCGGCAAGCGCTTTCGGCAGGAAAAAGGTGGTCACGGAAACAGAAGGGCTCTGCCGGTCGGCGGGAACGATTTCCAGCCCCATGCCCGTGAGCCCCGCGCGCACGGCCCCGGCCAGACGCGCATGCCGGGCAAAGGCGGCTTCGCGCCCTTCTTCACGGATCATGCGCAACGCTTCAGTCACGCAACGCACCAAAGATACAGGCGTGGAACCGGGCGTCTCCGGGCTGTTCGGTTTTTCATGAAATTTTCTACGGATATCCAGAAAGTTGGTGTAGTATCGCGGCAGGTCGGATTTTTCCGCCGCCCGCCAGGCGCGTTCGCTCAGCACGACGAAGGCGATGCCCGCCGGAGACATCAGGCCTTTCTGCGAAGCCGTGACCAGAGCGTCCAGACCCCATTCGTCAAACTCTATAGGCGCGCAGCCGGCGGAACTCACCGCATCCACCAGCAGCAACACGCCGTGCTCATGCGCGACGCGAGCGGCCAGGCGGATGTCGTTCTCAACGGCGTTGGATGTGTCATTGTGGCATATGGTCACGGCCGCGACCCCGGGGTTGGCCTTGATGGCGGCGGCCAACCCGCTTGCGGCCTCCGCCCCGGCGAAGGGCTTTTCCCAGTCCGTCAGCGCGGGGCGGACCTTCACCCCGTATGCTGCGGCGATTTTGCCATACATGGCGCCGAAGTTGCCGTTGACTACGGCAACGATTTCGTCTCCTCCGGCCAGCAAGTTGCTGATGCAAGCTTCCATGGCGCCCCGCCCGGAGGTGTGGGTCAGCAGAATATCCTGCTTCGTTCCCAGAAGCCATTGCAAGGACCGGACGCAATCCGCGTACAGTTGATGGAAAGCCGGAGACCGGTGGTGAATCATGGGCAGAGCGCCGGCGGCCAGCACGCGCTGGGGAACCGTAACCGGGCCGGGGGTGTAAAGAGTGATGTCGGGCTGTGAATTCATGTGGCATCCTGGGTATGAAAATACTTCGTCACAAAAACCAGGAAACTCTATAGTATTTTACGCTTGAAATAGTCGCTTAACGGCGAGTCAAACTCGCCTGCGCCTATTTCGCGGCCAGGCTTTGCGGACAAATCCTTGCAGAGCATTTCAAGTGTGAAATGCTCTAAGCGTCACAGTTTTCTCATTTGATGGTTTGACGAATATGGAAATATACATTTCCTGTCAAGTAAAATTTGGAAATAAAAATTTCGTACCTGTAATCGCGTTTTCTGTGGTATCCCCCGCCAAGATATCCAGACAGCCCACAACCCGGCCGCAAATCCGGGCAACGCCGGAGAAAACCGTCATGGATTATGCCTTTTTCGAGCAGATCAAGAACTTTGCTCATTCCAGCAAAGGCTCAAAGCGGCAGGTTGCAAGCTTTCTGCTGGAACATGCCCAGGATGCGGCCTTCATGACTGTGGACGAGGTGGCGCAAAGAGCCGGAGTAAGTCCGGGAACCGTGTCCCGTGTGGCTCAATCCATGGGTTTTGGGGGGTTTCAGGACATTCAGGAGCGCATCCGGCAGATTATCCGCAGCAATATCGCTCCGGCGGTTCTGATGAAGCGCGCGGGCGGCGGAAGCTTTGACTGGCGGCAGTCAGTACAGGTTGATATGGACAATTTGAGCAGCCTGTTTTCCCGTAATCCGGCGGATAGTATGCAAAACACCGCGTCCCTGCTCGCGACCGCGCCGAGAGTCCATATTATGGGCACCAGAAGCTCATACGCGCTGGCGTATTTTCTCGCCTTCAACCTTGAACAGATCCGGGACCATGTGCAGCTGTTGGAAATAAAGCTCGGGCAACTGGCTGACGCCATCAAGTTGCTGCGGCCCGGAGAGCTGTTCGTGCCCATCGCGCTGCCGCGCTATCAACGGGAAACCGTGACCATGACGAAAGAGGCGGCCAAGGTCGGGTGCCGGGTCGTTTCCATCACGGACAGTTTTTTCTCTCCCGTGGCCAAACATTCGGAAATAATTCTTCTGATGGCCTGTGAAAGCCAGAGTTTTTTCAACTCCTATGTGGCGGGTTTCGCCCTTGCCAACGCGCTCGTCGCTTTGACCGCGGTGCAGCTGGGAGAAGCGAGTACCGACGCGCTGGAAAAATGTAACCTGCTGCACGAACGCTACCGGACTTTTTATACGGAAATGGAAAATTGACCTTCCGTATCTCCGTCAGTCAGAGCAGGTTCCCAGCCCGGACCGGACCAGTGCCGGGCGCCCGGGAACATTTCGAGCGCGCGCGTGCAGG
This sequence comes from Desulfovibrionaceae bacterium, assembly GCA_031548325.1. Classification (GTDB taxonomy): domain Bacteria; phylum Desulfobacterota; class Desulfovibrionia; order Desulfovibrionales; family Desulfovibrionaceae; genus FLUQ01. The sequence continues at coordinate 19,387 of JAVBRE010000140.1, forward strand.
GCGAGTAGTTTGGGGGAACAAGAGAGCCAGAAGTGAGGGCACGCGCGCGGCAGCTCAGCCGGATAGAGCCTCTGCCTTCTAAGCAGACGGTCGAGGGTCCAAGACCTGCTTGATTTACAGGGGGCATTACACGCCCTCTGCCTTCACCCCTGCCTCTTTGTTTTCCTCTTTATCGGCGGTAAGAAACAAGATAAAATTCTGCACTCAATGTCGAAGGACCAATATTATATTGGTAATCTTCCTGAAAAAAAGTAACCTGTTCCGATAGGATTTCCAAGAATAGGCAACACGTATATTCTGCGTGAAAAGGTCCTGATTCTTCGACAGTCGGATCTGTTTTGAAGCAGGCCGAGAATGAGATCCGTGTGACCGAACTTTGCCCAACCATATGGGCATCGGCGGGATCGCGCCGGCCATGAAGCTCAAGCAAGCGGTATAAGCTCTACTTTAAAGAGCACTAAAAATGGGAGGATTACCAAGCGGCACAGGCTCTACTTTGAAGAGCTTCTGAAAATGAGATGATTACCGGAGAAGTTTAATGAAAATATCAAAGATACTCAGAACATTGCCGATAATCTTTGTGCTGATTGCGATTGTAAGCATTGTGTTTATGGTCGCCATGTTCAAGACTGCCGATAAGGTTCAGATCAATCGTGCCGAATCGAAACAACTCGGGGCAGAATTACAAAGAGCTTCAGATTTGTTGACCAATCAGGCAAGGGCTTATGCCGTTACCGGAGAAAAAGCGTATTACTTAGAATATGAAAAAGAAATAAAAATTACGCAAACAAGAGAAAAGGCGGTTAAAAAACTGGCCGCGCTTGGAGCGCCACAAAGTGAGTTAGATTTACTTTTGCAAGCAAAACAATATTCAGATGATTTATCAAAGCTGGAATATAAAGCTTTTGATTTGGTGAAAAACGGAAATACTGATCAGGCGCAGAAAATTATTTTTGGCGCAGAATATTTTCTTTATAAAGCCAAAATTACAGATAATCTTTCAGAATTTCAAATTCTTATGAATCGGCGCTGCGACAAGGAATATGCCGCGGCGCATATAGGGTTGGTTATTTCAATTATTATAACAGTGCTGATGATTGCAGTAATTATAGGTTTAGTTATTTGGAGTTTTCGACTGCTTAATAGCAAAATCAAAAATATCGAAGAAATAGGTAAAATAGCAGAAAAAATTTCTACAGGCGACTTCAATGTCGATACCACAAGGTATATTTCAGAAGATGAATTTGGGCGGCTGGCGCTTAGCTTCATGAAAATGATAAACAGTATAACCGAGATTACCAGAGAAATAACAAAAATTTCTGACGCGGCAATGGAAGGTAATTTCAAAAAGCGTGCAGAAACGGAAAA
>JAVBRE010000031.1:0-33200 GCA_031548325.1 Desulfovibrionaceae bacterium
AGGCCGGCGCGACGGCCAGGAACCAGTCCATCCAGGAGATGACGGCAAGCTGGGGGACCGCGCTGTGCATTACCGTTACGGCCAGCAGGTTCGAGGTGGAAGCCGTGACGAACATGGAACTGGTGACGGAGCAAACGGCAAGACAGTTCCACATCAGAAAGGCGCCCAGTCTGCGCCGCCCCTCTGTGGGACACGACTGGTACATGGGGGGGATGTTCGCGGCGATGGGATAAACGCTTCCCCCGCTGCGGGCGGTATTGGAAGGCGTGAAGGGCGCCAGCACAAGGTCGGCGAAGGACACCGCGTAGGCGATTCCCAAAGCGGTGCCGCCCATTTTTTTCATGAGCGCCAGGGCAACGCGCCTGCCCAGGCCGGTTTTTTCATAGCCCATGGCAAACATGAAGGCGCAGAAGATCAGCCATACCACGCTGTTGGAAAAACCGGACAGCAGCCACTGCAGCGAAGAGCCCAGTGTCGCGGCTTGCCCGTTGGCTTGCGGCACCAGTTGCAACACGGCGGCGATGGTGATGCTGACGAGCCCGACAGCAGCGCCGGGTAGAGTTTGAAGAACAAGAGCCATAACAGCGCCGATGAACAGGGCAAAGTAAGCCCAGGCATTGGGGGTCAGCCCTTGAGGAACGGGCAGCAACCACAAAAGAATTGCGACAACAATCGGTGCGGCAAGCTTTATACGGTTATTCACAAGCATCTCCAGATGTAGAGGGTTGTCATAACTGTTCAAAAGGAACTGTGTTCCCTGAAATCGAATTATGAAGTTCAGCCTTTGCCCATGCTTACCGCTTTTTGCACCGCTCTCACGATGGGCTTGTAACCGGTGCACCGGCAGATGTTGCCTTCCAGGTTCTTGATAATTTCTTCTTCAGTCGGGTCCGGGTTCTCCAGAAAAAGCCCCTTGGCGCTCATCAGCATGCCCGGAATACAGAAGCCGCACTGCAAGGCCCCTTCGTCGATAAAGGCCTGTTGCAGGTGGCTCAGCGCGCCGTCGTCGCCCGCGAGGGATTCGACCGTCAGCACCTCGCCCCCGTCCGCATGCACGGCAAGCAACAGGCAGGAGTTGACGGCTTTGCCGTTGAGCAGCACGGTACAAGCTCCGCATTCGCCGACACCGCAGCCTTCTTTGGTGCCGGTCAGCCCGATGCGGTCTCTGATCACATCAAGCAGGGTTTCGCCCGCCTGGACCGAAAGCGCGTAATCTTCGCCGTTCACCTTGATTTTGATGTCCTTGTTCTTCATATCCGCCCTACCTTTCGGCCAGTCTGTTTTCCGTCGTCGCAAAGACACGCAAGCGCATCGGCCAGTCTGATTTTCGCTGTCTCGAAGACGCGCGGGGTAAGCCGTTCGATCAGCCGCCTGCGATACGATTCCGTCGCGCGGAAACTGGTGCGCGGCCTCGCCTTCTCGGACGCCAGTTTGGCGGCGGCGCGGATGTTTTCGTCCGTGAGTTCTTTTCCGTTCAAAAAGGCTTCCGCCTCGCGCATTCGGATCGCCGTCGGGGCCGCCGTGGCCAGCGCGATGCGCGCATCCGAGCAGGTGTTCCCGTCCAACCGGCAGGAGACGGCCACCCCGAGCAGCGCCAGGTCCATAGCCTTGCGGCGCGTGAATTTCTTGTACGCCGCCGTGAAATCGTCGGCCGGTTCGGGGACGATCACCGCTTTCAGCAACTCGCCGGGATCAAGCGCCGTCTGCCTGGGTCCTATGAAAAACTCGTCCAGCGGCAGGGTGCGTTCATTTTTTCCGTCACTCAGCAGCAGCTTGGCATCAGAGACCAGCAGCGCCGGCGAAGAGTCGGCGGAGGGGACGGCGTTGCACAAATTGCCGCCGATGGTGGCAACGTTGCGGATCTGCTTCGAGCCGATCCGTTCCATCGCATCCACGAGAACGGGATAATGTTGCCGGATATAGGCGCTACCCACGATCCTGGAGAAAGTGGCGCGAGCGCCGATCAGGAGGCTGCCGTCGGGCCGCACCTCAAGAACATCCAGGCCCTCGATACCGTTGAGGTCAATCAGGTAATCCACCGAGATCTTGTGGTCCTTCATCATGACGAATAAATCGGTGCCGCCGGCCAGCAGCCTGGCCCGCTCGCCGTGGGCGAGGAGCATCCCGGAGGCCTCCGCGATCGTCGTCGGGAGAAGAAGCTGGAAATTCGACATCATTGCCCATCACCTCCACTTTGTTTGTCGACTGCGGCAACGATGTCCTCCGCCTTGATCGGGATGTGATTGAAAGGCGTGCCGAGGGCGTTCGCCATGGCTGTGCCGATGGCGGCGCAGGTCGAGGTCAGCGCGGTCTCGCCGACGCCCTTGGCCCCGTAGGGGCCCTCGGGGTGCGGCGCATCCACGAAGGCGATGTCCGCCTCCACCGGAAAATCGCGAATCGTCGGCACTTTGAAGTCGACCATGTTCGGGTTCATGGGAATGCCCTCATGGTAAATCAACTCTTCGAGCAGCGCGTGCCCGAGGCCCATCACGATCGCGCCCTCCACCTGCTGCGTGCAGGTGTGGGGGTTGAGCGTCTTGCCGCAGTCGTGCACGGCCGCAAACTGTATGACATCCACTTCGCCCGTATCCGGGTCGATCTCTACTTCCGCCGCCTGCGTCCCATAGATCCAGAATGTGGTCGGGCGCGGCGATTGCGCGGTCTCCGGATCACTCGGCACGATGTTGTAGGCCGTCGAGTATGTGCCTCGCCCCACGAGCGGCGGCAGTTCTTTTTTGAAGCTGCTCTTGGCGAGTTCCGCCACGTGAGCCGTACGCCCCTCTCCGCCGAGTTCCCTGATGAGGCCCTGCTCGATGGCGACGGATTCGGGCGGGATCTTCCACGACACGGAAGCGCGCATGACCAGCTGTTCCTTGATGTCCTTGCAGGCCATGATCAAGGTGTTGCCCATCATGAACGTGAAGCGGCTGGAGGTGGTGGTCTTGTCAAAGGGCGTGTACCAGGTGTCGACGCCGTCGGCGATCGTCACCTTTTCCATCGGCAGCCCGAGCTCTTCGGCCACGATCTGGCAGGCCACGGTGTGCGAGCCCTGGCCCATCTCGGAGCCGCCCAGGTTGATGATGCAGCTCGAATCCTCGTTGAGCTTGACCAGAACGGATGTGTTCGAAGGGGAGCTGGTCATCTTCCAGAAGCAGGCGATGCCCTTGCCGCGAAGTTTGCCTTCCGGCGTTACGGAGCGCGTCTTTGCCGCGTCCCAGCCGATTTTCTCGCTCGCCTTCACCAGCGACTCGTAAAGCCCGACGCTGAACAGCTTCTCGCCCGTCACGGAGATGGACCCCTCGCGCAGCGCGTTCTTCTTGCGTAATTCCAGCGGGTCCATGCCGAGTTTTTTCGCCAGCGCGTCAATCTGATTTTCGCAGGGCCAGTTGGTTTCGGGCACGCCGAAACCGCGATAGGCGCCGCAGATCGGTTTGTTGGTGACGATACAGATGCTGTCGATCTTCACGTTGGGGATCTCGTAGGGACCGCTGGCCGCGATGGCGCCGTTCGTCGCCACCCTGGGCCCCATGGTCACATACGCGCCGGTATCCCAGTAGATCTGAATATCCTGAGCGACGATTCTGCCGTCTTTTGTGGCCCCGGTTTTGATCTTGGTCACGGCCTTGCCGCGCACAACGCTGGCAATAAAATCTTCCCTGCGGTCAAAGACCACCTTCACCGGCCGGTTCGGGACTTCGCGGGCCAATACATAGGCGATCTGCTCCGAACGCAGGTCGTACTTCGAGCCGAAGCCGCCGCCGACGTAGGTGCCGATCACACGCACGTCATTGAGTCCGAGCCCGAGCGCGTTCGCGAAATACTGCCGGACGATGAAAGGCGACTGGGCTGAGGTCCAGCAGGTGAGGTGTCCCTTGCGGTCCACCATCACGGTGGAGCAGTGCGTCTCGATAGTCACGTGCTGAATGGGAGCCGTGCTGTACTCGTTTTCGACGATCACGTCCGCGGCTGCAAAAGCCTGTTCAACGTCGCCCTTGCGCACCTTGAAGGTGTCGCAGATGTTGCTTCCCTCAACGCAGCCTACCTTGCCGTACTTCTTGTACGGAACCCAGCTGTCGTGAAGGGCGGGGGCGCCGGGTTTCGCGGCTTCCACCACATCTTCGACCACCGGCAGCAGTTCGTACTCCGCCGTGATCAGCCGGGCCGCCTCGCGGGCCTGCTCCGGCGTGTCCGCCGCGACGGCCGCGACGGCTTCCCCGTAATAGCGTACTTTATCAATGGCCAGGAACGGCTCGTCGACGACGACGGCCCCGTAAAGAATGGGTCGTTCTCTGCCCGTGACCACGGCGCGCACGCCCGGCGCTTTTTTTGCCGCCGAGGTGTCGACGCTGAGTATTTTGGCGTGCGGATACGGTGAGCGATATACGGCGCCATAGAGCTGGTTCGGCAAATTGATATCCGATCCGAATACCGCTGAACCTGTTACCTTGGAGTACCCGTCAACCCGCGTCACCGGTTTGCCGATGTGCCTGAAATTTTCCATCGTTTCCTCCTCCTCCTCTACACAATTGCCGCGCAAATTAAGCGGACAGCCCCGCCTGATAGCCTTCGCGGAATGCGTCCTGAATCTTGCGGGCGCGTACACAATCTCCCCCATAGAAGACTTTCACCTTGCGCCCGTCCAATTCAATCGAATCAGGCGAATCCGCGAGATCCAGCCCTTCGATCTCGCGGCTGGCCCGGGAGCCGACCGCGAATACGACATGATCAAAATTTTTCGACGCGGCGCCCTCCGGCGTGGAGAGGGCGGCTTTTCCCCCCTCCAGACCGTCCACCTTCGTCGAGGTCAGCACATCGACTCCGTACTTGCGAAACTTGAGTTCAAAAAAGGCCCGATCCTCGCCGCAGGCGTCGCCGGCGATCTTCGGGAGCATTTCCACCAGAACCACCTTCGAATTTCCCTGCGCGAGATGGTCCGCCACCTCACAGCCGACGAGGCCGCCGCCGATGACGAGGACTCGCTCGCCGGGGAAGAGGATGTTTTTTTCCAGCACCTCATGCGCGTTGACGCACGCGGCATTTCCTTGAAAGCTCGCCGGAATGACCGGCGTGGAACCGGTGGCGATCAAAATCGCGTCCGGCTTCAGCGCTCGAAGCGAGTCCGCCGTCGCCGCCTCGGAGAGTCGAACGTTCACCTTGGACGCCTGTACCTGATGTATCATGTAGTCCAATATCCTGCCGATCTCGCCGCGGTCCGGCGGAGCCTTCGCCAGCCACAGCTGTCCGCCGAGCCGGTCGTTTTTCTCGAACAGGACCACATCGTGCCCCGCCTCTGCGGCGGTGAGCGCCGCCTGCAATCCGCAGACGCCGCCGCCGATTACGGCGACCTTTTCCTTGCGGCCGGCCGGCCGTTTTTCCCGCAGGTATTCGCGGCCCGACTCCGGGTTGCAGGCGCAACTCGGCTGGCCGCCGCTGAGGATCATGTTGTAACAGCCCTCGTTGCAGGCGATGCAGGGGCGAATCTCGCTGATACGGCCGTCGCGGACCTTGTTCGGCCAATCCGGATCGGTGATGAGCTGGCGCGTAATCCCGATGAGGTCGGCTTTGCCTTCTTTGAGGACACGCTCCGCCAGGTCGGGATCGTTGAGCCGCCCCACGGCGATGACCGGAATACGAACGTGCTTTTTGACCTCCTCCGCGAGGTAGACCAGGGGCCCATATTCCGTCCCCATCGGCATCGTCCGCATGAAAGTGACTCTCTGGTCGAAACGCACGATGTTCGAGTTGCTGGGCGCGCCCGCCGAGACCTGGATCGCGGCGATCCCGGCTTCTTCGAGCAGCTTCGCGATCCGGGCCGTGTCCTCGATATTCAGCCCGCCCTCCGCAAACTCATCGGCGCTGATCTTTATCGTGATGGGGAAATCGTCTCCGACGCGCGCCTTCATTGCGCGAACGACTTCGACGGCGAAACGGCAGCGGTTTTCAAGACTTCCGCCCCAGGCGTCGCTTCTTTTATTGGCCAGAGGGGACATGAAGGCCGCCGGCAGATAGCCGTGCGCGGAGTGGATGTCCACCGAATCGAATCCCGCCCTTTTCGCCCGTTCGGCGGCATCGGCGAACTGCGCGACGGCAGTCCGGATATCCTCCTCCGTCATCTCGCGGGGCACGTCGGCGCCGGCTGCATAAGGAATGGCGGAGGGCCCCAGCGGCTGCAGGCCGGTCAGTTTGCTCTTCGCTCTGCGCCCGCAGTGCTGGATCTGGATAGAGGTCTTCGCGCCGCCTTCTTTCATCGCCGCGACCAGCTTCGCAAGGCCGGGAACGGCCGCGTCCGAGTCGATGCCGATTTGCCCGGCGTATCCTCTGGACTCCGGGCTGATGAACGCCCCTTCGAGGATTACCAGGCCGACGCCCCCGGCCGCCTTTTTGCGGTAGAATTCGATCAGGCGCTCGTTGACGCGCCCGTCGTCCTCCGCGTAGCACATCGTGGCCGGCCCGGAAACGATCCGGTTCTTCAGCGCCATGCTTCCGATATTGATAGGGGCGAAAAGGTTTTTATATTTCATGATGCATATCTCCGCGAAAAAGGCACTTAAATAAGAAGCTTGCCGTCGGCGAGGACGGGCTTGCCGTCAAGGTAGAAGGTCGCTTGCTTGAACATGGCGTCGATGTGGCAGGGGGCCTTGACCTTGCCGCCGATCGCGTAGCTGCTGCCGATTCCGCAATGCCCGCTGCCCAGACGGCCGAGGTCTTCCAGGTTCGTGGCGTACAGCCGCGCGCAGGGGTTCAGCCCGATGGCGAATTCCGCCAGGTTGAAAGCGGTCGGATCGTTGTGAACTTCCAGGCTCGCCTTGAGATCTTCGGCGTTGGCGCCGCCGGTCACCTCGTAGATGGAACCGTCCTTCACGCGCAGGGTGATCGGCTGCGCCCTGGTGACGCCGATATTCATCACGCGGACGTCGGCGACGATAGTGCCTTCGACAGTGCCTTCCAGCGGCGAAACGTTGACTTCGCTGTCAGGAAAGGCGCCGAACTCGCCCGGCTTGCGGAAGAGGCCGGTCTCGTACTGCAGCGGACGTCCCTTGATGATCCCGCGGATATCGGTTCCCGCGGGCGTGGTGATGCGCATCTCGGTGGATTTTTCCATCAGCGCGCCGAGTTTGCGCCCCATCCTGTCGCATTCTTCAAAGTCGCCGAGACTGGCGCCGGTGCAGAGGGCGTCTTCGGTGATATCGCACATCGTCGCTCCTCGCGCGCCGTTCTTGATGGCTTTGATGCGGGCGTCGGTGTGCGTCTGCGAGTAGGAAGTAGGCATGAAAAAAACGTCGGACGAGGCGCAGGCTTCCACCACCGGGTCAGGAAGTTGCGCGCCGTGCGCGCCCGTCGGCAGAATCATGACGATGACCGGGACGCCGCCGGCGCACATGGTTGCCGCCGCCAGGGCCTCGGCGATCCGCAGTTTGTTGGTGTCCGTCGAGATGACGACGCGCTCGCCCGGCTGCACCGCCGCGCACTGTTCAATCGCCTTCTTCGCGCCTCGCATCATTTCGATGTAGCTCGAGCTTCCGGGAATCCAATGCGGGTATGAAATCGACCACTCTGACATTTTGCCTCCAATTACTGTGTAGTTCTCAAGTTATAATGTAATCATCAAATATCGCTCTGGTTCATATCTGAAGCAATGATGATCGCTATTCCATCTCTGCAAAGAACTGAAGCTTCGTCCGTGATTGCTCGTTGTTCTGCGTGCTTTGATCGATTTCCAGGCACAGACTGCGAAGCCCCGCCATATCTGCCGCCTTGACGATGAACGGCACGTCATACTCTTCTACGTCGCAAAAGCGCATCAGACAGATGACGACTCCGGTTGCTCCAGTCCGTTTTGCCATGTCCGCCATCAGCCGGCCCCGGGTAAACTCCGTTTCGTGCACCGTCGAGCAGGAGCGGCGTTCCTGCCACTGCCCGGCGAGGCGTTGCCACGGGTCGTCGCCCGCGGGGATCGGCGTGCGGTACTGTCGGGACTCCTGCGCCAGGTCGTCGCCGGTGACGGCGATGCCGTTCTCGCCGAATATCCGCAGAAACTCGTCCGGTTCGGCGATCAGACCGGTCAGAACGACTTTTTTGCCCTTCCACTCATGCTTGGGGAGTTTTTTCAGCTCGGCAATGATCTGATTTACGATCGCCGTGTGCTCTTCTTTCAGCAAAAACGCGCCGCTCTTCATCACCGCATGCCGCACGACCGGGTCAATGATGTCGAGATGGTCGTTCGCGATCTCGGCGAAAGCCATCATCGCCGCCGCGTGCTCGTTGTAGATTTCGATACTGCGGTTGAGCGCCTTGTCCGTGATTTTCGTCCCGGTGATATCTTCAAGGCGCTGTGCCAGCGCGCGGTATTCCGCAACAAGGAAATCCCTGGCGTTTGTGTCTTCCCGGTTCTGCGGATGGATGAACGAGGCGATCGGAATATCCTTGACGCCGGCGCGCCATCCCGCGCTCATGCCGCGAAAGGTGTCGCAGAGCATCGGCATCACCACGCAGGAGAGGCCCTTGTATTTGCCGGTCATCCCCAGGTCGAGACAAGAACGCATGACCGAGCACGTGAAGATAGGGTTGTATTTGCCGGCCACGGTCGGCGTCGCCTGCGCGCCCCAAAGACCCATCGGCGCCATGCCGGCGGCGTGAATCATTTCTTCGGGGGTGTAGACAGGGACGCAGCCGACCACTTTCTTCTCCTGCGCCAGATAATCGTCCAGCACCTTGCGGGGATTCGCCGAGACATCCTGAAGCTGTTTCAGCAGCGCAGTCAGATCAGCCATTGTTCCGCACCTCCTTTCGCTCCTTCATGATCTCGACGAGGCTTTGCAGGCGTGTCTCGAACTGGGCCTCGGAGAATACGCGCGTGTCGGACTGGTCGCCGTCGAAGTTGGCGACCGGGACTTTGGCCTCGCGCTCCACGATTTCGCGCCCGACGAAGATGTGGAAGGTCATCAGTTTGCAACTGCGGTTGACGTGGCAGAGCATGCCCTCGCAGCCGAAGTCCTTGATGGAGTCGACGCGCTTCTTCATGATCGCCGGAGTGGAGAGGCTGTTCGTCGACGATATCTGGTAGGCCCTGGCCATGCCGTCGAGGTCCCCGGGCGTGTAGCGCACATCCCACGCCGTGACGTAACCGTTCATGACCGCGTTGACGTTATACTCTTTCAGCTTCTTGAGGTTAATACCTAGATGCGGCCAGCAGGCGATGCCTTCCCAGTGGACGCGGTACTGCTCCTCTGCGGGGAAGGTGGAGGTGTTGTTTACGATATGCTCCGTAACCTCGGCCTTCAATTGCTTGAAAATTTCGGTCGTTGACTCCTTGCCGCGGCAGAGAACGAGGCAGGACATGTAGTTGAAAAGGTCGAAACCGCTCATCGGCGCGGGAGTGCGCCGGTTGAGGTCGACGATCTCGTTGAACAACTGGCAGTTGATTTGCGAGCGCTTCTGCACTTCCAAAAATTTGTCCCAGTCGAATCTGCGATTCAGGAATTTTTCCATATTCGCGATATAGTTCTCGATCTGGCTGCGGACGTATGTAATCTTATGCTGCGCCGGGTCTTCCTCGTAGTAGTTGAAGAGGCAATCAACGAAGAAGACGGGTATCTTCAGCGACTCGGACAGGCTCTCGTACCACTTCATCAACTGCGTACAACTGTTGTTGGCCAGCAGTAAAAAATCGGGGCGGGGCATCGCCGGGTCGGCCACAAAGGATGGGTCGTCCAGAACGTCGGCCATCCCCATGTTCAGTCTGGCGTATGAGCAGATGTTGATTGGAAAGCCCATGGGCCCTTCGGCGTGTTCGATGAAAGGGTCCCCCAGATGCTTGGCGGAAATGGCGGCGGCGTTATTTTCCGGGTAGAGCACCGGAACGTCGAAGGTCTCGCACACTTCCTGCGGGAAGATGGCCGTCGACCAGCCGATCGGCTCTCCGCGTTTTTTTGCTTCCCAGGCTGCTTCATAGCACTTGGCCGTCTGTGCGTTTACGAGCTGCCGCGAAAGCGGCAGCGGGCGCTTTGGCTTCGGTGCTTGTACGTTGGCTTCGCTCATGTCGATTTTCCCTGTTATTAAAATCAATTCGCGTTGCGGCCGGCGGCGTGCTCCCGGCCGGCATGAATCGCCGCGCCCAGCGCGCCGGCAAACTGGCAGAGCGGATGGACATGGATATCCGCCTTCAGTTCCCGAGAGAGCGCGGCCACGATGCCTCGATTCAGCGCCACTCCGCCACTCATGGCGACTTCCAGCACGACGCCGCTGCGAACCGCCAGGCCTGCCACCCGTTTGGCGACCGAGGCGTGGATCCCCGCCACCAGGTCGGGCAGGGCACCCCCGGAGGAAAGTTTCGAGATGACCTCGCTCTCCGCAAAGACGGTGCAGGTGTTGCTGATGCTGACCTCCAGCGTGGCCTGTTCGGAGAGCGTTCCGAGTTCGCTCGTCCTGACGTTCATCACGCCTGCCATCACGTCGAGAAAGCGGCCGGTTCCAGCCGCGCACTTGTCGTTCATGGCGAAGTTCTCCACGCCGCCACGTTCGTTCAGACTCAACACCTTGATGTCCTGTCCGCCGATATCGATGACCGTGCGGACGCCCGGCATCAAAAAATGCACGCCGGCCGCGTGACAGCCGAGTTCGCTGCGCTGATTGTCGGCCGCCTTGAAAGTAAAGCGGCCGTAGCCGGTGGCCAGAACGCGATCCAGGTCGCGCCTTTCCAGTCCCGCCTCGGCGAGCGCCTGGTGAAATACCGCCTCCGGAGCGGAGGTTCCGGTGCCCAGCGGGACGAGGGCCTTAGAGATGATCTCTCCGCCATCTTTCAGAATCACGCTTTTGCAGGCTGTCGAGCCGATATCGATACCCATTGTCAGCATCGCCGGGTCCTCACATTCTCGAGCGGGTCAACATCAGATGATCCCCGCGGTCTTCATCTGTGCGATTTGCTCGGCGCTGTAGCCAAGACGGGAGAATATCTCGTCATTGAACGCGCCGAGCGGCGCCCCCGCCCACTTCACCTCGCCGGGCGTGCCATACATTTTGGGCGTCACATTTTGCATCCAGATGTCGCCGAATTGCGCCGTCGGAATTTTTATCAGAGCCTCGCGGGCCTTGAACTGCTCGTCTTCCATGATGTCCTTGACGTTGTAGACTTTGCAGTTGGGGATCTCGTCGCCGAGAGCCGCCATGCACTCTTCGATGCTGTGCGCCCGCGCCCATGCGGCGGTGATTTCGTTGAGTTCGTCGCGGTTGGCCGTGCGAAGCGGCCCGGAAACGAACTTGGGGTTGTCGGCCAGTTCCGGCTGCCCGATGATTGCGCAGAACTTGCGGAACAACTTGTCGCCGGAGAGAGTGAGCACGAGGTAACGGCCGTCCTTGGTGAGAAAGTGCCCGGAAGGGACCGTCACGTCGGTGCCGTTGCCGATGCGGGTACGAATCGCCCCGTCGTAGCTGTACTCGGCGATAATGGATTCCTGAATGCGGAGTGCCGACTCGATCAGTGTGCAGTCGATCTTTTGTCCCTTGCCGGTGCCCACGACGTCGCGGTTATAGATCGCGAACATGGCGCCGGTGCAGGCGAAGAGCGCGCAGTAAAAATCGCAGACGGAGATCCCGGGCTTGATCGGCGGCCCGTCGGGGAAACCCGTCACCTCGAGAAAGCCGCCGCGGGCCAGGCCGATGCGGTCAAAGCCCGGCTTGTGGCTCTCCGGCCCCGTATGCCCGTACCCGGAGGAGCAAACGTACACCAGGCGCGGGTTTATCTCGCTCATGCTTTCCCAGGTGAACCCCAGTTGTTTGAAGACTCCGGGGCGGAAGTTCTCGACGAGGATGTCCGCATCCTTGATCATCTCGCGCAGGATTTCTTTGCCTTTTTCGTCCTTCAGGTTCAGCGTGATGTTCTTCTTGTTGCGCCCTTCGACCGCATACCAAAGGTCTTTGACGCGCCCCATATTGCGCATCAGATCCCCTGTCTTCGGAGGTTCAACCTTTATGACCTCGGCTCCAAAGTCGGCCATCAGCGTGCCGCACCACGGACCTGCCAAAATATTTCCGATTTCTATGACTTTGAGTCCTTCCAATGCCTGCATATGATCTCTTCCTTCCTGATTGGTTGATGCAAAGCCCTATCTTCCGTAAAAACAGAGATTCCTTTCTCGCGGAATCAAGCTGACCTTCCTCGCAGCCCTCCGTGCGACAGGATACATACATCAGGTCAATGCCAGGCTAGCGAAGTGGAAGGGGGATAACAATTTTTTGTTGTCATTGAATTGTTTTGCGGGAACAGAACTATTCTGTTTCGGAGTAATAAAGCGGCAGCGGCGTCACAGGGGATGGTGCATAAAACAATCTGAATTTTTTATGAATTTTCTGAAAGCGGCCTGCGCATTATTGCGGTCCGGGCTAACGTTTTGCAGTGCCGAATCGTTTGAAATCAACAAAAAACTTATCTTCCGCAGGGCATCGGGGCATCGCAGTTGCGAGATGGTGGCCTGCCCCTTCCAGGGGAGCAGGCCACGGCGGGAAAAGCTTGTAAAGGGGTTATTTTTTCAGGGGATCGGGGTCGGGCGGAGACTTGATGATGACCGCCACCATCGATTCGTTATCGTAGGGGTTATAGGTCGCGTGCGGCACACCCGCCGGAATGAAGGACAGACAGCCGGGAAACAGGTCGACTTTGCCGCTGGCCGTTTCCGTCTGCCCTCTGCCCGACAGGACATAGATGATTTCTTCCTGGTCGGGGTGGGTATGATGGGTGTGGGTGTGGCTGGGCAGGTATTCGGTGATCTTGATCAAAACGTTATCCGACTGCGCCTCGCAGAACTTGCCGACAAGCTCCTTGGTCTTTCCCCAGGCCACCGAAACGAAGGGAATGTCGTCAGCGTTAAATACCACTTTGTCGCGCACGGGACGCCTCCTTGTTAATTTGATAATTCAGTAAGGCCTTCAGCGCTTTCGTCGTTCTTTCTGGCGCGCCAGAACATGGCGGTCATAATAGTAAGAATCACGACGCCTACAAGGTCCACCAGCAGATTGGGGAAGACAAGGCACACGGTCGCGGCCAGGAGAATCAGGCGTTCAAAGATGTTCAAGGGTTTGACGAGCCAGCCCTGGATGACCGCCGCCAATGAAATCGTCGCCAGCGACCAGCTGAAGATGATTTCAAGAACGGACGGCAGACTGTGGCCGACTATCGTTATCTGCGGCGCGTAGGCAAAGGCGAAGGGCATCAGATAGAGATAGAGCGACAACACCACAGCCTTGAGACCCGTCTTCATGGGATCGCCCCCGGCGACGCTGGCCCCGGCGAAGGCGGCCACGCAAACGGGAGGGGTAACGTTGGAGGTCATGCACAGCCAGAAGCAAAGCAGGTGGGCGTATACCGGCTCCATGCCGATCTGGATCAGGGCCGGAGCGGCCAGAATAGCCAGCACAATGTATGAAGCCGTCGTGGGAAGCCCCATGCCGACAACCGTTGCAATGAGCGCTACAAGCACGATGCTGATAAACAGGCTGCCCCCGGCCAGCGCCATAATGGCCGCCGAGAATTTTACGCCCAGCCCCGAGAGGCTGATGGCCCCCATGATGATGCCCAAGGTGCCCGCGGTGGCCCCTACGACGAGCGAGTCGCGCCCCGCAACCGAACAGGTTTCAAAAAATTTCTTCAAGGTAAAGCGATTTTCCTTGCGGACAGCGCCGCACAGGATGATGATGACCGAGGCCCCAAAAGCCATCCGCGGGATGGAGTAACCCATCATGATCAGAACGGTGCAGCCGACTAAAACGAAGATGAAATACCAGCCCTTTTTCAAGACGTCCGAAAGTTTGAGCTGTTCTTCGGGCTTGAGTCCCGTCAGACCCCTTGCCTTGGCATAGAAATAGGCCTGCGCCGTCAGCGATGCGTAATAGAGCAGCGCCGGCACAAGGGCGAGTATGATGATGGTCGAATAGGGGACCTCTGTCAGCGTTGCGAGAATAAAGGCGCCGGCGCCCATGACGGGAGGCATGAATTGCCCGCCCGTGGCGGCCGCGGCCGTGACCGCACCCGAAAATTCGCGGTCATAACCGGCCTTCTTCATCATGGGGATGCAGAAAGCGCCGACAGACATAACACAGGCGATGGGACTGCCGGAAATCATGCCGAACAGGCAGCAGGTCCAGATGGTGATGAGCGATGAGCCGCCCGCAATCCTGCCGGTCAGGGCTCTGGAAATGTCCACAAAAAACTCTCCGCCGCCCGATTTTTGCAAAAAGGCGCCAAAGACCATGAACGGCATGATATAGGTGGCAAAAGTGCTGGTGATGCTGCCGTAAATGCCGCCCGTCGAGCAGGAGATATACTCGACAATGCGCACGAGGGAGAAGCCCTTGTGCCCGAAAATGCCGGGCAGACTGGGGCCGAAGTAGAGAGTCAGCAAAAAGACGACGCCCAGCCCGGCCAGGATGTTGCCCAGCGCTCTGCGGGTGATTTCAGTCGACGCCACAATAATGATGGAACCGAAAAACAGATCGAACGTATCGGGCGCGCCCACACGTTCCGCCGCATAGGTTGCATAGCTGAACAGCCAGTAGAGGATGGCCGAACCAGCCACAACGGCCAGAATGACATCGACGGCGAGGGCCGCCTTGCTGTCGACAAGCTTCTGGGAGGGCGCAAAAACCAGAAATGCCAATGTAAACGTAAAGAACATAAAAAAGGCAAGGGATGCTTCGGTCGGTTTCCACGGCAGGCCAAAACCCGAGATGTAGAAAAAGATCAATCCAAAAGCAGCGGAGAGAACAAAAACAGCCTTGCCCAGGTTTCCTTCAAGTTTTCGCTTCATTGCGGATTACCCCTTATTCGATTGCTGCGCACAACGGCGTTCGCCGCAGGTAGGTGCGCTACTTTTTCCAGTAGGCAAGCGCGCCGGGATGGTAAACCGCCTTCAACATTTCGACGCCAGCCTTGTTGTAACCAATCGTCGCCCATTGCTTGTGAACGGTGGTGAGGTAAGTTAGGCCGTCCTTATTCATGACGAGCTTGAGGGCTTCATTGACAAGCTGATTGGGCATGGCTTTGTTGCAGGTCCAGTAGACGCTGAAAGAGAAGGTCGGAACGGCCTTGGTCTGCCCCTGGTAGGTGTTGGCGGGCAGCTCGCCGGCTTCAAAGTAAGGGGCCAGGTCTACGATAGTTTTGAGCTCTTTGTCTGAGAAGGGGATGATCAGGATGTCACGCGACACGGCAAGCTCGACGATGCCGGCGGCCGGCGCGCCCCCCTGTCCGAGGGCCGCGATTTGTCCGTCCTGCAGGGCGCGGGCGGCATCGCCAAAAGACATTTCCACTTCTTTGACTTTGATGCCGAGCGCGGCGAAGGTCCGTCGGGAGTTGTCGCTGGTGCCGGAGCCGGCCGTGCCGATGGCGACCGTTTTGCCTTCAAGGTCGCTCAACTTCGTAATGCCGGAATCCTTGAGGGTCACAAAATAATGGGGGCTTTTGTACAGTTCGGCAATTACCTGCAGTTTGTCGGTGGGCTTGCCCTTGAAGGTGCCCGTACCGGTGGCCGCTTCATAAATGTGCGAGGCGTAGGCCATGCCGAAGTCGGACTCGCCGCTGAGATTGCGCCGGACGTTTTCGACAGATCCGCCGCTGGCCTCGATCGAGAAAATGGCGTTGGCGAAACTCTTGTTGAACAGGTTGACGGCTCCGCCTACCATGTTGTACCAGGTGCCGCCTTCGTTGGAGCTTACAAAGGAATAATACTGTTTTTTCCCGTTACCGATGGTGATCTTGCCGTCCGCGGCATTTGATTGTCCATACGTGAAAAGCGCGGCAATGAACGCAAGGGATAGTGCCAAGGAAAGATATCTTTTTTTCATCATAGCGCATCTCCTCAATTTTTGATGATCATTACGGATTGGGCACCCTGCTCTTCTTTCTTCTCGATTTTATGGCGTAGACGGTTTTCATGCCTGTTTTACTTGATCTAAACTTCCTATCGTCCCTTAAAGACGGGGAGCCTCTTCTCACGAAACGCCGCGCGGCCCTCCTCGTAGTCTTCCGTGCGATACAGCTCCAGTCCCAACACGTTCTCCAGCGCAAGGCCCTGTTCCAGGTTCATCTCGAAGCCCTCGACGAGGCAGCGTTTGATATTGCGGACCGCCAGCGGCGCGAGCTTGCAGACGGCTTCCGCCATCTCGCGCGCGGCGTCCATCAACTGGTCGTGCGGCACAACCCGGTTCACCAGGCCGATCTTCAGCGCTTCCTCCGCGTCGATTTTCTTGTTCGTGATCAGAATTTCCATCGCCCGCGCGTAGCCGACGAGGCGCGACAGCCGTTGCGTGCCGCCCAAGCGCGGCAAGATCCCCAAAGAGGGCTCCGGCCAGCGGAAAGAGGCCTTTTCCGATGCAATTCGCAGGTCGCAGGCCAGGGCGATTTCGCCGCCGCCGCCGAAGGCGATGCCGTTGACCGCCGCGATGAGGGGTTTTGTGACGTACAGCCCCCGCATGGGGGTATCGGGAATTCGCCAGGGCTTGTCGGCCGTTTCTTTTACAAAGGGCAGCCATTCCGCCACATCCGCGCCGGAGCAGAAGGCCTTCTCGCCCGCCCCCGTGACGATCCCCGCACGCAGCTCGCCATCCTCCATGAATTCGACCAGTGACGACTCCATCTCCCGCATCATGTCCGGGGTGATTGCGTTGTGCTTCTCCGGGCGGTTCAATGTAAAGATTGCGAGATGCCCTTCACGATAGAATTCAAAAACTGACATTTCTCACGTTCCTTTGTCTGAGGAATGGATCCGTTGCGCAAATGCTGTTACAAAAATTACAACAATTCCCGCATAATGGCAGATATGGGCACGACAAGCGCATCAGTGCAACAAAACGCTAGCGTAGCGGGGATGGAATAACAATTTTTTGTTGTCCATGAATTGTTTTGCGCGACAAAAAACCTTTCGTTTTGGACTAACAAAATCCAACAGCAGGCCAAGGGGTTTTTTTTAGAAAAGCAGCTGAAAACATTTGCAAACTATCAAAAAAACACACCCTCATGCTTTCGGCTTAAACTAACGATCCTAAAAGCATCGGGTGCCAATATAGTCCTTTGACGAACGTGTCTGAACGCATGGCAAAAGAAAAACCCGCTTGGCTCCGGCCTTAGCGGGCATTCTCGAACTGCCGTGAATTTCTTCACGGGTTTGAGTCTCAGCATGCATGTGAGTTCGGATCTTGATTACACACGAAAAGTCGGCCGTGTTTTTCTATTCGATTTGCCTACCACTCGAAAGCGCGCACGCGCAGCCAGGCAAAAAGGATGGAGCGCTGGCCTCCTTCACCGTAAAAAAGCGATGTGACTTGCAGGGCCACATCTTTGTACTCAAGGCTGATGACGGGCAGGGCCAGCGGGAGAGGGGGAAAGTAGTTCAATTCTTTGCCCTGGTATTCTTTACGCCCGGTCAGACCGAGGGTGAAGCCGAGCCCCAGGCGAAAATCCCCGGCATCGTCGAACTCGAAGTTTTTCGTGAACAAATACCCGGCGTACCACTGCGGGTTATACAAAGAATCGGCGAAGACCATGGCGGCCAGAGCGTGCGTATCCCCGTCCTCGTCGCGGATGGATTTTCCAAGCCCGAAGCCGTAAGCGAATTCATTGAACCCTTCGTCCTCTTCTCTTTCCAGAATGACGTATCTGTTGTGGTATTCAAGAAACGGCAGGTAGACATCGAAAGACTTTGCCATGACCGTCTGTTTGAGGTGATTGACGAAACTGCGCGGAAAAGAATCCTGTCGCGCGGGGGCGGCGTTCGTGCCGTCCGGTTGCGGCGGTCCGACGGCGTCCTGGGCGGGCGCGTCCTGCAAAAAACAGACGAAAAGGCAGAGCAGCGTTGCAATGAGGGGGAACAGACTCAATCTGTCTTTGGATCGGGCAGGGCGGGGCATAGGTCTCTCCTTGGGGAGTGTGAATTTTGCCGGGCCCTTGGAGGGGAGGGAACAAATTCGGATCTTCTGAAGAGCCGTCTGCAGCGCTTGTTGGGACACACTCCAAAATCAGGACCGGAGGCGCAATTTTTTGCGCTGTCCCGATTTTTTTAAAATTGGTTGATCGGCGCGAAATATGGGGCTTTATAAACGTGTTTATATATGAATACGGCACAACGCATAAAAAGAGCAATATCATATTTTTTTACTATGATATTGCGTGGATATGAAAAAGTATGCGTGTAATCAAAAGCCGGCCGTCAACACGCCACCGGTTGAAACGCGGCCGGCGCATAACTTTTCAAACTTGGCGGGCCGGAGCTTGCGCCCCGGCCCGCTTGGGTTTTGCTTTCAGAAGGTATGACTCAGGCTTGCGAATCCGCAGTGAAGTTGTCCTTGCCTGCGCGGACGCGCTGAAGGTTCTTGGCGGCCATGAACACCACGCCTGCGGCCAGGCCCAGGCAGAGCAGGTCCATGACCAGCAGGGTCAGCGGCCCGGAAAGGGCGGCGCCGCCCCGGATCTGGCCGATGAATTTCTGCAGCAGCAGAAGCAGGGCGGCGATGGTGGTCACCACCATGAACATGGCCGGGATGATGGTGAACCAGGCCTGGCGGCGGCGCTGAAGCAGCCAGGAGGAAACCGCCAGCAGGGTCAGCGCCGCCAGCAGTTGGTTGGTGGTGGCGAAGAGCGGCCAGAGCATGGTGAAGGCATTGTTCCAGGCCAGCCAGAGCATCAGCAGCACCGAAAGGCCCGAGTTAAACCAGGCGGTGCGCATGACGGCCGGGATGTTGCCCCTGAACAGCACGTTCCAGAGTTCTTCGAACAGGTAGCGGTTCAGGCGCACGGCGGCGTCCAGGGTGGTGACCACGAAACCTTCGACCATCAGAATGCCGAACACCGTGCCGTAGTGGGTGGGTACGCCCAGGGTTTTTTGCAGCATCAGGCCCATGCTCAGGGCAAAGGCCAGGATGGGGTTGGACCCGCCCATGCCGGGATCGGGCCAGACAAGGCGCATGTAGTCCGCTTGTGAAAGGCCGGCGCAGACCACCAGCACGGTGCCGGTGGCCAGGATGCCTTCCAGGATCATGGCGTTGTAGCCGATCTGGCGGGCCTGGCTTTCTTTGGCCAGTTGTTTGGACGTGGTGCCGGTGGACACCAGGGAGTGAAAGCCCGACACGGCCCCGCAGGCCACGGTGATAAAGAGGAAGGGCCAGATGTAGCTCAGTTTGGCGGCGCCGGTTTCAACGGCCAGCGCGGGCATCTGCACGTTGACGCCCTGAAAGCCGCCCACGATCACGACGGCAAAAAGGGCGAAGATGCCCACATACAGAATCTGCACGTTGATGAAGTCGCGCGGCTGCAAGATCAGCCACACCGGCAGGCCGGAAGCGAGGGTGACGTACACGGCCAGAATCAGCATCCACATCTTGGGGTCGGCGGTCACGGGCATCATCATGCCGATCTTGATGGAGCCGAAAGCCACGATGGCGGCGACCACATAGCCCAGGGGGATGTTCATGTTGCGCTTGTAAATGGCGTAGCCCAGCAAGGGCGCAAACAGGGTGATGATGATGACCGAAGTGGAGGCGATGCCGCCGATGACGCCGTGCATCACGTTGCCCTTCTGCACGGTGTGCAGCAAATTCTGGTCGGCGGGCAGACCCAGCAGTTCAAGGGGCGCTGTGCTGGTGAGAGCCTGCACGGTCATGGACAGAAAAGCGCTGGTCACCAGCACCAGCAGCAGGATGGCGAAACATATGAACAGAAAGAAGCCCGTGGTGCCGAGCGTGCTGCGGGTGACTTCCGCGATGGAGCGGCCTCGTTCGCGGATGCTGACGAACAGCGAGGCAAAGTCGTGCACCGCGCCGATCAGCACGGAGCCGACCAGAATCCACAGCCAGACCGGCATGTAGCCGAACAGGATGGCCACCGTGGGTCCCACAATGGGGCCGGCGCCGGCAATGGCCGAAAAGTGGTGCCCGAACAGAATGCTGAACTTGGTGGGCACATAGTCTTTGCCGTCGTTGTAGGTTTCGGCCGGGGTAGCTTTGGAAGGGTCCTCACCCAGCCAGCGGGCCACCATGCGGCCGTACACTTTCGCGCCGATGACGAAAACGACTGTCGAGATAAGGAGCATGACTAATATGTTCATAATACGTGCTTCTTCCTGCAGCATGGTTGACAAACCGGGCGTGGTTTGCGGAATTTGCCAAGAATACGCGCAATGGGGGCGAAGAGCAATAATATGAATAAAGATAACGTTTTCTGGCAGTATGACGTTGCGCGGCTGCCGGACGTCGTTGCGCAAAAGTCCGGCCGCACCGAAATCGGGTCTTTTCAGGGTAGCCGGGCTATTTCCGCGCCGGTGCAGGAGGCCTCATAGCCGGGCAGGGCGGCTATTTCCCGGCGTAGCCGGTCGGATTGGAGCGTGTCGGCCAGCGCGGCGGCAAGGGGGTTCCCCTCTGGATGCAAGGGCAGCACAAGGTCACAACGGGTCAGGGCCAGCGGTATGAACGCAAGCCCGAAGGATTCGGCCACCACGCGCAGGCCGAGGGCCGCGTCAGCCATGCCCGTGGCCACCAGGTGCGCGCCTTCGCGGTGTGAACGGACGACGGCGCCTCGGCCGCACAGAGTATGGGGGGCTATACCGGCTTTACGGAGTTGGGCGTCCAGCAGCGTACGCAAAGCCGCGCCCTGTTCCCTGGCCGCCAGCCGCAGACCGGGCCGGGCTAGGTCCGCGGCGGAGCGGATGCCCAGCGGATTGCCGGAGCCCACCATCAGGCCTTCCTCCTGCAGAGAAAAAGCCAGAACCAGACAGGGCAGACCGGGCAGGGCCGCCCGCGCGGCGGTCACATTGGCTTCGCCGCCGCCTTCGTTGTGAAAATGAATTGCCGCGGCGTGGGCCTTCCCTCGCCCAAGAGCGTCAAGGGCCGCGCGGCTCGAAGCGAAACGGTGGCTGACGGGCGCAAGGGGCGGGATGCGGCCCAGATGGCCGCCGAGCAGCTGCAGGGCCGGGTCGCAGCCCGCGATCAGAATGCCGCGAGGTTGAATGCCGCCCTTGTCCCGCATGGACGGGGGCGGCACGGCGAACAGATCTTCCACGGCGCAGTCGAACAGCCGCGCCATATGCAGAGCCACGGCCGTATTCGGCAGATACCTGCCCGACTCGATGTCATAGACGGCTTGCCGGCGGATTTGGAGCTTTTGGGCCAATTCTTCCTGCGACCAGCCCTCGCGCAGACGCCGCGCTTTCACGGAGCAGCCGCCGACGGTATATTCCTGAGCCATGCCCTCTCCTGTGTGGCGGATCTTGACCGCCCTCACTTGACTTTGGACACTAGCACAGGTAGTTGCAACAGACAATGACGTGTTAACACGTCATGCTGAAATTTCTTCTTTTAACCAGGGGCGGGTAATGAGACAGGCTGCGCTGATATGGGCATGGATGGGAGCTATTCTGACGGGACTCTGCCTGGGCGGGGGATTTGCCCCCCCGGCGGTCGGCGCGGCTCAGCCCGAAATTGTTGTGTTCGCAGCGGCTTCGACCACCGACGCCATGATCGAGATCGGCGCGCTGTATTCGGCCAAAGGTTTGGGCGCGGTCAAGTTTTCTTTCGCCTCTTCTTCCACCCTGGCCAAGCAGATCGAACAGGGCGCTTCGGCGGACGTTTTTCTTTCCGCCAACGTGGAATGGGCGGACTATCTCGAGCAGAAAAACATGCTGGAAAAGGGCAGCCGGGCGAATCTGCTGCGCAACCGCATTGCGCTGGTCGTGCCGAAAGACAGCGCCGTCAAAAGCGTTGACCTGAAACCCGGCGTTTCGCTGCTGCCGCTCTTGGGCAAGGACGGCAAGCTGGCCGTTGGCGACCCGGCCCATGTGCCTGTGGGCATGTACGGCAAAAAAGCGCTGGAAAGCCTGGGCGCCTGGGATGCAGTGAAAGACCGCATCGCGCCCATGAAAGACGTGCGCGCCGGGCTGGCTCTGGTGGAACGGGGCGAAGCGCCTCTGGGCCTGGTTTACGAAAGCGACGCGGCAGCGTCGGGCAAGGTGCGGGTCATCGGGGTCTTCCCCCAGGGCAGCCATCCGGAGGTCCTGTACCCCGTGGCGGCCGTGGCCGGCAAAAGGGTCGTTGCGGCAAAGGCTTTCATCGCCTTTCTTTCCACTCCCGAAGCCAAGGCCGTCTTCAAAAAATATGGGTTTGCAGGCATCTGATGGACTGGCTGCGCCTCAGCCCGGCGGAGTGGGAAGCCACGCTGCTCAGCCTGCGCGTCGCCGCCTGGGCGGTGCTTTTCAGTCTGCCTCCGGGCCTGTTCGCGGCATGGCTGCTGTCGCGCCGGGTCTTTCCGGGCAAGCGTCTGCTGGACGGGCTGATCCACCTGCCGCTGGTGCTGCCGCCGGTGGTCGTGGGCTATTGCCTGCTGATTTCTTTCGGCCGCAAAGGGCTTATAGGCTCTTTTCTCTATGAGCATCTGGGCGTCAGTTTGGCCTTTCAGTGGAAAGGAGCCGTTCTGGCTTCCGCGGTCATGGCCTTTCCGCTCATGGTCCGGGCCATCCGTCTTTCCATGGACAGTGTGGACCGGGGCGTCGAGGCGGCTGCGCGCACCCTGGGAGCCGGCCCCGTTCGGGTCTTTTTCACCGTGACCCTACCTCTGACCCTGCCCGGCGTCATTAGCGGCACGGTGCTGGCTTTTGCCCGCAGCCTGGGCGAGTTCGGAGCCACGATCATGTTTGTTTCCAATATTCCGGGAGAAACGCAGACTCTGCCGCTGGCCCTGTACACCCTGACCCAGGTTCCCGGCGGAGAGGCGGGAGCTCTGCGGCTTGCCGTCATTGCCGTGGCCATTGCCATGGCGGCGCTTCTGTGTTCCGAATTTCTGGCCGGGCGCTATTCCGCCGCCATGAACAGGTAAGGCCGTGCGAATACGGATAGCGCGCCGGCAGGGCGCATTCGATTTGAATATTGAATTCACGGGGGCGTTTTCGGGCATAACCGCTTTATGCGGGCCTTCCGGCGCGGGCAAGACCTCGGTCGTCAACATGGTGGCCGGGCTGCTGCGGCCCGACGCGGGCTTCATTGAAGTCGGCGGCCGCTGCCTGTTCGATTCGGAACGGGGCATCAACCTGCCCCCGGAAAAACGGCGCATGGGATACGTGTTTCAGGACGGGCGGCTTTTTCCCCACCTGTCGGTGCGTTCCAATCTGACATACGGCATGAAGCTGCTGCCCGAAGCGGAACGGAAAATTTCGCTGGAACAGGTGGTGGAACTTCTGGGCATAGAACATTTGTTGCAGCGCAGGCCGAAGCACCTTTCGGGCGGAGAAAAACAGCGCGCGGCCATTGGCCGCGCGCTGCTCACCGCACCCGCGGCTCTGCTGATGGACGAGCCCCTGGCTTCGCTGGACGCGGCCCGCAAACTGGAACTTTTGCCGTTCATCAAACGGATCAATCGGGATTTCAACATGCCCGTCCTGTACGTCAGCCATGTTCCGCACGAAATCAAGGCCTTGGCCGACGTCGTTGTGCGCATGCGCGCGGGCAGGGCGGCAACGGAGGAAGGAGAAAAATCATGACGGTCGTCATCGGCGGCAGATACCGGCACTACAAGGGCAACAACTACAAGGTCGTGGGCCTGGCGCGGCATTCGGAAAGCGAAGAGGAAATGGTCGTGTACCAGAAACTGTACGGCGATTTTTCCTGGTGGGTGCGGCCGCTGACCATGTTCATGGAAGAGGTGGAGGCGGACGGAGCGCGTCGGCCCAGGTTCGCCTTCGTCAAAGAGGAAAACGGAATTCCTCCGGGCTGATTGTCGCGCTGCTTCTGATCGGATTCCGAATCAAAAACAACCAATCCACGCGGGGCGCGTCCGTGATCCGCTGCAAACCTCACGTTTTTTCCCGTAATTTTTTCCATAGAGTGGAGCGGGAAATACCGAGCTCTTCTGCTGTCTTGGCCTTGTTTCCCCCATGCTGCCCCAAACGGGCGTGTATGACCGCCTGCTCGATCTCTTCCAGCGTGCCGGAAAAAGTCCGCCCATGGTCGAGTTCCGGTTGGTCAAAACAGTCCTGAATGGAACAGGTTCGCAGCATTTTTCGTAAAAGCACAAAGCGGTGCATGACGTTTTCCAATTCACGCGCATTGCCTTCCCACCGGGTCCCCATGATCAAATTGCTGTCCTCTTTTGTCAGCGCCGGCGGCGCCACAGCATATTTCTTCGAGTATTGCCGGATAAAATAGCTCGACAGAGGCAAAATATCTTCAATCCTCTCAGATAGGTCAGGAAGGGACAGTTTCAGCGTGTTGAGCCGGTAAAACAGATCCGCGCGAAAAGCGCCATGCCCGATAAGTTCTTTCAGATTTTTGTTGCTGGCTGCAATAATGCGGATATCCACAAAGATATTTTTCTGTGCGCCGATACGGCGCACTTCCTTTTCCTGAATAGTCCGCAGCAGGACGCTTTGCAGCTCGATCGGCATGGAATTGATTTCATCCAAAAAAATCGTCCCCTTATGAGCCAGCTCGAACAACCCGCTTTTTCCCCCTTTTTTTGCGCCGGAAAAAGCCCCTTCTTCATATCCGAACAGTTCGCTCTCCAGCAGGGCCTGAGGAATGGCGGCGCAGTTCACGGCGACAAAAGGTTGCTTGCGCCGCGGACTGGCGTTGTGAATGCTTTGGGCAAGCAACTCTTTGCCCGTGCCGCTGTTTCCGGTGATCAGTATGTTGGCATCGGTAGTCGCATACATTTTTGCTTTGTCGATGAGGGCATTCATGGCATGGCTTTCCGCCACGATGTCCTGAAAGGCATATTTCGCCTTGAATCCCGAGTTCCGAAGCGCTGATCGTACACGTTCCTCCTGTAGCTGGATGACCCGCGTATTCTGAAAGACCAGGATAGTCTGGCGGCGCTTCTTTTCGCCGACAATGCTTCTTCGGACGTAGTAGTTTTGCCCTTTAAACGTGAGAATGGTGTCATCGTCGGACTCTTCGGAAAGGAAACGCAAAAAGGCCGCATTAATAACATCTTCGGGAAGTTCGTGAACCAGTTTG
Source organism: Desulfovibrionaceae bacterium (assembly GCA_031548325.1). GTDB lineage: Bacteria > Desulfobacterota > Desulfovibrionia > Desulfovibrionales > Desulfovibrionaceae > FLUQ01. The sequence continues at coordinate 24,979 of JAVBRE010000031.1, forward strand.
CCCGGCAGATCCGTTTCGTTGATGTCCAGAATTTCCCCGATTCCCTTGTTGGCGACAATGATGCGCCCGTTTTCCAAGGAAAGTATTCCTTCCTGAACGGAAGCGGCGGCCGAACTGAAACATTTGACCTGAAGCTTTTCCTGCTGCCTTGCATAGATGATGGATTCCGCCTGTCTGACAGCTTTTTCCAACGTCAGTTTGCTGGATTTCACTGCGCGCACCGTGATTCCGCAACGCTTTCCCGTGCGTTCCCCAAGGGTTCCGCCCCCCACCAGAACATCCATGCCGTCCGTTTTTCCCTGGTATACCTGAGTGATAATGTCATCCTTGGTGCGAAAGGGATACAGACGCAACTCCTGAAGCTTCAGCAGTTTTCTCACGGCCTCGGTCTTGTAATTGCGGGCATACTCCTCGTAAAGGAGAACTCCCATTTTTCCGCCGTATTGTTTTGAATGGCTCAGCGTTTCGATCAGATCGAGGTTGTCGGGTTCGGCCCGGATGGAGACGATTTCCGGAATTTTGGACTCGATCAAGCTGGCCGTGGCGCCCCTGCTGATGATGACATCGGGCTTGGGCGCGGTGAGAAACATTTCGTTCAATTTGTCGATCAGTTCCTGCTGGGCGAATTCCCACTGAAAAATGGTCGGTTTTATGTTCAGGCTTTTGCATACGGCTTGAATATCTTCCAGCATCTCCGGGTACGCGGAAATGATCATCAATTCGTGGCCGTACATGGCATGCCTCGCTTTGCCAAAATCGTTCGAAAAAGAAACAAAGCGCATTCTATAATAAGACGGTTTTTTTCACCACGAAAAAGTCGTTCTGAAAAACAGTCATTAATAACAATATGTTTATGGATTATTGGATCCATTTTTTTCTTGTTTCAATTCATGGCACATTTTCTGCTTTTAGGGGGATTAAATCAAAAGAGGAGGCCACCCATGATCCGTATCCTGAGGGAAGGAAGGTATCTGTCCGACGGCCAGCTTATCGGCAGTGCGTCCGAACCGCCGGAACAGGCCCGGGAGAACACTATCGCATACCAAATACTCAGAGCGCACGACCGGTCTGATGACCTCAAGCTGATGCGCATCAAGTTTGACGCGCTGATTTCTCAGGATCTGACGTATGTCGGGATCATCCAAACGGCCCGGAAAAGCGGCATGGACCGTTTCCCGGTACCCTATGCGCTGACCAACTGCCACAACAGTTTGTGCGCTGTCGGCGGAACCATAAACGCGGATGATCACGTTTTCGGGCTGACTGCCGCCAAAAAATACGGCGGCATATACGTTCCCGCCAACCTGGCCGTCATGCATGCGTATGCGCGTGAAGAGCTGTCAGCATGCGGCAACATGATTATGGGCGCCGACAGCCATTCACGTTATGGAGCGACCGGCACCATGGGGTTCGGCGAAGGAGGGCCGGAACTGGTCAAGCAGCTGCTGGGCCGCACGTATGATATCCCCGCTCCGGAAGTGGTCTTATGCTGGCTCTCCGGCAAGCCGAAGCAAGGCGTGGGTCCCGAGGATATCGCGCTGGCCGTCATCGGAGCCACCTTCAAAAGCGGCGCCGTCACCAACAAGATTTTGGAATTTACCGGCCCGGGGCTGCAAAACCTGTCCGCTGATTTTCGAAATAACATCGATACCATGATGACCGAAACGTCGTGCCTGTCTTCCATTTGGGAAACGGATGCGGTCACCGAAGCGTATTACAGAGCCCACGGCCGGCCGGAGAGTTACAGGCGGCTGGCCGCAAAAGATCATGCCTATTACGATTCCGTCATCTTTATCGATCTTGATAAAGCGGAGTCGATGATCGCCATGCCCTTTCATCCCAGTAACGTCCATACGATTCACGAATTTCAGCAGAACGCCCGGGAGATCCTTGCCCAGGCGGATGCCGAGGCTGACCGCCTCTTTGGGAAAGGCAACCTGAAGCTGATGGAGAAATACCGCGACGGCAGGGTGTGGGCCGACCAGGGCAGCGTTTCCGGCTGCGCCGGAGGCCTGTTCGACAACATCCAGGAAGCCGCGGCGATCCTTGAGGGCGCTTCCATCGGCAGTCAGGGTTTTTCCCTGACTATTTACCCGACCAGCATGCCCATCAACCTGGCATTGATGCGCACCGGCGCGCTGGAAAAGCTGCTCACCGCGGGCGTCGTCATCAAGCCCGCCATCTGCGGTCCCTGCTCGGGGTATGGAGATATCCCGGCCAACAGGGCCTTTTCCATCCGCCACGCCACGCGCAACTTCCCCAACAGAGAAGGCAGCATGCCGCCGGAAAAGCAATACGCATCCGTGGCCTTGATGGATGCCCGCTCCATTGCGGCAACAGCTCGAAACGGCGGCGCGATTACCGCGGGGACCGATGTGGGCTACACCATTGCGCGGGACGAGTATCGTTTTGACCGGACCCCCTATGAAAAGAGAATCTATTACGGGTATGGCAAGGGTGATCCGTCAACGGAGCTGATTACCGGTCCCAACATTACGGATTTCCCTCCGATTGGGAAATTGGCCGACAACATTCTGCTGGAATTGGCCGCCGTTATTCACGACGAAGTGACCACCACCGATGAATTGATCCCGTCCGGCGATACGGCTTCTTATCGTTCCAACCCCATCCGCCTCGCGGATTACGCCCTTTGCCGCCGGGTGCCTGGATACGCGGATTTGTGCCGCGGCATTCAGGCGGTGGAAAATGCCCGGCTTGCGGGAGAACAGCCGGATACATTGCTGGCCCTTTTCGGCCGCCTCGGCAACGCGCGGGAACTCCTTAAAACCACCCAGTTCGGCTCCTGCATCTTCGCCCGCAAACCCGGCGACGGTTCCGCCAGGGAACAGGCGGCCTCCTGCCAGAAGACGCTGGGTGGACTCGCCAATATCGCATACGCCTATGCGACCAAGCGGTACCGCAGCAACTGTATCAACTGGGGAATTCTGCCTTTCACCATCTGCGGTGAAACTGAATTCGCATACCAGCCGGGGGATTGCATTTTCGTCCCCGGCATACGCGAAGCAATAGCCGCCGGGAAAACGGATATTCCGGCAACGGCGCTCAAAGCGGACGGTTCCCAAGAACCCGTTATGCTGCGCATGGACAGCCTGATGGAAGACGAACGCGACATCCTGCTCTCGGGATGCCTGATGAATTATTACAAAGAACAGAACAAGCGAGGGATAGCGTCATGAGTGAAGTTAGATTGAAGCGGTCATGCTGGTTGGAAATTAGCCTGGATAATCTGCGTGATAATTTCATGGCCTACAAAAAGACGGTCGGCCCCGGCATCAAGGTGATGCCCGCCATAAAAGCCAATGCCTACGGCCACGGAATCGTCGCCTGCGGCAAGGAACTTGAGGCGTGCGGCGCCGACTATCTCGGCGTTGGGGACATAAGCGAGGCAATCTCGCTGCGGAAAAACGGCGTGACCATGCCCATACTGATTTTTGCCAGCAATACCATAGCGGAAGTGGCGGATTTGTACATAGAGTACAACCTGATTCCAACCATCCTTTCCGTAACAGAAGCGGCGGCGATTTCCGCCATCGCAAAAGGTAAAACGCCGGTGTTCGTTAAGATCGATACCGGACGGGGACGTCTGGGCGTCAACGCTGAAGACTTCCCCGCTTTTTACAGAAAGATAACGGCTCTTCCCAATATTCACGTGGAAGGAGTTTACAGCCACATAGCGGGCGGCGATTGGCCCGGCAAGGAGCCAGATTATACTGTGTGGCAGTACGAGCGGTTTTCGAGCGCAATCGACGCGCTGGGTGAGGACGGCCAGAAAATACCCTTCCGCCAGTTGGCAAATACCCCCGTCGGCATCGCCTATCCGCAAATCCGCATGACTGGAGTTTGCCCCGGCCGCGCCATGTGGGGCTATTCACCTCTCTCCATGCGGGAGGGGCACCCCGTGCTCAATTACCCCATGACCGCCTGGAAAAGCCGGCTGGTCCACGTGAACGAGGTCTGCGGAGGGAAGTTCGGAGAAAAGTACGCGGCAACGAAACTTTCCAACCCGCTGCGGATCGGCATCATGGCGGGCGGGCTGGGCGACGGCCTGAGCCCCAAGCTTGCCGGCAGTTCGGTCCTTGTTCGCGGAAAACGCGTGCCGGTGGCCAGCAGCTTGTCGCTGGAACACGCGATACTGGATTTGACCGCCTGCCCGGAAGCGGAAATGGGTGATGAAGTGGTGATTTTCGGAACACAGGGGAATGAGGAAATCACTTTCAATCAGAGAATGGAAGAGTGGGGGAAAGGGATCCCCGGCATGTGGGTGGACATCTCTCCTCACGTCGCCCGGCTTTATTTCAAGAACGGCTCGCTTTGCGCCATTTCGGAAAATGAAACCCTGACCATGGTATGACCATCCGCACAGAAAAGGAGAGAATTGTATGTGGAGCAAAATTGCACAACTGAGTGATATTTCAAAAATTCTCGTCGCCATGCTGCTGGGTTCCCTGGTTGGCATATTCGTGGGAGAGCCGGCGACCAGGATAGGATTCGTCGGCACGATCTGGATCAACATGATGCGGATGTTCCTGGTTCCCATTGTCCTGTGCATGCTCATCAAAGGCATCACCAGCATGGACAGCCCGAAAACCCTTGGCCGCGTGGGTACCCGTTTCATCGCGTTTTACCTGACCACGACCATATTCGCCTCCGTCGTGGGGTTGGCGTTTACATACTTGTTTAGCCCCGGCACCGGTTTCCGGTATACCGCTACAGACACAGCAGGCGTGAAGGTTGCCGCGCTTCCCGGTGTGGGCGAGTTTTTCACCAGCATGTTTTCGAGCAATATCTTTTCCAGCTTCACCAAGGCCGACATGATGCAGGTGCTGATCATCTCGGTCATCATGGGGGTGGCGATCGTCCTGCTGCCCGAAGACAAACGCAAGCCCGTCCGTGACTGGTTCGTCTGCATGGCCGATCTTGTCATGTCCATCATCAATATCGCGCTGAAGCTGGCCCCCATAGGCGTCTTCTGCCTGATGGCTTCCGCCTTGGGCAAGTACGGCATCGTTCTGCTCATCTCCATGGGCAAGCTGATCGGAACATTTTATATCGGCTGCGCCATCCATTTGATCTTGGTGTATTGCATAATTCTGTGGATGTTCACCGGCATGACCCCCCTGTATTTCCTCAAAAGGAGCATGCAGACCACCGTCGCCTGCATCAGCACCTGCAGCAGCAACGCGGTGATTCCCGTCAACCTGAACGTGGCCAAAGAACAGTTCGGCGTGGACGATTCCGTGGCGGGTCTCGGCATAAGTCTGGGGGCGACCATCAACAAGGACGGCGTGGCCATTCTCTGCGGGGTGGTGTTGCTCTTCAGCGCCCAGGCCATGGGCATCACCCTCAGCCTGGATCAGCTTCTCAATATCATTTTCGTCACAGCTCTTGTGACCTCGGCTGGTTCCGGCGTTCCCGGCGGCGGGCTCATGAACCTGATGATCGTCGCGGCGGCTGTCGGCATTCCGTTGGAAATCGTCATCATGGTCGGCGGCTTCTACCGTTTCTTCGATATGGGGACCACCACCATGAACTGCCTCGGCGACATGTCCGCGACCATAATCATCGACCGTCTGGAAAAAAAGCGTGCGAAGAAGATCGGAGACGGGGAGCTGAGCGTGAAGTGAGCGAGGCCGCTGCCGCTTATTGCGAGGGCCAAAGGATATAAATATTGGCAGCCTCGCTGAACATGCATGCGTTGCAGATGGAGCGGGCCGATGCTTCGACATCGGTCCGCTCCACCGGGGTCTGTTGTAAGCCTATTTGCACCATTCAACAGGGTGGAACAGGATGATACGCATTCAAACACACGGAAGCTACGTTGCGGATGGGGCGTTTTGCGACAATGCGGAGCTGACGCCCGGCGAAGCACGGGAAAACACCATCGCGTACCAGATTTTGAGCGCGCACGGCACCCCGGATGACGGCGGCCAAATGCATATCCGATTTGATTCGCTGCTTTCGGAGGATTCCTCGTACGTCGGCGTGATACAATCGGCCAGAAACAGCGGCGTGAAGCACTATCCGCTGCCGGTCACATTTACGAACTGCCATAACAGCCTGTGCGCCGTAGGCGGCACCATCAATGAAGACGACCATGTTTTTGCGTTAAGCGCGGCCAAAAAGTACGGGGCGAATTACGTTCCCGCGAACCTGGCCGTCATGCATACCTATGCCGCCGAAAAAATGGCGGCGTGCGGCGGCATGATTCTGGCCACAGACAGCCATGCCCGCTATGGGGCTCTGGGCGCCATGGGCTTCGGCGAGGGGGCTCCCGAACTGGTCAAGCAGCTTCTGGGCCGCACCTATGACATTCCGGCTCCGGAAGTCGTGCTGTGCCGACTGTCCGGCAAGCCTAAACAGGGCGTGGGGCCGCAGGACATCGCGCTCGCGATTATTGGCGCGACGTTCAAAATCGGTATGGCCAAAAACAAAATACTCGAATTTGCCGGACCGGGTTTGAAAAATCTGTCGGTTGATTACCGGTGCAATATCGACACCATGATGACGGAGACGTCCTGCCTGTCCACCATTTGGGAAACCGACGACAGTATAGCGGCCCATTATCGCGTTCACGGCAGGCCTCATGATTACAAACAGATGAAAGCAATCGCTCCGGCTTATTATGATGCGGTTGTCTTTATCGATTTGGATAAAGTCGAGTCGATGATCGCCGTGCCTTTTCACCCCGGCAACGTGTTCGCCATCCACGAATTTCAACGGAATGCGAAAGATATTTTCGCGCAGGTTGATGCAGATGCGCGCAAATATTTTGGAGAGAAGACGCTGCCGATTGGCCGGAAGCTGCAAAACGGCAAGGTTTACGCCGATCAGGGTAGCATTGCCGGCTGCGTCGGCGGGCTGTATGAAAACGTTCAGGAAGCCGCCGCGATTCTTTCAACGCGCGGCGGCATCGGCAATGAAGGGTTCTCGCTGACGGTGTACCCGGCCAGCATGCCCGTCAACCTTGCTTTGATGCGCACGGGGGCGCTGCAAAAACTGCTCACCGCCGGAGCCGTGATCAAACCCTGTATCTGTGGATCTTGCTGCGGTTTTGGCGACATCCCAGCCGATAATTCCTTCTCAGTCCGCCACACCACGCGCAATTTTCCCAGCCGGGAAGGCAGCAACCCCCAAGAAGGGCAGAGCGCTTTCGTCGCGCTTATGGATGCGCGTTCCATTGCCGCCACGGCGGCGAATAAAGGCGCCATCACGGCGGCTACCGATGTGGCGTACACGATGCCGGCCGACGAATACCAGTTTGATGAAAGTCCGTATATAAATCGCGTGTTTTACGGTTTCGGCAAGGCAGACCCTTCTGCGGAACTCGTCATCGGCCCCAACATAACCGACTTCCCGCCGATACCAGAACTGGCGCCCAATATACTGCTGGAATTGTCGGCGGTCATTCACGATGCCGTGACCACCACCGACGATCTGGTACCATCGGGAGCCGCCACCTCTTATCGTTCCAACCCCCTCCGTTTGGCCGAGAATACCTTGTCCAGGCGGCTGCCCGGATATGCCGGCATTTGTCATGCCATTCACAAAGTGGAAAAGAGCCGGGCTGCCGGAAAAAAGCCGGAAAAACTACTGGCGCTCTTGCAACGTGTTGGCAACGCCGATGAACTGATCGGGCAAACCCAGTTCGGTTCTTGCCTGTTTGCCCGCAAACCCGGAGAGGGCTCGACACGGGAACAGGCGGCTTCCTGCCAGAAGATATTGGGGAGTATCGCCAATATCAGCTATGAGTATGCGACGTTGCGCCACCGCAGCAACTGCATTAACTGGGGAATTCTTCCCTTTACCGTCACGAGAGAAATTGAATTCACGCATCAGCCGGGAGAGCACATCTTCGTCTCCGGCATACATGAAGCCATTGCCGCCGGCAAAACGGAAATGGCAGGCAAGGTTCTGAAAGCGGACGGCTCCGAAGAAAAGATCATGTTGCACTTGGACGGCCTGACGCAGGACGAGCGGGATATCCTGCTTTCGGGAAGTTTGATGAACTATTACCGGCAACAGCGAAAATGATGCGCAGAGAATGCCTTTAATAGTGCGAGATTACGAGCACAAACGACGCGCTTCGCGAGCATTCGCTTCGCGTTTGCCGAGCGATTTCAAAGAGAAATTGCTCTGATCTGCTCTCTATTCAGAATGTTTCCGGAATGAAAGGCTGAGCGCTCCGCCCCGGTTGCGGCAGG
>JAVBRE010000217.1:0-25386 GCA_031548325.1 Desulfovibrionaceae bacterium
TCTGCCCTCTGGACTCCCGCCAGGGGGATAATCCCCCGGGACCCCATATTCCGGTTTTTGGTTTTCCGCCCCGCGGAATTCCAAAAACCGCCCTCGGGTTCCAAGGGGCGCGCCCCTTGGCAGGGGGTCCGGGGGACAGCGTCCCCCGGTCATCTCGGGCTGAAACTCGAAATATCCTGCAACTTTTTCCACAGCTCTTTTTCTTCCGGGGTCAACGACGCGGGCACGGCCATGGCCAGACGCACGAACTGGTCCCCTGTGGAAGTGCCGCTGCCCAGCCCCCGGCCGCGCAGGCGGAATTTACGCTGGCTGCCGCTACCCGGTGGAATGGTCAGGTCCACCTCGCCGTCCAGGGTCGGCACCCGCACCTTGGCGCCGAGAACGGCTTCCCACGGCGCGATGGGCAATTCGTAAATCACGTCGTTGTCGTCAAGACTGAACAAAGGATGCGGCATAAGGCTCACCGCCAGAAACAGATCCCCCGGCTGAGCGCCCTGCCCCTGTCCCGCATCCCCCTGCCCCGCCAGACGGATACGCGCCCCGCTTTTGACTCCGGAAGGGATCTTCACTTCCAGGGTTCTCACCCCGGAAGGCGTCTGCAGGGAAATGGACTTCGCACCGCCGTGATAGGCGTCTTCAAGAGTCAAATGAACGGCGGCTTCCACGTCCCTACCCTTGCGGGGCTGACGGTTGAAAGAGGCAAAGGGGTCGTTCCCCTGGGCTGCGCCGGGGCCGCGCATACCGCCGCCCCCGAACAGGGTTTCAAAAAAATCGCTGAAGGCCGAACCGTCAAAACTCTGCGCGCCGCCGCGCCCGCCGAAATTATAGTTGAACCCGCCCCCGCCGAAACCTTGGCCGGCCTGCCGGCCGAAATTTCGGGAATCAAACTGCTGTCCGTCTTTCCAATTGGGGCCAAGCTGGTCGTACAGACGGCGTTTCTCGTCATCTTTGAGCACTTCGTGGGCTTCGTTGATGTCCTTGAAATTGCTCTCCGCCGTCTTGTCCCCCTGATTCATGTCCGGGTGATATTTGCGGGCCAACTTCTTGAAAGCCTTGCTGATTTCATCTTTGGTCGCTTGCCGTGAAACCCCGAGCAGTTTGTAATAGTCCTTGTATTCGACGGCCATCTCGTATAGCTCTCCCTCAGGATATAGAATACTCTGCAAAAAATAACGTCACCATGAACACAGTCAAGACATCACAGACACAAAGCCTGCCGATTCTGATGTACCATTACATCAGCCGCTACGCCAATTCCATCGCCGTATCGCCCGAAATTTTCGCCCGGCACTGCGCGGCCATGCGCGACGCCGGCTGGCGCGGCATCGGTCTGGACGAAGCCGAGGCCTATCTGATCGACGGAAAAAAGCTGCCCCCGAAAAGCTGCCTGATCACCTTTGACGACGGGTATCTGGACAACTACGTCCATGCCTGGCCAATCTTGCGCGAATACGGACATCAGGGGGTCGTTTTCGCGGTAGCGGCGAAAATCGAGGCCGGGGACGCTCCGCGTCCGACCCTGGCGGATGTCGGAAAAAACAGCATGACCGCCGCGGACCTGCCGCCCGTGGACGCGCCCTTTGAAACGCACCCCGACGGGTACGAAATCCGGCGCGACCTGTTTTGTAACTGGGCCGAGGCCCGGCAGATGGAAGAAAGCGGCGTGATGCGCATGGCCGCCCATTCGTTCAGCCATCAGAGCGTATTCACCGGCGGCGCTTTTTCGGGTTTTTTGCTGCCCGGCAAGCGCGGCCGCACCTTTGACCGCACGGCCGACGCCTTCTGGGGTCAGCCCCGGTATCCTCAGGGACCGGGCCTGGCGAACAGGGCCTTTCTGCCCAACCCGGACCTGATGGAGCGGATCAAAGCCCTGGTGCCCCAGGACGAGAGAGAAGCTTTCGCGTTCGCCGCCGGCCCCGCCAACCTGGATGCCCTGAAAAACCTGGTTCAATCCGCGGGTCCCGATGCCGGACGCATGGAAAGCGACGAAGAAATGGCGGAACGCATGCGCACGGAGATCGTACTCGGCAAAAGCATTCTGGAAAAAGAACTGGGGCGCGTCGTCACGACCCTGTGCTGGCCCTGGGGGGCATACGGCCCTCTGGCGCTGAGCCTGGGGCGGGAAGCCGGATTTCGCGTTTTCATCACCACCAGAAGCGGGGCAAACCCGCCCGCGTCTCCTTTGGCCGTATGCCGCTTCAAGGCCAAGGACAAGGAACCCTCGTGGCTGCTGCAGCGGCTGTGGATATACTCCCGGCCGCTTGCGGCGAATCTGTACGCCAGATTCCGGTTATAAAAACCGGGCAGTTACAAAAGAGGGGCATCCACCGTCTCAAAGCCGGCGGCGCGCAAAAGCTCGACGCTGACCGCGCCTTCGCGCAGCACGCGTAAAATCCCATCGCCCGTTTCGCCGCCCGGCAGCACGTCGACGATAGTTGAAGGTTCTCCGCCCAGCGGGCTCGGCGGCGCGTCGTACAACCCGGCCACGCCTGAAGCGAGATCGGGATCGAGCTCTTCCGCCAGCATTGCCGGCAAACGCCCGCTGACATTGGCAGAAGATGAAGTCAGCACCAGACCCGAAACACGGCACAGTTCGGCAGCGCCGGGATGAGAGGACAGACGCGCGGCAATGCGCCCGGTGCCGGCGGTCAGCAGGTCCGGCACATCCGGAGAAGCGGGAAAGATGATGGACAGCGGCCCGGGCCAAAAGCGCTCCATAAGCCGCCGGGCAGCCGGATAGACATACGCGGCCACCCGTTCAGCCTGATTTTTCTCGCCCACGATCACGGGCAGGGGCAGACCGTAAGGACGGCGCTTGACGGCGTACACGGCCCCGACCGCGTCCGGGTTGAGGGCGTCGCAACCCAGTCCGTAAAAGGTCTCCGTGGGGTAAACGACAACAAAACCGCTGCGCAGAGCCGCGCATGCGGCATCCAGATCAAGCGCTGGAAAAAGCATGGCCGTTCCTCCTCGGTCGGCTCCTATGGCGACCGCTATCTCTTTGTTTACACTCATCTCTTCCTGCTCCCGCGTCAAGCGAAAGGACATTGCTGTCCGGCTAAAAAGCGGCGTTATTCAACGAATAGCACGAGGACTTTCAGAAAAAACATCTGCAAAAGCCCTTGCCGCGACGAGCGCCAACCGGTAGGAAAGCGCCATGCAACATATTCACTGCATCATCGTGGGCAAGCCCCGCTCCCCGCACTGGCGTGAAGCCGCGCAAGCATACGAGTTGCGCCTTCGCCGGTCGTTCGCCATGCAGGTAACCGCGGTCAAAGACGGCGACGCCTCCCTCGGTCCGGAAGAGCGCATGCGCATTGAAGGCGAGCGGATTATGCGGGTCCTGCGGCCTTCGGATCTGGCCGTTTGTCTGGATGAAAACGGGGAAACCATGCGTTCCGAAGCGTTTGCCCGCTTTCTGCGGTTAAGCCTGGACCAGGGCCGCAGGCCCTGTTTCATCGTGGGCGGCGCCTACGGCCTTGCGCGGGCCGTGCGCGGCTGTTGCGCCAAAGCTCTCAGCTTCGGCCCCATGACCTTTCCCCACGAACTGGCCTATGTCATGCTGCTTGAACAGCTCTACCGCGCGGACATGATCATGCGCGGCAGCCCCTACCACCACGGCTGACCCCTTCGCGGCGCCCTGATGTTCCGTCGCTCTTCTGACTGAGCAGATGACGAAAGCTATTTCTGCCGGGGCATTTTAAAGCAATTTCATGCGGTAAAGTTGCGCTGCTCAATTACGGGCGGATACTTTGCTGCGCCGCGTGTCCGGCAGAGCGTTTTCAAGAAAAAAACGCTTTGACATCCGTTCAGCTTTCATGCCGCGCGAGATCCCGGATACCCCCCGAGTGCTGTGAATTTCGAGTACTCATTTCATAAATCGGCCAATGGCCGATTTATGAAGATCGCTCCGCCGAAAAGCGTGGTTTTCGGCTCGCTCACGCCGCCGTTGGCAGCGCGCCGGACTGCCGTCCGGCGTTAGAAGCCACTTCATAACGAATTATGAAGTGGCTTCTAACCGATTGCGGGCGCCATACCCCCGACGAGTACACAGGCGAGTTATCGCTGTTGACAGGTGATAAAAAATATGAAATTGTATTGTCGACAGTCAACGGTCAACACTCCGTATTGTTTGAAGCTCCCGTACTATCATTTCTCAGTAGCTCGCCTTTAAAATAAGCAAGTTATTTGTCTTCAACCATTTGGAGACAATATGCCGGTTTGGGTACGAATCGGGCTATCGGCTGAAGCCGGGGCGACATTAAGCGACTCTTTCGGCTTGAGATATAAGTTTAGTGTTGAAATTTCTCCACAATGATCCAATTTGCATGCGTACACATCATGCTGATAGTTTTTTGAGGTGAATTAATATAATATAAAAAAGGAGAATGCACCATGTCGCATCGCTTGCACTGCCGCCCATGTAAGTATGAAACAGATGAAACAAGCGGGGAAATGATCTGCCCTGTATGTGGAGCGCCTTTGTGGGTACGGTATGACGAAGCCAAGTTGCATGAAGTTTTGGCGGCGACCATGCCTGGTCCATCAGACAGTCTCCTGCGACAATGGAAAAATGTTTTGCCCATAAACAACGAATCACTTATTGACGCCATAACCCTTGGCGAACAAGAAACGCCGCTGCTTCCTTCCCTCAGGATCGGCCCGGCCCTGGGCATAAAAGATGTATATTTCAAGCTGGAAATGGGACATACCTTGTCGCTCAAAGACAGGGGAACATCGTTGTGCCTGCTGAAAGCGGTTGAAATGAACTACGAATGTGTGTGCATTGCCTCGTCCGGGAACAACGCGGCAAGCGTGGCCGCCTATGCCGCCAGGGCGGGCATTCCGGCTATAGTTTTCATTCAGAAGACAGTCTCCTCGTCCAAGATACTCAAAAGCGTGGCTCACGGCGCGAAGGTCATACGGGTCGACGGCGACATGGCCGTTGCCAGCAAACTTTGCGCACAGATGGTTGCACGCCGCCGCTGGATGAACTGCGGAGGGCCCAATCCCTTTCGTGTCGCAGCAAAACGTACGGCCGGCTTTGAGATCGTACGGCGACTCGGACGAGCTCCGGACGCTGTGGTCGTCCCCTGCGGCGGCGGCACGGCTCTTGTCAGTATGTACGAGGCGTTCAAGGAACTCAAACAGGCCGGCGCGATAGCCACAATCCCCCGTCTATACGGAGTGCAACTGGCAGCGTGCAACCCGACGGAACAAGCCTTTCTGGAAGGCAGGGACACAGTGACCCCCATACAAACTTCTCCATCCCTGTCTGATGCCATCATGAACAACAATCCCTTCTGGGGAAATTATGATCTCAAGGCCGCCAGGGAAACGGGAGGCAGCATCACTAGCGTGACCGACGCCCAGTTTGTGGAAATGATCCGCACCCTTGGGAAGCAGGAAGGCCTGTTCGCTGAACCGGCCGGTTCGGTAGCTGTGGCTGCGCTGTTCCAGCTTCTTGCTTCGGGATCTCTCAAATCCGGCGAGACCGTGGTCTGCACCATCACCGGCCACGGACTCAATGCGCCGCAGGTCGCGGTGAAACAGGACGAATTGCCGGAAGCCATCCCCCCCACGGTGGAAGCAGTAGAAAACCTTTTACAGATGTAAGGAGGTTCCGATGTTGCGAGTACGCCTCTTGATCGTGCTCATGCTATGCATCGCCTATCTGCCGACGCAGGCGCAGGCTGCGGATTTTCCTGACAAACCCGTCACCATACTAACCGTATTTGACCCCGGCGGCGGCAGCGACGTGGTGCACAGGCTCATTGAAAAATATGCCAAAGGCATCATGCCGCAACCTTTTATAATCACATATAAAACCGGCGCGGGTGGTGAATTCGGCTGGACGGAACTGGTCGGGGCCAAACCGGACGGCTATTTCATCGGCGGGGTGGACCTGCCGCACATAACCCTGCAACCTCTTGTGCGCCAAAAAGGTCAGGCCGGGTACAAGACCGAGCAGCTCATTCCCATCGCCGGCCTGCTTATTGATCCTAACTGCATCATAATCCGGGACGACAGACCCTGGAAAAATCTGACTGAATTCATGAACCATATCCGCAAGAACCCCGGCAAGGTCAAAGCGGGCACGGTCGGCAGACTCACGGGAGACCATGTGTTTCTGTTGCAGTTCGAACAAGCCACAGGCCTGTCCCTCAACAACATTCCATACTCCGGCGGCCCCAAGGTCTATCAAGCGCTCGCAAATGGAGAGATAGACTGCTGGTTTGCCTCCTTCAACCAGCATGTCCGCCTGAGCAATACCCGTTGCCTTGCCATAGGTACGCCAGAGCGTTACGCGCTTGATCCAACCATCCCCACGCTCAAGGAAAACGGCATCAACGTGATCACAGTAAAACGACGCGGCCTTGCCGGCCCTCCGAGGATATCCCCCGCGGCCGTCGCGTATTTTGAAAGCGTTATTGCAAATATCAACAAAAATCCGGACTATATCAGGGACATGAAAAAACTTGGCGTCATGCCGGCTTTTCAATCTGCTGCTGAATTTGCCGCGAGCATTGCCGCTGAAAAAAAATCCTCTGAGGAGACTCTCAAAAAACTCAAGTACATCAAATAAGTGCAGATCAGTCTGCAGTGTTGGTTGTCGGCGGCACTGCCCGCCTGGATTAATGCAATCCTGGCCTGACGGTACAACCGTATGCGCTTCAAAGCATAACAACAGCAATGAGCCGCCGCGTCTATACGGCAAGCTGTTCAAAATGCCCGCCGTATAGACACTGGCGTCAGCCGGGACAAAGTCTCGCCCTAAGCCGGATTCATCGGAGGACATATGACCTTTGACCTCTTCTATGCACTGAACTATCTGGCAGACCCCTTCCTGCTGCTGCTCATGGCCGGTTGCGTCAGTTTCGGGATTACCATGGGAGCCGTGCCCGGCCTGACGTCAACGCTTGGCGTTGCCTTGCTGCTTTCATTCACCTTTGGGCTCGATCCCACCGTGGCCTTGCTCATGCTCGGGTCATCGTATTGCGGCTCTGAATACGGCGGTTCCATTTCGGCTATTTTACTCAAAACTCCGGGCACTGCCGCAGCCGCGGCCACCTGTTTCGACGGCCACACTATGGCGCAAAAAGGTATGGCTCAGGAGGCGCTGACGACTTCGCTCATCTCTTCCTTTTTGGGTGGCATTATCGGCATTTGCTCACTGCTCTTCTTTTCCTTGCCTCTGGCCAAGATTTCCATGAATTTCGGAGCCTGTGAGCAATTCTGGCTCTGCGTCTTTGCCCTGACCGTCATTGTCTCCCTTTCCTCAGGCAACATTATCAAGGGGTTGATCGGTGGTCTGCTCGGACTGCTGCTCGCCTGTGTGGGAATGGACCCCGTTACCGGGCACCCCCGCCTTACCTTCAATACCCTGGCCCTCACCGGGGGTATCAACATCGTGCCCACGCTCATAGGCCTTTTCGCTATTCCTCAGGCCATATTGCTTGTCGCTGCTGGTGCGGGGGCAAAACCGCTTGCCATTTACAAACCCCGGTCCGGCGTGTTCTTCTCGACCTTTCTGATAGTTCTACGCCGCTTCAAAACTGTGGTCATTTCCTCCATCGTGGGCATCATCGTGGGCATCATGCCCGGAGCAGGCGGCAACATTGCCTCGTTCATCGCCTATAATGAGGCAAAACGCTTTTCGAGGACTCCGGAAGATTTCGGCTCCGGCTGCTACGAAGGCATAATAGCGCCCGAAACCGCAAACAACGCGGTTGTTGGCGGCGCGCAAATTCCCCTGCTTACTCTGGGCATTCCGGGTAGCGCCCCAGCAGCCGTGTTTTTCGGCGCGCTCATGATCCACGGGATCAAGCCCGGATTCGAACTGTTCACGGAAAAAAGCAACATTGTTTTTACTTACATCATTGGCATGTTCGTAGCCAATTTGCTCATGCTGGCAGCGGGCTCGATTTTAGTACGTCTTTTTGCGAAGATTCTGGCCGTACCCCGCGCGTACATTGTAACTTCGATCTTTTGCATCGCGCTGGCCGGCTCCTTCTCCATCAGAGGAGTGGCTCCGGACGTGTTCTGCATGGCGGTGGCCGGTATTCTCGGCTATGCTCTGATCCGTTGCGGGTTCGACGTGGCGCCCATAGCTTTGGGGTTGATCCTCGGAGAAACCATGGAAGAAGGTTTCAAGCTTAGCCTGCTGCTCGGCCAGTCCGAACCGACTCCGGCCTTGTACCTATTTTCTCGGCTTCCCAGTCAAATATTGATCGCCCTGACCCTATTGTCTCTCGGGTACGGTGTTTACAAAGAAATCAGGCAAAGGAGAGAACACCATGCGGCAACGCCACATTGATTGTCTATGCGGCCTTTTCTTCTTCGTCCTCGGCGCTGTGTTGCTCCACCAATTAAGCACTGTGCCGCATGAAGGAAGACTTTTTCCGGCCAGTGTTCTGATCCTGATCATGGCTTGCGCCGCCGTGCTGGCAGCGCGAGGCGGCATTGCCCTTCTGCGCGGCAGGGGATTGGAGGGCGCATTTTCGTTTTTTGACCAAATAATGCCTCACAAATGGTTCATTGTGGTGGGAACGTTTGCCTGTTACACGATTTTTGCCATGGAGATCTCCTTTCTCTTGGGCACCTTTCTCATGAGCGCACTCACCCCCCTGTTGCTCACCGGGTACAAAGGCAAGAAACAAATCCTCGTTTTTCTGGCTTTCAGTTCAGGTATCACTCTTGTTTTCTACATCTTTTTTATCCGAATTCTTCACTTCAATTTTCCGGCCCTCTTCTGAAAGATACTGAGAACATATTACCCAGTGCATAAAATGCTTAATTATACGATCGAGTCAGTTTTCTTCCACCGCTGATTTCCATGCGCAGAGTACGACACACTCAAGTCAATTTGTTAAGTATTTTATGGTCTGAGTAATATGCTGGTTTCTCTGTGGAGCATTGTAATTTTAACATGCCATATTATGTGTAAAGGCAGGGAGACAAAAAATATCCTTTCTTGTATGCGGGCAATCCGAAGCGATTTATTCCAACCACACGCTGAGTTGCGCATCCGTCAGAGCGTTTTCAACATGAAAATGACCCGCCTAGGACGCAGAAAAAGAGTTCACCACTTGACTGTATATCATCTTTGCAACCAGATGGAGTCGTCAAGCGCAACACCATTTTCATATCGGCCATGGCGGGCGTGCTGTTGCTTGCATAGCATTTATGGGCTATATATTATCAGGCTGACGGTATCTCGCATCCATACGCGGGAAGGGCTGCGTTATTGCCCCGCTACGTTTAAAAGAGGCTTCTTCGATGTCTGTGCTCCAAAAAATTACGTTTTGCGACCAAGTCGTGCGTCTGCTAAAACAGCGCATTCGGGACAGTGTGCTGCCGCCGGGAACTCCGCTTTTTGAAACGGTTTTAGCAAACGAGCTAGGCATCAGCCGAGCCCCTGTGCGTGAAGCTCTGCAGCTGTTGGAGTTTCAGGGGCTTGTGGAATTCGGTCATGGCCGTACACGCCGGGTTACTGTTCTGCGTTCTGCAGATATTCAAGAGCGCTACGAGATAGGCGGCATTCTGGAAGGCGCAGCTGCCGTTGCGGCGGTGGAGCTCCTCAGCTTGGCCGATTGGGAAAAAATGGAATGGATAGTGGAGCGGCTTAGCGCTCCCGAAACAACGGAAGAAGAACTGTTGACTCTGGGGCAGAGCCTACACTCCGTGGTGCTGGCAAAAGCCCCCAATAGACGTATGGTCGACATCGCCTATCAGTCTTGTCGCCTCATTTCAGGCTGCCTGCTCTTTTGCCATTGGCGCAACCTGTACAGCAGGGAACATAATTTTCAACGCCACAAACGGATGCACGAGGCGCTTTTGACTCGCGACCCGACGGGCATCGAAAAAATTACCCGCGAACATTATGCTGAAACAGCGGAATTATTGGCCTCTTGTAATGAGCACAGTTGATTTGCCTTTCGGCGCTCCACGAGCTGGCCTATGTCATGCTGCTTGAAAGCTGTACCGCGCGGACATGATTATACGCGGCAGCCCCTGCCGCCACGGCTGATCACCGCATTTCATAAATTCTGGCCTGCGGCGTATCGTAAACCAGTTTAAAATAGGGGGCAAAACGGCTGTCTTCGGGTTTGGCCACCAAGAGCTGGTACAGCAGGGTGTTATAGAGATCGTTGTGCATCAGAAGTTTGTCGCCGTTTACCGTGTTGAAGGCAAAACGCGCGTCCGTGCCGCGAGAATAGGCCTGCCGCTTCAAATCCGTCGCGCCGAACACGTCGATGCTGGCCGCGTAGGTCGGTTCCTGCCCCTTGATCAGCACCACGCCGGTGTCCAGACTGTATTGCAGCGACTGGGGTATGCTGGAGATAAAGTACCCCTTGCCTTCCTTGCGTTTGAAATCCCAGGTGCCGTATGTGCTGACCCAGAAACCGAGCGGAACCAGGTCGGCGCTGACGACCAGGTACTGTTTGCTTTTGGGCGCGGGGGCCTTTTTTCCCGATTCCAGATCCGCCAGGAGCGCCGCGGCCGCGTTGCCTGAAAGATCGTCAAAGCCGTCGCCGGCCTCTCCGCCCTGCTCCGAAGTATAGGCCATCAACTGCCGGGCAAAATGCGCGTCGTCCGCGGCATACACCGCCGCCGGCACATACAGGGACGGTCCCCCGTGCCGCGCTCCGTCGGATATGGCCTTGCGCCGGGCGAAATGGTGCGCGGCGTAGCCCCAGTCCCACCAGTTCCAGACCATGGAGTCTTCCGGGCTGTTGTCCCGCAGAAAGGCCAGGGCCTTGGCCTGATCCCGGCTGATAATGGGACCCTTGCTCATTTCGGGGACCATGCCGGCAGCCGGCCAGACCAGAACAAAAGCCAGACAGAAAGAGCAAAGCCCGCGCAGGGGATCGAAAGTTTTTTCCTGTTGAAAAATACGCCGCAGCCCTGCCGGCCGTGACTCCGGTTTCGACTCAAGCAGCACGGACAAGGCCTGTCCCACGCTGAGACAAAGCCCCAGGGCCAGAGCCGGCGAGCTGAACATGGCCATGCGCCCTCCCAGCTTCAGGCTGGAAAGTCCCACGATCATCATCAGGGCAAGATAGGTCGTTTGGGGAAAAAAGAGCAGCAAACAGACGTAGCCCGCCAGTCCCATCATGGTCAGCAACGAATATTTGTGAAAATATTGAAGAAAATCGACAAAGCTCAGGTTCTGCACTTCACTGATGGACTGGGCCACAGCGGGATAGACCAGGGGGTCGGCGCCGCCGGCCGCGCTGCGGGCCTGTTCGCCGGTTGTTTTGATGTACGAGCCGATGGAACGCAGCAGGGTTTCCCAAACGCTCATGTCAACCAGCAAGGCCGCGACGATAAGCCATATGCCCCCCAGTACCCACGGAGAAGCGAAAAGCTTCCTGCTCAACAGGACGATGTAATCAAAGCGCTGCCCAGCCAGGCGGTCAAAAAGCGAACGCAGGCCCCAATAGGATGGCAGAGAGCGAGGCGGACCGTTTTCCGGACGCAGAGAAAAGCGCAACGCGGCAGCCGCGATAATTGCGAAAAATGCTCCCCCCAGCCCCATCAGCAGCGGCAACTCATGGCATAGCGCGGCGTTCAGAAGCGCCCAGCGCCCTCCTTTGGGGCCGAAAATCACTATCAGGACCGGCAGAAGCAATGCCGAAAAGCGCACCGCGTAGGGAAAAAAGGAATGCCATCCCTGAGTGTAATACCCGCACAGTCCGGCCAGTACCAGCAGCATAAGCCAAAACGGCGAAAGCGCGTCCTCTTCCACAAAAGGCCGTGAACTGGGCACGGCGGCGTACCTGTCGCGCAATACGGCAAGCGTGCCGCTAAAATTTTGCGCAAAGCCGAGTTCGCGGATCTTTTTCCATGCGGAAAAAAACTCCTGAATCCAGACAGCGGGCGAACTCAGCCAGGGCCGCAGCCAGAGCATGGGCACAAAACCGAGCAACAGGCCGAACAACAAGATAACCAGGTCCGTGTCGCAATAGCCCAGCATGGTCCGGGCCAGAAAACCCGGCGACAGAGAAGCCAGAGCCCCGGCGACCATCCCGGCGGCGGGAAAACCCAAGGCGGCGGCCCAGAAGAATACCGCCACGGACAACAGGCTGCCGAGAAAAAGGGGCAGCCAAAAGCCCACGTTGGCCGGCGGCATGCCGCAGAGCAAAGACAGATAGCGAATCAGTTCGGCCATGGGGTGACCGGCCCCGAATTCGAATCCTTCGGCCCCGGCTATCCAGTGATAGGCGTCCTGGGTGGCCAGAAGATATTCTCCTTCAAGCATATAGGACGGGTTGTTCCAAAGAGGAATTTCAAGCGCGCGCACCCCCAGCGGCAATAAAAAGGCCGCGCAGGCCATCAAGGCGCAGCACGGCCAAAACGAGCGCCCCGCGCCGGAACGGGCGCGTCTTCCGGCTCCGCCGGCGACCGCGTATGCCTCTCTCCAATCCATATGCGCGGCTCAGGATGCGCAAGGCTTGACCGGCGCATGCCGCCGGTCAAGCACATAGCTGCTCAGGGGATTGTCTTTGGCCACCTTTTTCAAGCTCATGGCCTGATGGGAGGCTTCGCCGTAATGACTGAGGCTGCCGCCCCGGTTGAAAACCACTGCTATGGATATGGCCATAAGCGGAAAAGCGCGCAGCACGCCCTGTCTGTCCGTTGAAACGATGCCCGCCCTCTGGCGGTCTTCTTCGTCATAAAAATAGGGCACGATGCCGTCAAAGCCTTCAATAACCTTGCGGCAGACGTCTTCGACGGATTCGGGCGGCGCGATGAAGATAAAGTCGTCGCCGCCCACGTGTCCGACAAAAGAAAAGGGCAGATGAAAAGAGTTCACAGTGTTGAGCAGGATGCGCGACGTCATCATCAGGACTTCGTCGCCCCTGGAAAATCCGTATTTGTCATTGAAGGGCTTGAAAAAATCCAGATCGCAATAAGCCAGGCCGAAATCCCGACAAAGATCGATCAATCCCTGGGTATAGCGAATGATGGATGTGTTGCCCGGCAACCGGGTCAGAGGGTTGGCGTCCAGGGTGCGTGCCGCCCGGCCTCGGGCAAGGTCGAGACGCGCCCGCGCCAGGTCCAGCGAGCAAGGGACAACCAGAAAATCGTCCGCTTCCATATCGGCCCAGGCCTGCTCGCCGGCAGCCTCTTCTTGCGTGAAGCAAAGGATGACGGGAACCTGAGAGTAGACATTCTCCCCTTTCAGCAGGCGGGCGACCTCCAGCCCCGACATGTCGGGCAACCGGGCGCGACAGACCAGGATATCCGGCGGCGAGGTCAAAAGCACTCCGGCGGCTTCGCGCCCGGTCTCAAAAAAAGTCCATTCCGCCGCGTCCGGATCCCAGACCCGCAGCAACATTTCTTTGACCGCCTCGTCCGAGCCCACAAAACAGGCCTGCAAAGGTCCCTTGGCGCTCAAGGGAGAATAAAGGACATTTTCGCGCATGCGCTCAGCCTTTGTATTGGGCCAGAACGTTGAACATTTGGTCCCCGACCGTGTCCAGCAGATTCTCAAACACTTTTTGATTGAGGCCGAGCAGTTTCATGCCTCGGGGATCCACGGAACTCACGCCGTCGTCGCCGCCGGAGCCGCATTTATACAAACGAGCCAGAAAATCGCCCAACTGCACGGCGGCTGCCACATCGGGGTGAAACTCCGCCTGCATGGGCTTATGGTGGTGCACCATGCCTTCCCGAATGACCAGCGGCAAATTCCAATACTCGCTCAGCCATTTGTTGACCCGGTCGTGGCTGAAACCCAGAACGCGGTTCTCGGCTTCATAAAAACAGAGGTCGTCCCGCGCGACCAGAGCGTCCACTTCTTTCTTGGCGTCAGGCAGTTGCAGGATGAACACCGCTTTGCCCAGGTCGTGCAGCAGGCCTGCAACAGCGAATTCTTCCGGGTTCTTTCGCTTGGTGATCCGCGCTATTTCCGCGCAGGCCAGCGAACAGCCCAGACTGTGCTCCCAAAGGCCCCGCATGCTGCTGTTCATGGCGTCAAACACGGCTGTCGAAATGATCACCCCCCGAATCACGTTCAGTCCCAACAGCATCAGCGCATGCTGCACAGACGCGATGCGCCCCGGAAAACCGTAGGTGGGCGAATTGACCATGCGCAACACCTTGGCGGCAAGAGCCTGATCATAACTGATGACTTTTGCGATGCGCTCGGTGGATGCGTCGGGCGACTCCATGATGCGATTCACTTCCGCAAGCGTCGTGGGCAAAGCCGGCAGGTTCGAGACTGCCAGAATCCGGCCTTTGAATTCCGTGGAAAGATCGTTCATGAAGGCTTTACCTTGGCGGAGGCCAATCTCTCTTTCTCTTCAGCGGCGGCTTTGGCTGCCGCCTCCGCGCGTCTGCGGGCGATTTCCTCTTCTCTGGCCTTGCGTGCGGCAATGGCCTGGGCGAAATATTCGACCAGCATATTGTGCAGGGTCATCATGAAGGCGTTTTTCCGGTACCTGCGAAAAGCCCTGCTCAGGCCGTCGGCCAGAACCCGCAAATCCTCCTGCCCCTCGCCCTCTCCCAGAGGATACCCCTCGATTGTGACCGTGTCCGCGCCGGCGGAACGGATGCGATCGATAATCGACTCCGTCAGTTCAAGGCCCGGCCCGACAAGGATCAGGCCGTCGGGCCGGGTGACAGGCTCCGCCAGGGTCATGCCCGGTTTGGCTTTTGAAAGCGCGATTCGCTGCATTGTTTACTTCCGGCTATCGTACGGCATACATCATACCCGGCAGACGCCGGACATGGCCTTTCACTTCCAGTATGGTCAGCATTCCGCTGACCAGCCCTGCATTTTGCCCCAAATATCGACAAATGTCATCTATATGCGAAGGGCCGCGCGCAAGAAGCGCGTCGTACAGTTTTCCTTCCGGCCCTTCAAGGCCGGATGACGGCGCCGCGCGGGAAGAGGGCGTTGCATCCTTTCCGTCGCCGTCCGGCGCCGGGGCGGAGACCGCGGGCATGCCCCAGGGCAACAGCCCCGGCGCCAGCGCGATCTGGTCCGGAGCGCCCTTGGCGCGCTGTTTTGTTTCCTCTTTGCGCGGCATGAAACGGGCGCCGTCCCTCTCTTCCAGAGCGGCCCGCGCATGCGCGGCCAGATGGGGCACAAGCTCGCGCAGCACATCGTCCGCGCAAAAGACAGCCTTGGCGCCGCGCCGCACCAGTTCCTGGCAGCCTTTGGCGGAAGCGGCGGTAACCGGCCCGGGCACGGCCATCAATTCCCGGTCCTGCTCCAGGGCGTGGCGGGCCGTGTTCAGGCTGCCGCTGCGCACGGCGGCTTCCGTAACCACAACGGCCCGCGCAAGCCCGCTGATAATGCGGTTGCGCACGGGAAAAAAACGTCCGTCAGGCCCAAAGCCCGGCGGATACTCGGAAACCAGAAGGCCCCTTTCCCGCATCAACGCGTATAAATCCATATTGCTTTTGGGATAGACCGTGTCGATGCCCGTGCCCAACACGCCGATGCTGCACCCCGGCCCTTCAAGCCCCGCCAGATGCGCCGCGCGGTCCACCCCCCTGGCCATGCCTGAAACAATGGTTACTCCGGCCGCGGCAATGCCGCGCGCGATATGCACGGTGGCGCGCAAACCTTCGACGCTGCATTCGCGTCTGCCCACCACCGCTGCGGCGACATTGTGGAACAGGCCCGGATCTCCCAGAAAATAGAGGATGGCCGGCGCGTCGACGATAGTCCGCAGCCAGGCCGGGTATTCCGATTCCGACCAGCAGACCGCCCCGGCGGGATACCGCCGGGCCGCGTCCCATTCACTTCGCGCCCCTTCCCGCCAATTTTCTCCGCGCATGCTTGAGACGCAACGGGCTGAAATGTCCAGCTCCGGCCAGAAATCGACGCCCAGCACCGCCGCATAGGCGGATCCGAAGTGACGCAGCAGAACATTCAGGCCGACAAGCCCGAGGCCGCGACAATGACGCAAAGCCAAAGAGGCCCAATATTCCTGTCGGCCCGCCTCGTCGCGCCGGGCCGGAAAGAACTGCTCCATCGCGGAAAGAGGCATGGCGCTTCCGGAGGTTACAGGGAAGAGAGGCGTTTTCGGGCCAACTTTGCCGGATCGGATTTCGGAAAATCCTGTATCAGGGTTTCCAGATAAAATCTGGCATTGGCGGCATCGCCCAGACGGGCGTAGGCGTACCCGGCCTTGAGCATGGACGCGGCCGCCTTGTCGTGTTTGGGATATTTCGCCACTACATCCTTGAACGTAATGATGGCGGTATCGTACTGTTTGAGGCTGAAATAACACTCTCCCAGCCAGTAGCCCGCATTGGGCGCAAGAGGACTGGACGGATTGTCTTTCAGAAAAGCGCTGAACATCTCCCGCGCGCTGTCCGTCTTGCCGGCCTGAAACCGGGCCAGAGCTTTTTCATAGGCGCCGTCGCCGGCGGCAGCGCTTTTTACGGCGGGAGCCGCCACAGGCGTTGCCCGCCCGGCCGGAAGAGAAGCTGCCCGGCCGCCCTTTTTTCCTTGGGGGCCGGCGGCGTTCCATACCGCAATAGCGTCTTTGACCGAGGACACGTCGGTATTCAAGGCGTCGACCTTGTTTTCAAGCAGGGCCAGACGCACTTCCTGAACGCGCAGCTCATTAATGGAGGACTCCATTGCATCCATCCGCTCATTGCCCGCCCCGCCGCAGCCGGCAATGGACAGGATCAGACACACTAGCGGCAGCCGAAATGAAGCGGGCGAAAACAGCCTGTTTCGCATGGAGCCTCCTTATTGCGGTACTGTAGGTGACCGCCGCTTTTTTATCAAGCGCCTTAAGCGGCGGCATCTTGCGACGGCTTGCGCCAAGGATGATTTTGAGGCAATACCAAGGCAGCGCGTATAAGGAGCGTCTATGCCTTTTGACCTGGCCCTGCCCACCCTGCCGCCGACGGAAGTGCTGCTGTCCTGTCTGGCCGTCGCCGCGGCGCTGTTCGTTCTGCTGGCCGCCTGCTTCGGCCCTTTTCTGGCGGTCTTCAGCGAGCGGCTCGGCGTAACGCGCGGCCGCGCCTTTTACGCCAAGGCGGCCGGCCAGATCGCGCATTTGAGCCTTGCTCTCGGCACCCTGGCCACCGCGGCCTTTGCCGCGGTCCTTTTCTTCGCCCTCCGGGCGGATCCGGGTCTGCTCGCGCCGCCCTTTTTTCATCCTCTTCTTCTTGTCGCGGCCCTGGCCCTGTTCGCCGAACTGTTTCTCGTTCTGTACGTTCTGTGCTGGCCCCGGCAGGGCAAATCCGGCTTCTTCCACATCTGGCTGGGACTGAAAGCAGGAGGCGCCGCCGCCTGCGCCCTTTACCTGTGCGCGGCCTTTGCCCGCCGTCTTCTGCACACCCCGCCCCAGGCGGAAGAAGCTTTGATCTGGTATATGCGGCTGCTTGATTTTTTCAGCGTTCCCATGTCTTCTCTGTTCTGGCCGCTGCTGGCGCAGAGCGTTTTTCTCGGTTGCGCGGCGGCCGGCGCGCTGAGTTCCGTCTGGCTGCTGCTGATGCGAAAGCGCCAGGATTACGGGCGGGACTATTACAATTTCGCCCTGCCCTACTGCGCCCGCTGGGCGCTGTGGGGGACACTGGGCGGCATGGGGCTGGGCGCGCTGGTCCTGTACCGGGGGCAAGCCCTGATGTTGCCGGAGCTTTCTCACGCGCCGTCGCTTCCGCTTGCGGCCGCGGCTGCGGCCCTGCCCGCCCTCGCCTGCCTGCTCTGGCTGCCGGCGATCCACAGCAAAACGCCCTTGCGCCATAAAATCGGCGTTATTTTCGCCTGCCTTTTGCTGGCGGGCGGTCTCTTCGCCCAAATCCTGATTCTGAACAAGATACTTCCCTCTCCGTAAAGTCCACGGGTACGTTTTCACATTTTTTGTCCGACAGCGCCGCGCCTTGCGCTTATTTGTTGACGAATCGTTTTGAGGCAAGCATATTCTACTACTTATGACGCCCGTATCTTGCAAATAATTATGACCATTCGTTCGTGAGTCCGTTATGCATAAAGGAATTATTGAAGATCTCGATTTTGAACGCCGTATCGGCTTTATTCGTGAATCAAGCGCCGAGGGCTTGGGAGTGCGTCGGTTTTTCGGCTTCAATGAAAGCTATCTCGCGGATATCAAACGCATTACCGTAGGGGACGAGGTCGTCTACCGCCTGGCCCCCGACCGTGATCCCGAAAAACCCGACAAAGCCGTTTCGGTCAGGCCGGCCGGCTCACCCGACCTGCTCTGGGACTGGGCCTACTTTCCCAACCGGGCCGAAAACCTGCTGGAACTGGCTGCCCTGGCCCTTCCGGAACCCTGGTTTTTCGGCCCCGAACCCGACCCCGAACGGCCGACGCCCATCCTTTTCAACTACCTGCAATATACTTTCCTGCGCATTCAACTGGAAAAAAAGCTCTGCAGCTCCGATGAAGGCAACTTCGTCGCCTTCAACACCGGGCTGGTCACCCGCCTGTACCAGCCTATCATCGCCGCATTCCGCAAAAACGCGCCTCACGCCCGGCAGCCCTTTTTATTCGAAGGCTTCTGCGCCCCCGGCGGAGGAGGGCTCGGCAAGGACATTATCCGCAATATCCCCGGAGAACTGCTGCCTCCGGAATATGTGGCCGATGTCAGCGACCTCGTGTACCTTTCGCCGGACCGGACGCCCGATGTGGATTGGCGGCATGTTCTTATTGACGGCCTGCGCGACGGTCGTTTTCCCCATTCTTTTGCCCGCGACGTCTGCCGCGACGTCTGCCGGGACACTCTGGACGCGCATGTCGAGGACGAAAACACCGATTACATGAAAATTCTGGCCGGCTACATGGAGATGGAACAGGACGGCAGAACCATGCGCGTCATGCAAAGCCGGGTCAATGAAGCCCTGGATATGGCGCTGAAGCGTGTGCGCTGGAATTTTCGTACAGCCGTGCCGATGTGGTACCCCAGCCGTCGCACCATGCATTTGCTGCTGCCTCTGGTCCTGACCGAAGCCGACACGGTGGATCTCGCTCTGGTGGTCGAACAAATCAGACACCCCGGCCAGAAAGCCAAATACATCGGACACACCGTGCTGCCTCTGGACTGGGCCTATATGAACGCCCGTCTTCTTTCTCGACCGGACAGCGACTGGCTGCAACCACAATGCATTACGCCCCGGGCGGAAACTTCCGAATGATTTCAAACTCGGGACGCCGCCCTGCCTGAACATTGCAACTTTGAAATTATAGAGCAGAATATTTGCCGAGCATGGGAGGGTTCTCATAGGTATTACGAATCATGCAAATTTAAACGACACCCAAGCGAGCATCCGCTTCGCGTCTGCCGAGCAATTTCAAAGTGAAATTGCTCAAAAGGAGATTCACATGAACACGGCCATTTCTTTCGACGATATCGCCAAAGCTCACGAACGCATCGGCAAAGCCGCCCATCGCACGCCGGTGCTCACCTCATCCACGGCGGACAGCGCCACCGGCGCGAAACTCTTTTTCAAATGCGAAAACTTCCAGCGTATGGGGGCTTTCAAGTTCCGGGGGGCCTACAACGCTCTCGCCCAGTTCACGCCGGAACAGCGCGACAAGGGAGTCGTCACCTTTTCCTCCGGCAACCATGCGCAGGCCGTGGCCCTGTCCGCGAAACTGCTGGGCATGAGGGCCGTCATCATCATGCCCAAAGACGCTCCCGCCGCCAAAGCCGCCGCCACCAGGGATTACGGCGCTGAAATTATTTTTTACGACCGCTACGCCGAAGACAGAGAGCAAATCGGCAAAAAATTTTCCGAAGAACAGGGATTGACCCTTATTCCCCCTTACGACCATCCCCATGTTATGGCCGGCCAGGGCACTGCCGCCAAAGAGCTTATAGAAGAAAGCGGCCGCCTTGACATTCTGCTGGCGCCCCTGGGCGGCGGCGGACTGCTCGCCGGCTGCGCGGTCGCCGCAAAAGCCCTGTGCCCGGACCTAAGCGTCTACGGCGTGGAACCTGAAGCGGGCAACGACGGGCAGCAAAGCTTCCGTTCCGGAAGCATCGTGCATATCGACACCCCGAAAACCATTGCCGACGGTGCGCAAACCCAGCACCTGGGGCAGTTGACCTTTCCTGTCATTAAAGAGCTGGTCAGCGACGTGCTGACGGTAACGGACGCGGAACTGGTGAGCGCCATGCGCTTTTTCGCCGAACGCATGAAAATCATTGTTGAACCGACAGGATGCCTTGCAGCGGCGGCCGTTTTCAGCAAGCGCCTGGATGTGCGCGAAAAGCGGGTGGGCATCGTGCTTTCCGGCGGCAACGTCGATACAGCCTTTTATGGATCGCTGATGCAAAGAAACGCGTAACCCTTGCCGCATCACCATAAAAAAACTCCCGGATGCCCGGGAGTTTTTTTATGCAATGCAAAAACCAAAATTATTTTTTCGCAGCCTTCGCGTTTTTCACCGCTTCTTTCAGACCTTTACCCGGGGTAAACTTCACGGACTTGGAAGCTTTGATCTGGATCGCGGCGCCGGTCTTGGGGTTGCGGCCCTTGCGCGCGGCGCGCTGGATCACTTTGAAGCTGCCGAAACCGGTGAAGGAAACGGACTCGCCGCTCTTCAACGCTTCGGTCAACGCGGCGATAACGGCGTTCAGAGCGGCTTCGGTCTGTACTTTGGTGGCAAGGCCCGCTTTTGCGTAGATCTTTTGAACCAGTTCGGCTTTGGTCATAATGCTCTCCGTTGGTGTGTGGGTAAATATCGTTCCGGCGTTAGGGCACATCCGGTATAGAGTACGGCAGGTTTTACAGAGCGGCCTCTGAATGTCAATACCATTTCCGTAAATCCGGCAGTTTTTGCAAAAATTACCCGAAAAATTCCGTGCAAGCCGCCATGCCCTTTCCCTTCCGGCGGGAATCGGCTATGGTTGCATGATAAATACATTCGCTTTTTTTGTTTCCAGACCGACTCAGCAGGAGGTTTTATGCCGCGTCCGCGCCTTGTTCCCACCTTTTTTCCCGCCGCTATGCCGTCGCGCGCCCTGCTGCTCTTGCTGCTTTTCATCCTATTGCCCGGCTGCGCCCAGAATGTCGTCCACCTTGTCTACCCCGCGCCGAAAGAAAGCGTTGCCGCCAAGGCCGACGCTCCATCCGTGTGCGTGGTCACCTTCGAGGACCGCCGGGACAAGGCGGAACTCGGTCTGCGCCGGGACGGCGACAAATTTCAACCCCGCACCAACATCGCCGACTGGATGTCCCGCGCCATGGCCGACGAACTTGCCCAAACAGGCCTCACCGTCACCTACGCGGACAACCTTGCTCAAGCCAGAGCCTCAAACCCCGGCTATATCGTGACCGGAATTATCGATGAGGTCTGGTTGACGGAGAATTCGCTGACCCGATACACGAGCACCATGCGCGTCACTCTTTCCGTATTGCATGCCAACGGAAGCTATCTGACGAAAACCAATTATAACTCCTCGTTTTCCCAAACCGTCCTTCCCACTTCCGATGCGCCCCAGTCCACGCTGAGCGAAGGTCTGGTCGACCTGCTGCGCCCGGCGGCGCAAAACATCGAGCGCTCACTCAAATAATGGGCACTCCGCGACATCTCGTCCTCTTTTTGCTGCTGACCGCCTGTATCGCCGGGCTTATTTCCGGGCCTTCCTTCGCGCGAAACGCCGATCAGAACGCCGCGGCAACAGGGATAGCCGCATTTCGCGCCACTGAAGAACGCCCTTACGGCGGCCCCGTTACCCGGGACATGGCGGCGACCGCCGCCGGCGCGGCCGCCAGAGAAAGCTTGCGCCAGACTCTTATTCGCGAGATCGCCACCCGGCCGGAAGTGCGCTTTACCCAGAACCCCGACGCCCCGGCCGTGCCCCGACCGGATATGGCCGCCTTGGCGGACGCTGTCGTTCCCGCGCATGTTCTTCTGCTGACACATTTCGCCTCTCCCGCCAGAGTTTCCGTCATGGTCGCGCCGTCCGAACCCGCTCCTGACGCGACCTTGCCCGACAGATTGCGCGACGCCTTGATTCACGCCGAACGCCTGGACCTGTACCGTCGCGCCCTTGAGCGGGAAAAGCGCCTGCTTGCGGAATATGACTCCCTCTCGCCCCCCCTGCTTGCATCACGGGACGGCGCGCAGGATAAAGAGCGCCTCCCCCGACTGCGAGCCCTGATCAACGGCATGGAAGCGGTGCTGATATACCGTAAGCTGTTGCCGCGTCTGGGCGGCATCTGGCTCGAACCGCGGGCGGTTCTGGCCGCGGCGCTGCAGGGTCTGGAACTGGATCCTGAAAACCCCGCCCTGCATTCCGCCGTGGGCGAAGCCTGTCTGCAACTGGGACGCAGCCACGAAGCCATGGAAGCGCAAACCCGCGCGCTGCGCCTGGATCCCGCCTTTGCCAGGGCGTATCATTCACGGGCTGTCGCCTATCTTGCCTTACGCCTGCCGGCTCTTGCCGTTTCCGACTTTTCGGCGGCCATCCGGCTTTCACCCCGTAGCGCCCTGTACCACCGCGACAGAGGCATGGCCTATCTGGTACAAAAGGACGACGAACGTATGTGCGCCGATTTTTATGCCGCCTGCGCTTTGGGGGATTGCGAAAAATACCATTGGGCGGTAAACCAAAAAAAATGCTTTCCAACCATGTGATTATAGATCTATATGCAATAAGGCATAACCAGCAAGGCAGCATCAATGTCACATGATAACCATTCAACAAGATACGACCGTATTTTTTCTTTTTTTTCTTTTTTTAAAAACAGATCCGTCGGCAGAGATACGGCTGTCGGCACCACAGCCGTAGCCGCGATCATTGCCACATGCCTGTCTATTGTTTTCTATATCTATCAGTCACAACATCTCTTTGATGCATCACAAAAACAAATTGATATTCTTACAAAAGAACTCAATACGATGCTGGTTATCCCTTTGAAAGACAGTAGAACTACACGCATTGAAGAAATATGCTCTATATTCGGCCTGCATAGACTCATTGACGAAATCAGAATTGAGGACAGTCGCGGCAGAACTCTTTACAGTTTGGTGAAATCCGCTGACGTAACCAATCGTTTTGAACGACAAAGCAATATTATGTCCGCCGGCAACCTGGTTGGGCGAACGCATCTTATTTTTTCGATGCGCCCCTATATGAAAGAACGTTCTCTGTTGCTCAAATCAAATTTACTGATTACAGGCAGCATTCTTTTAACAATGCTCATCACTACATGGGTATTGTTACGGTTTTTTTTGCGCAACCCCTTACAGACGCTTGAGAGGGGCATGATTGATGTCGTTAAGGGAACTTTTGCGGCGAACATATCGTTGCCTCAGAAAGAATTCGCGCCGATAGCGGCATGGCTTGGCCGTATAAACGGCAATATAGAGCTTCGTGAGACTGAACTTAATCATGTCAATGAATTGCTTAAAAATGAAATCCAAACCAACATAGTAACAAAAGAAGCATTACGCGCAAGCAAAGAGCGATACGACCTAGCTGTGCAAGGCAGCAATGACGGTTTCTGGGATTGGGATCTGCGGTCGGGCGACATCTACTTTTCGCCCCGCTGGAAGAGCATGCTCGGCTATACTGACGACGAACTGCAAAACAACGTCACGGAATGGCTTTCACGCGTGGCTCCTGAAGACAAGGAGTGGGTTCAAAAGAAGATTAAAGATTATCAGAACGGGCTGGTCGACGAATTTCAATTCGAATACCGCCTGCAGCACCGCAACGGCTCATACCGCTGGATGCACACACGCGGCCTGTGCCTGTGGGACGAATCGGGCAATGCCTATCGCATGGCAGGCGCGAACACCGACATCACGGACCGCAAAACATTCGAAGATTATGTCTGGGAGGCCAAAAACACTCTGGACAACGTGCTTAACGCCATGCCCTCAAAAATAGTCGGCGTGAGCAAGGCCGGGCGCATTACGCTCTGGAACAGCACAGCGGTGCGCGACACAGGAAAAAGCCGCAACGAAGTCATAAGCCATTTTTTCTGCAACATCTTGCCGGATTTCAGCTTTCTGCAGCACGATGTCCGCCGGGCCATCGCGGAAGAACAAACCATAACCCTCAAACGCCTTTCCAGCGCCGGCCCCCACGGCTCGCGATATTATGACGTCATTATTTACCCGGTCGTCATGCATGGCGCATACCACGCCATTGTCCGCATTGACGACATTACCGAACGCGTCGGCATGGAAGAGATCATGGTCCAGACGGAAAAGATGCTGTCTGTCGGAGGGCTCGCCGCCGGCATGGCGCATGAAATAAACAATCCCCTTGGGGGAATTTTACAGGGCGCCCAAAACATTCTGCGCCGCCTTGACCCCAATTTGCCGCCGAATATCACGGCCTGCGAGCAAATCGGCTGCGATATCAAAATCATCCGGACCTATATGGAGCAGAGGGGCATCATTCGCTTTCTTGAAGGAATTCGTGAATCAGGCGCAAGAGCCGCGTCCATCGTCAGCAACATGCTGGAATTCAGCCGCCGCAGCGACACCGCGCGCGTGCCCGTCTCCATTCCGTCTCTGGTCGGCCGGACCCTGGAACTGGCCGCCAATGATTACGATTTAAAAAAACAGTATGACTTCAGGCATATTGAAATCATTCAACAATATCCCCAAGACTTGCCGAAACTGGTCTGCTCCGCCACGGAACTGCAGCAGGTTCTGTTGAATTTGTTCAAAAATGCGGCTCAGGCCATGGCTCTGCGCGGAGCGGGCCGCGTCGACCCGCCGACAATCACCATCCGGGCCGAGGCTGAACGCGGCGAAATGCGCATTGACGTCATCGACAACGGCCCCGGCATGCGCGAAGATATCCGCCGCAGGATATTCGAACCCTTTTTCACCACCAAAGCCGCGGGCGAAGGCACCGGGCTCGGATTGCCCGTTTCATATTTCATCGTGACCAGCAATCACGGCGGCAATCTGAGCGTCAATTCGGAACCGGGCCATGGCAGCACGTTCACCATCACGCTGCCCCTCAATCCTGACGAGCCTCGCTGACTGCATTTTTCTCTTCCTTTTCCTTTCGAGCCTGCAAGTCGGCATAGACACGCCCCACACAGCCTATGGGACAGCGGGTTTCCTTAGGCGCTTTCCAGATGATCAGCGCGATCGCGACGGCAAGCAAGGGTATCCAGAGGTATTCCATAGCCGGTTCCTCCGTCAGGGCATCATGGGCTCAAAGGCTCTTTTTCCCGCGCCGCAGACAGGGCAACGCCAGTCAGCGGGAAGATCGGCGAAGCGAATGCCTTTGGCTATCCTGCCCTTTCTGTCGCCGCGGTCGGGGTCGTACACATAACCGCAGTTCACGGTGGTGCAACGGTACATCTGTGTCGGATCGCTCATAAACCCTCCGTAACCGCCCCATTCCGTTTGACCTGAAATTGAACTTACGCCGGAGCAGAAACGCAATCGTCGCAAAGGCCTTCAAA
>JAVBRE010000066.1:0-5587 GCA_031548325.1 Desulfovibrionaceae bacterium
CACTGATTAATCCGCCTTTCGGAAACGCTGAGTTTTTTCGTTTGGCAAGGCGCGAGCTTTTTTTCAAGCAGAGGCTGGACTCTTCCGTCCTGCCCTGCTTGAAAAAAGGCGAGCAACGCAGTCCAAACGGAATAAATCAGCGTTTCCATAAATAAAAAAGCCCGCCGTGAGGCAGGCCTGAGGACAAAACAACGCGAAAACCGCGAGCTTCCCTCCGTCAGTATGACCTGCGTCAGGTTCAAGGGGTCAGGATGTTCCACTCTCAGCCGCTCCACGCGGCTCCCCCAGCTTTCGGCAAAACTGTACGCCCGGCCCGCCGGCGCGTCAAGAACCGAGAATTTCAGCAACCGTCGACGCCAGGGCCTCGCCAAGAGCCGCATGCTGGTCTTCGTCAAGGTGAACGCCGTCCACCTTGCTGACCGTTATCACGTCTTCGGCCGCGAAAAAGCGGCAATCCAGGGTCCGGCAGACCTCCGCGAACGCCCCGCGCAGGCCGGCGCTTTTTTCTTCCGCTTCTTCAAATTTCGGAGCTATGGGCCCGCGCGGATTATTGGCGCGCGGAGGGGCCACGACCAATATTCCGGGCACGGGCATGCCCGGCTCTATGGGCGCCTTGCGGATGGCGTCCACCAGAGCGGCCGTCCCCTGCGCGGAATGCCATGCGTTATATTGGTGCATGCTTTGAAAATCATTGGTCCCCAGCATAAGGATGACCAGGTCCAGAGGCGAATGAATTTCCATCAACTGCCCCAAGCCCGCAAGGCCGTTGCGTCCCGGCTTGAAAGGATCGTCCCACACGGTGCGCCTGCCGTTCAGGCAGTTTTCGCTTACCCTGGCGGGGCAGCCCATACGCGCCAGCGCGGCTTCCAGAACGCCCGGCCAGCGTTTGTCAAAGGCGAAGCGGCCGCGGGTCAGGGGAATAATGCCCCAAGTCAGGGAATCACCGTACACCAGAATCTGTTTCATGGCGCGCCTCCACGGGTTTTCATGCATGTAGCCCATAGGAAGCGGGCGGGTCAAATGCGATTGCGGCTCCCCGCGTTGCCTGCTATCGTTTGCCGCCTTCAAAGCCGATTCCGCCGGATGGAAAATAATGATTGATCCGCTTGTAATTCGCGTGCCCGACGCGCAAGCCGCCGCTGCCGCCGCCGCTGCCCTTCTCAGCGACCTTGCCTTGCGCGCCGCGGCAGCCAGGGGCCGTTTTTTTCTCGCCCTGTCCGGCGGACGGACGCCGCTGGCGCTGTTTCGCCTTCTGGCCGGCCCTTCCCCGGCCTTTGCCATGCCCTGGGATAAAACCCTCGTCGCCTGGGTGGATGAACGCTGCGTTCCTTCGTCCCACCCTGAAAGCAATTACGGCGAGGCTTTGCGCGCCGGCCTGCCGCTGGACCGGGCCGCCGCCCTGCTGCGCCCGGAGACGGAAATCGACCCGAAAGGGGCCGCCGCCGCGTACGAGGCATCCCTGCGCAAGGCGTTCGGCAGCCCCCCCGGCATCCTGCCTGTTTTTGACGCCGTGCTGCTCGGCATGGGAGACGACGGGCATACAGCTTCGTTGTTTCCCGGATCTTCCGGTCTGGCAGTTAGGGATAAACTGGTCGTGCCGCAATATCCGCCGGGCAAAACGCCCCGCCTGACCCTGACGCTGCCGCTGCTGAACGCAGCCCGGTTTTGCATTTTTCTGGTCACGGGCGCAGAAAAGCATGCTGTGCTGCATCGCGTGCTTGATACGACAACGAAATCCGAATTGCCCGCACAGATGATCCGTCCCGGAAACGGCGAAATTTGCTGGATTGTCGATGAGCCGGCTTTTTCCGGCGCGCCGCATGGACAGAATACAAGGCATCGGGTATAATTTTGCTGCTTCACAACTGTCACCCTGAACGCCCGATACTGTGATGGCATTACCCGCCTCAGCAAACAAATTTCTTTTCGGTTCCCTGTACAGGACTGCCATCAGCGTTGTTTTGCTGGCCCTGCTGCCCGCTTTGGGCATTATTCTTTACTCCGGCGTCACGGCGAGCAAAGAAGCCGAAAAATACACCGAACGCCTGCTGCACGACGTCGCCAACTCCATTGTGGCCGAGCAGAACATGGTGGTGGAAAACGCCTCCATTTTGCTGACGGCCGTATCCGACTTGCGAGAAGCCCGCGACCTCAGCCCGGCCCTGTCCCGCTCGCTAAAAACCATCGTCGAAAGCAGCCCGAGCTATACCCGGATAGACCTTGTTTCCGTCAGCGGCGCCATTATCGCTTCTTCCAATGAGCTGCCCTTCCCGTTGTCCGTGCATGAATTCCGTTTTCTGACGAAAACGGCGCAGTCGCGCAGATTCATGGTCAGCCGGTTCAGCATCTCTCGTCTGGGGAGGCACCCGGGCTTTTATTTCGCCCTGCCGATACTCAACAGGGACGGGCACATCCCCGCCGTGCTGCTGGCTCATGTGCGTCTTGACCAGCGGCGCGCGGATTTTTTCGCCTCATCTCCGGTGCCCGGCGCCAGAGCCTACGTGCTGGACAATATGCACGCGCTGGCCTACGCATATCCGCCGGACCCCAATTTTATCCCGGCCATGTTTCTGCCCGACTCGATCAAAGGACCGCTGATCGCGCATGCGCCGGATTCCGGCATGTTCACGGCTGCGGTGGACGGCGCGGAAACCCTCTTCTTTTACAAACGGCTGCGCTACGATTCCGCTTCTCCGCCCTACCTTACCGTTCTTCTCTTTCTGCCGCGCGACCTCGCCTACGTCGAAGCGGAACAGACTTTGCGCCGCAACCTTGTCTTTCTCGGCATAGCGGCCCTGCTGGCTTTGTGCATAGGCGGCCTTCTGATACACGCCGGGCTGACGGGTCCTTTGCGCGACATAATGGCCGCGGCGACACGGCTGAGCGAAGGCGACAATATGGCCCGAGTCTCGGGGGCCGACGCCGGTGCGGACTTCGGATCTTTGGCCCGGACCTTCAACGAAATGGCCGCGGCCCTTGAAAGCAGCCACACTGAACTGACCGAGGCAAAGCGTTTCGCAGACCGGGCCAGCGAAACAAAAAGCGAGTTTCTGGCCAACATGAGCCATGAAATACGTACACCCATGAACGCCGTCATCGGCATGGCCTATCTGACCCTGAAAACGGAACTGACGCCCAAGCAACGAAACTATGTGGAAAAAATCCATACCGCGGGCAATACTCTTTTGCAGGTCATCAACAGCATTCTGGATTTTTCCAAAATCGAAGCGGGCAAAATGCACCTTGAAAGCGTGCCTTTCAATCTTGCGCAGTTGTTCGTCGACCTTGAAAGAGCCGTTCAGCCCCTGGTCGAGGAAAAAAAACTATTCTGCTCCTGCGTCGTAGAGCGGGACACTCCCGGCCTGCTGGAAGGGGATTCGCTGCGCCTGAACCAGATATTGCTCAGCCTGCTGACAGGTACCATAAAAATGGCCGACTGCGGCCTGGTACGGCTTCAGGCCGAGGCGGATTCCGTCTCCAACGAGGCCGTCGCGTTGCGCTTTACGGTGGGCTATAGCGGCAAGCCTCTCAGCCAGGAACAGCTGGACGCCCTGCAGCAGACTTCGGGCGCGGGCGCTCTGTCCACCGACAGCTCTGAACTGAGCTTCGCCATTGTGGGCCGCCTGGTGCAGTTGATGTCCGGCGCGATTACCTGCGAAACTCGCGCCTGGGGCGGCCGCATCACCTGCGTCATGTCCTTTGCCCTGCAAACGCAGCAGAAGCTGCGCGAATACGCGCTGGAAGACTTCACCGAAGTCCGCGCCCTGGTTGTGGACGACGATCCCGACAGCCGGGTTCTGATCAGGGATCTGCTGGAACGCTTTTCCATCAAAACGGCGGAAGCCGTGAGCGGAGAAAGCGCCATGACCCTGCTGCGTCGAAAGAGCGGCGGTCCCGAAGCTATAACCCTGGTTCTCATGGACTGGCGCATGCCCGGCCTGGACGGCCTGCAGGCGGCGGCCCTGATTAAAAAGGCCACGGACATCAATCCTATCCCCCGAATTATAATAATCACGGGCTTTGACCGCACAGAAATGCTGCACGCCGCCGGCCAGGCCGACATTGACGGTTTTCTGCACAAGCCGCTCAACGCCTCGCTGCTTTTCAACATGATCCAGGAAACGCTGCACGCCGACGCGCCCCAGGATATCGCCGAAGCCGCGCCGGAAGAATGCGCCGGCCCCGAAGGCGGCCTCCTGACCGGAGCCAGGGTGCTTCTGGCGGAAGACAACCTTATCAACCAGCAAATCGCCTGCGAATTGCTGACAAGCGCGGGCGCCGCGGTCGACGTCGCGGGCACGGGCCGGGAAGCCGTCGACCTGCTCCATGCCGGACTTGAAAAAGACAGACTGTACACGCTCGTGCTCATGGACCTGCAAATGCCGCTGATGGACGGGTATGAAGCAACGCGGCGAATCCGCTCGGACAGCCGTTTCGCCTCTCTGCCCATCATCGCCATGACCGCCCATGCCATGTCGGAAGAGTGGCAGAACTGCCGAGACGCCGGCATGGACGACTATATTGCCAAACCCATCGTCGTACGGATCCTGTACGACACGCTGGCCCGCTGGGCCACGAAGACGCCGGCGAGGGTAAAAACATGACCGGGAATCGCGCCTCCCGCCCACTCATGGCCGCCATGCTGCTTTTCTGCCTTATCGCCGCTCCGGCCGCGCATCCGGCGTCCGCGGCGGAGCCTCCCGCCGACCCCGGCAATGTGCGGCGAGACTTGAAGCTTGGCTCCACCCACTCAATGGCCGATTCGGGTCTGGCGGCTTTTTTGACCCAGGCTTACCAGGCCGCGACGGGCGTTACCGTGCGCTGGCAGGCTCAGGCGCAGCCGGACCTTATGCACGCGGGCGCAGAATGCGCGGTGGACGCCTTTTTCAGCACCATTCCGGAACTCGAGTTCACGTTCATGCAGAACAAGTACGGCGAACAATGGCTGACCACCATGTACTCGAACTTCATCCTGGTAGGCCCCAAGGGAAACCCGGCGAAAGTGCCTTCGCGCACCCTGCTCGAATCCTTGCACTTTATCGCCGTCAATAAAGTTCCCTTTGCCTCCTCCCGCGACGGCACCGGCAACAGAGAAGCGGAAAATTACATCTGGAACGTGCTCAAAATGCCGGAAGTCGCTCTGGAAAGCTGGTATATCACCGCGCCTCCGCAAGCCCACACCTTGCTGCCGCTTGCCGAAGAAAAAAAAGCTTACGCCTTTGTCGACGCCTGGGCCTGGATGCGGTACCGCGACAGCTTTCAGGACAAGGGCCGGATCCCGCTGGAGGCCATCATTCTTTACGGCCCCATGGCGCTCAAGCAGTACAGCATCATCGCCGTCTCGCGGGAACACTGCCCCAACGCCAACGCCGAAGGCGCGCGAAGCTTCGCGGACTGGCTGCTCAGCCCGGCCGGGCAAAGGACCGTCGGCAGTTTTCGCTACCAGAACGTGCAGCTGTTTCATCCTCTGAACACGCCGGAATAACGGGGGACTCCGTCCCCCGCACCCCCTGCAAGGGGGATCATCCCCCTTGACCCCGCAATATGGCGAAGGCCGTTTTTCGCGCATCGCAAAAAACGGCCTTCG
>JAVBRE010000244.1:0-5739 GCA_031548325.1 Desulfovibrionaceae bacterium
GAAAGAGGGATACCATGAAACGCCTGCTCACAGCCCTTGCCCTCGTCGTCGCTCTTGCCGGCCCCGCCCCGGCCGCGGACGCAAAAAAAATCGTCATCGGCGTGTCGCCCGTGCCTCATAAAGAAATCATGCTGGTCGCCAAAGAATTGCTGGCCAAAGAGGGCTACGACCTGCAAATCAAAGAGTTCACGGACTACGTGCTGCCCAACATCGCCCTGGCCGACAAATCCCTGGACGCCAACTTTTTTCAGCATGTCCCCTATCTGGAAAACATGAACAAATCCAAAGGCTGGAACCTGACCTGGGTGGCCAAGGTGCATATCGAGCCTCTGGGTCTGTATTCCAAAAAAATAAAAAGCCCGGACGAATTGAAAAAAGGCGACACCGTGGCCGTGCCCAACGACCCCACCAACGAGGCCCGCGCCCTGCGCCTTCTGGAAGCGCACAAACTGATCGCGGTCAAACCCGGCGAACTGGTCACGGCCCGCGACGTCACCGACAACCCCAGGGGCCTGAAGTTCGTTGAAATAGAAGCTGCCCAGCTGCCCCGAACTCTGAGCGACGTGCGCGCCGCCGTCATCAACACCAACTTCGCTGCAGCGGCGAAACTTATCCCGTCCCGCGACGCCATCGTTATCGAGGGCAAAGATTCCCCTTATGCCAACGTGGTCGTGGTCAGAAAAGAGGATGCGGACAGTTTGGCCGTCAAGGCCCTGGTCAAGGCCGTCCAGTCGCCGGAAGTCAGGGCGTACATTGTAAAGGAACTGGAGCCGAAAGGCATGGTTCCCGCATTTTAGCATTTCACATTCGAAATATCCTGCCATGAACTTTTTTGTCATCGTCCCCACCGTCTACGCCTGCATGCACGCCTATATTTTCTGGCGTCTGCGCTCCGCCTTCGGCCCCGGCATCTGGCAGCTGTGGACGCTGCTTTTGTTCAGCGCCATGGTCGCGGCTTTTTTTCTCCGCCGCATGGCTCTGAACAGCCCTTTTCTCACCATCCTGCACTGGGTCGCCATGCTCTGGATGGGCCTGATTCTGATCACCGTGACCTGGGTATTTTTTCTGGACTGCGCGCGTATTCTGGCCTGGCTGACCTACCGGCTCACCGGGCTTTTTGGAACCGGCACAAGCCTGTCGCAAACTTTGCGCCTTTCCCGTTCCCTGCCCTGGGTGCTCGGCCTCTGCCTCGTCCTGAGCGTCTATGCCTTTTACGAAGCCGTTGCCGTGCGGCCCGTACGCCTGACCATTCCCACGGCCAAGCTGCCGCCCGGCGTAAGCCGCCTGCGCCTCGCCGTCATGAGCGACATTCACCTGAGCAGCGTCGTGGGCCCCTGGCGGTTGAAACGCATGACCGCCATCGTCAACGAAGAAAAACCGGACATTCTGCTGATGCTGGGCGATCTGGTGGACACCGACATGAGCCGCCGAGACGAAGACGCCGCCCTGCTGCGCGCCGTCATTCCTCCGGACGGCGGCTATGCCGTGCTGGGCAACCACGAGGCTTACAGCGGACTTGCCAATTCCCTGCGTTTTACAGAAAAAGCGGGCTTTCGGGTTCTGCGCGGCGAGAGCGTCCGGGTCAGGGGCATCACCATAGCCGGGGTCGACGACCCCATGTTCATATCCGGCAGGCACACGGGCGACCCCGACCTGCCCGACCGGACGGATATGGAACTGATGCTCGGCCTGGAACAGGACCGGGCGGAAAAACGCTTCATCCTTTTCCTGCGTCACCGCCCCGGCAGGCCGCAGCATATCGCCGGACTGTTCGATTTGCAGCTTTCCGGCCATACGCACGGCGGGCAGATCTGGCCCGCCCGCGTGATCACCCGCATGGTGCATAAATTCGCGCAGGGCATGACCCTTATCGAGGGCGGACGCCGGAAGAGCCTGCTTTATCTCAGCAACGGCACAGGGGTTTGGGGTCCGCCCATGCGCCTTTTCACCCCCCCTGAGGTGACCATTATCGATTTGGTCGCCCAGGAGTAAGTAAAATTGATTATTGCCTCACAATATGGCTTGGGGTATAAACAGCCCCATGATTGAACGCACCCACACACACAGCGACCCCGGTTTTCGTTCATCTCAAAGCTTCACCCCGCTATTCCGGCTTTGCCGGTTCTGTCTCATGCTCATGATACTGTGCCTTGCGGCCGGACTCGGGCTGCCGGGCGAGGCCTCAGCCGGGCAGGCCGACGCGCCCGTCAAAAAAAGCGGAACGGTGCAAAGAAAAGCCGTTCCCTCAAAAAAGGCCCCTTCATCCTCCAAAAAGTCTTCTTCCGCCGCTTCCATCAAGTCTTCTTCGCAAAGCCGCAACAAATCCCGAACCAAAAAGACCGCGCAAAAATCGCGCAAGCCGTTGTATGTGCGGTCTTTGATGCCTCAGGATGAACGCGCCGCCCTGCTGGAGCGCGGCATTTATTCCGGATTCGGTCCCAGAGCCGTCTCCAAAAGACATGTGCGCATGCACAAGGGCATTGACGTATGCGCCCCCCAGGGCAGCGTCATTACAGCCTTCAACGACGGCAAGGTTCTGTTCAGCGGCCGCAAGGGCGACGGTTACGGCATCAGGGTGCTTGTGGAACAGCTTGACGGCCGCCTTGCTCTTTATGCCCATATGAAAGCGACCTCGGTCAAGGTCGGCGACGAAGTGCGGCGGGGCGATCACCTCGGGTTCGTGGGCCGTACCGGCAGGGCGACGGGTTGCCATCTGCACTTTGAACTGATCGACGACGGCACGCCCCTGAATCCGGCCGACCACGTCTGGCTGGGTTCGGAACTGGTTCTGAGCCCGGACGATCCGGATCCGATGCGGACCGACGGCCGTACAAGTTTCGCGGCCACGGATGGCGCCGTCCACGTGCAATGATGTAATTCGCGCCGCCGGATCTCGCTTTCGCGCCGGCGCAAGTCCGGAGCGTGGCGCAGCCTGGTAGCGCACCTGCTTTGGGAGCAGGAAGTCGAAGGTTCAAATCCTTTCGCTCCGACCAATACAAACAAGGCCTTACCTCTTTACCAGAGATAAGGCCTTGTTTATTTGTGGCCCATTTGTGGCTTGCCCGCACAAATTTGCCCTTTCTGAAAGTATATGCGCGGCATGAAGCAAGCTCCTCTGTCACAGCTTTGGTAATGGCTTGCTGCAGCAGATCGTTCATATCCTCACCTGTACAGTTGGCAGACCCGTCAATGATTGATGCACCATAGCACAGGCTTTTTCAGCCTGACCGAAGAGACGGGCAGAAACGGGAAGGGATGCGGAAGGAGCCCAGTTGACAGGGTTTGAAAAGTATGCCGAGAAAAAGTACGAGCCGGTCTCTTGTCTGCCCTTGATTCAAGTGTGTATAGTGTGTATATAAAATTCGTGAACACGCGCGAACTCATAAAAAAGCTTCGGCAGCTTGGCTTTGAGGAAGCCGGGGGCACGAAGCATGTCAAGTTCAGACACCCTGACGGGCGATGGACTGTGGTCAGCAAGGGTTCGCACGACATTGACATCGACTTGCTGAAAAAAATGGAGCAGCAGATCGGCGAGAACTTGAGATAGCGGGAAGCCTCCCCTTCCTAAAGGAATAACAATGCGATTTCCCATGATTGTTTATAAAAGCGACCCCAGCAGCTATGGTGGGTTCCTGCCCGATTTTCCCGGCTGCTATCCCATGGGCGAAACCCTGGATGAGCTTATGCAGGATGTCCAAAGCGCCGTTGAAACATGGATGGAGGGTGAAGACCCGGCGATTTTTCCGCTTCCGAGTTCGCTTGAATCCGTGCAGGCTAGCGAAGACGCCAAGGGCCGCGCCCTGGTTTTGGTCGATGTGAATACGTCGTTCCTTGATGGCGCCACAGAGAGGGTGAACATCACCGTTCCCCGATATGCCCTGAGCGCCATCGACAGGCTTGCCAAAGCCCAGGGCATGAGCCGGTCGGCGTATATGGTCAAGTCTTCTTTGTCGCATGGAGCGTGAGAAGATGCGGCGACAATGAAACCCGCGCGCCTTACCTGTAGAGCTGGCTTGAGTCGTTCAGGCCGTATTTCGATTCCATGGTTCTGGCGAACGGCGAACGCCCGCACAGCAACCTGCTTTGGGAACAGGAAGTCGAAGGTTCAAATCCTTTCGCTCCGACCAATAAGAAAACGGACCATGACGTAAAAACCATGGTCCGTTTTCTTGATGCAAAAATCCGGAACCATTTTTGTGGATGGTTCCGGATTTTTAGAGCAGATCTGCTTTGATTTTTCTTTTCATGGATGAAAACAAAAACCTTCTTCTCCCGAATGCGCGCAGACCGAGACGCCTGTATTCAAGGCGTGCTGCCCTGTTCGCTTGCAGGCATGGAGCGAACGGAATTACTGGCGCAGTTTTGTGATTTTCTGCCCCTGAACGCCGATACCGGCCATTAATCCCGATTGGCTGTAAACAAAGGCATATACATCGGACCGGAGCGTGGTGCTTGAATAATCTTTCCCCATTCCCGAATCCACCACAACAACGCTCGGACCGGCGCCGACGGACCATCCGTCACTCTTGTCAAGGTACTCAAGCGATTTGTTCGTCGTCAGGAACATGGCTTCGGAATATTCCTGGGCTCCCGCCTGCAACCCATAGGACAAAGAAGTGGCATTGTAATATCCCAACACCTTTCCGCCGGGAGAGAACATCACCCCGTTGCCGCCGGAGCCGCCGATAATAAGTCCCAGTTTAAATATATCCGGAAAAACAAGAACGGCTTTGGAACGAGCATGCAACTCTCTGGCTTCCGGCGTTGTCGCATAGAGCCGCTCCAGAGAGACGCGCGCCTCTCGTACCAGGTCGTTCTGGGTGGACTCCGATATGCTCGGAGAGGTCATGCTTGTGCAGGCGGCTGCCAGGATTACCAAAAAAAACAAGGCGGACGTTGCGACGATATTTTTTATTTTCATACGGGTTCCTGCGTGAAAACGGTTAAAGCTTCACCGCACGGGGCGATGCGCGGCCTCTGCGTCGGTGCGCTTACATGCTATATATACTAGAATCGGCAAAGGTAAAGCTCTTTGCAAAATCAGGCTCCAGTTCATCGCCGCAAGCGTCTCCTTTGTCCCCATTCCCTGTGAAAGCCGCATGATGCGCCGCTTTTTCTCACCCGGATCTTTTTGCCGTTCAAAGTGGCACCAAACTTGCTCTATTCCGGACAAGTGGGAACAAGGGAAATTTCTG
The DNA here is from genome assembly GCA_031548325.1 of Desulfovibrionaceae bacterium. GTDB lineage: Bacteria > Desulfobacterota > Desulfovibrionia > Desulfovibrionales > Desulfovibrionaceae > FLUQ01. Next base: position 5,196 of record JAVBRE010000244.1, read on the forward strand.
CATGCGAGAAGGAGCCTATTGTGAATATATCCTCCATTGATCAAAATTCGCCGGGCGGCGTCGACAAAAGCGGCGGCCTGCCCCTGGCGGAAGCGCGGGAAGGAGCACGGCAGGAACAGGAGGCCCGCGCGGACCTGATGCAGATCACTGACGGAGCCGCTCTCTCTTCCCTTGCTCCCCGCATCCGCGCGGCGCTCAACGAAATAGCCGGAACGGACGGCAACGTGCTGGACGCGCTGGGCAACAACGTGGGCAAGCTGCAGGAGGGGTTTATCGACACTCTGTACGGCACGCTTTCTGCGCAGAACATCGACCTGTCGCAAAAGCTGACCCTGCGCCTGGGCGGCGACGGGCAACTGTCCGTGGCAGGCGAGCACCCGCAAAAAGAAGCGGTCGAGGGCATCTTGCGCGAACAGCCCGCCCTTTCCGCCGCGTTTGACGAAATCGCCTCCCAGTCGGAACTCTTGCGCGACATTCGCAACATCAGCAAGGTCGTCAGCCGCAAAAGCGGTCTGGAACAATATTCGGCAGCCGGCAATGCCGG
>JAVBRE010000057.1:0-13900 GCA_031548325.1 Desulfovibrionaceae bacterium
AAACCCGCCTGCGCAAACTCATGGAAGGACAGTTCGACGCCATTGTCATGGCGGAAGCCGGCATGAAACGCCTGGGCATCTCGGCCCCGCTTCAGGCCCCGCTGCCGGTCGACATGTTCATTCCCGCCGCCGGGCAGGGCGCTTTGGGGCTGGAACATCGCGAGGACCGCCCCGAGGTCGCCGCCATGCTTCGGCCTCTCGACCATGCGCCGACGCGGGACTGCGTCGTTGCGGAACGGGCCTTTCTGGCCGAGCTCGAAGGCAACTGCCAGGTGCCCATCGCCGCCCATGCGACCATTGACGCGGTCGGAACACTGACCCTCATCGGCCTGGTCATGGACCCCGCGGGCAAATACGGCGTGCGCAAAAGCGCTTCCGGCGCGGCGCAAGACGCAGCGCGCATCGGGCGCGAATTGGCCGGGGCCGCGCGCGCCGACGGCGGGGCCGAATTGCTGCGCCCGACAGAAGCATGAAAAAATCCTCCGTTGACCACTTCGACGACTCGATTTGAGCTTCTTGGTCGGCGGGCATTGCCATTTGAAAGCCGGGCGCTTTATGCTATCCGACACAAACGCGCAGAACGCGCAGGAGCATATATTTTCTATGAAACACCCTTCTCTTGGGCCCGACAGACTGCGCGCCTCGCTTGATCCGGCCCGCATTCCCTATGAAACCAGCGCGGCCGTCCCCCGCGGCGGCAATCACCGCCCCCCGCAACCCAGAGCCTTGCAGGCGCTGGACCTGGCCATTCATATTCGGGACGGCGGCTACAACATCTATCTTGCCGGCGAGACCAACCTGGGGCGCACCCACATGCTGACGGATTTTCTGCGGCCGCGTTGCAAAAAAGCCCCCACGCCGCCGGACCTGCTGTATGTGAACAATTTCGACGACCCGGACAGTCCTCGCCTGATCAGCGTGCCCGCCGGCCAGGGCAAAAAGCTGAAAACCGCCCTGTCCTCAACCCTTGCCCGCGTCCGCAAGGAAATCCCTTCACGATTTGACAACGATGCCTATACCAACCGTCGCTCGGGCCTTGTCGACAAGTTTCAAAGCAAAAGAGACAAACTGTTCAAACTGATGGACGCTGTGGCCGGCACGAAAGGCTTCAACCTGGACATGGACGAAACGGGCGGCATGACCCTCTATCCCCTGGTGGAAGGCAAACGCCTCAGCGACCAGGAATTCGCGGGCCTGGCGGCCGAACAGCGCAAGAATCTGCGCGCCAAGGGCGACAGTCTGGTCCAGGCCATGGCCGGGCTGATGCGCAAGCTGAGCAAAGCTGAACAGGATTTTCTGAACAACGAACGCAGCCTGGAAAAAGAAGTGGCTTCCGAAGTTTTGGACCGGCTGCTGACCCCCCTGGCTGAAAAATTCGACGCGGCTTGCGCCTCGGAAGCTTTGACCCGCCATTTCAAGGATATCCGCGAGCATATTCTGGACAGCCTGGACAGCTTTTTGCCCCGCGAATCCTCGCCCGGAAGCTTGCCGGGCCAAATGGACGGCGCGCCGGGCGGCTCCTCCGGCCCTTACGGATGGGCAGGAAGCCCCGGCCCGGATTCTTCCGGCCACGGCGATGAAGCCGGCGGCAAATGCGAGATCAATCTTTTTGTGGATAACGGCGCGACCCACGGCGCTCCCCTGACCCAGTGCGACCACCCCACCACGGCGCACCTGCTGGGCTGCATTGAGCGCGAATCGGAAATGGGGGCTCTTGTCACCGACTTCTCGCTGGTCAAGGCCGGCGCGATTCATAAGGCCAACGGCGGCTATCTGCTGCTGCGCATCGACGATGTTCTGCAATACCCCGGCGCCTGGGAAGGGCTGCTGCGAGCCCTGCGTTCGGGCATCGCCCGCATTGAGGACCCGGGCGACGGCGACGGCGCCAAGACCAAGGGCATCAGCCCCGAACCCGTGCCGCTGGCCCTTAAAGTCATTCTGATCGGCAGCGAGGAGATCTACGAACACCTGCTGCTGGCGGACGAGCGTTTCGGCAAGCTGTTCAAGGTCAAGGCCCAACTTACGGAATACATGCCCCGAGACGGCAGGGGCGTCCGCATCTATCTTGCGCACATGCGACGCATCATCGACGAGGCCTCTTTGCTGCCCTTTGACCGCGCGGCCATGGCCGGACTGGTGGACGCGGGTTCGCACCTGATCGAGGACCAGAAAAAACTCTCGCTCAAATTTCCCCTGTTGCGGGAAATCATGATTGAAGCTTCCGCTCTGGCCGTCATGCAGGGCAAAACGCTGGTGGACGGCGAAGTGCTGCGCGAAACCATGCGGGCCCGGCTGTTCCGGGTCAACCTGGTGGAAGAGGCTTTTATGGAGGAATACGACCGCGGCGTCATCAAGGTCGAGACCAGCGGCGAAGCCGTGGGCCGGGCCAACGGCCTGTCCGTCACCTGGTACGGCGACTTCGAGTTCGGCCTGCCTCATCAGATTGCGGCCACGGTCGGCGTGGGGCACGACGGCATCATCGACCTGGAACGCGAAGCCAAGCTTGGCGGTCCTATCCATACCAAGGCCATGCTGATCCTCAAAAGCTACCTTGTGGGTCAATTCGCCCGCAACAAGGCCCTCATGCTCACAGGCAGCTTGTGCTTCGAACAGAGTTACGCCGGTATTGAGGGCGATTCCGCTTCCGGCGCGGAACTGGCAGCCCTGCTTTCCGCCCTGGCCGACGCGCCGCTCAGTCTCTCGCTGGCCTTTACCGGCGCTGTCAGCCAGTCAGGGCACATCCTGGCCGTGGGCGGCGTGACCCGCAAGATAGAAGGTTTTTTCGAGGTCTGCCGCCGGCACGGACTGACCGGCAGACAGGGCGTCGTTATGCCCCGCGACAACCTGGACCACCTCATGCTCAACGACACCGTGGTCAGGGCCGTGACCGACGGGCAATTCCACATCCTCCCGGTGGGGCACATCACCGAAGCCATGGAACTTTTGAGCGGCCTGCCTTCCGGCAGAGCGCGCAAAGAGGGCGGCTTCACGCCCGGCTCTCTCTTCGCCCGTGTGGACGCGCGCCTGGCGGAACTGGGCAGGCTGGGCATGAAGAGCAAGGGCCGGCGCTAGATCACTTTTTTTTGAAATTGCTCGGCAGACGCGAAGCGGATGCCCGCGAAGCGTGTCGTTTTGTCTGTATAATTTCAATTCGTTATGAGAACTTGATGCCATGTTTGGCGAATCGTAAATTGTATAATCTCAAAGTTAAAATGCTCTATACGGGAATGAGCTGGAACATGAACGCGGCGTGCAGCGAGCTGCCGGCCAGCACGAACACGTGAAACAGCTCGTGAAAGCCGAAATACCGCCAGCGCAGGGGCGGCCATTTGACGGCATACATGACGGCCCCCAGGGTGTAGGCCGCCCCGCCGCCCGCGAGCAGCGCGATGGCCGTGAAAGAAACGGCCTGCGCCAAAGGGTAGAAGGCGATCAGCACCAGCCAGCCCATAAGCATGTATACGGCCGTGGACAGCCAGCGCGGCGCCTGCATCCACAGGGCTTTCAGCACAATGCCCGCCGCGGCCAGCCCCCAGACCAGGCCGAAAAGGGTCCAGCCCCAGGCGCCCTTTAGCGGCAGCAGACAAACGGGTGTATAGGTGCCGGCGATCAGGATGAAAATCATCATGTGGTCGATGCGCCGCAAAATCCGGATGGCCTTTTCCGAAAACTTGGGCATATGATATACGGCACTGGCCGTATAGAGCAGGATGAGGGACGCCCCGAACACGGCAAAAGCCACGACGTGCCGGGCGGACGCGTGCCGGGCGGACGCGACGATGAGCAAAACAGTGCAGGGAACGGCCAAAAAAGCTCCGGCCAGGTGGGTCAGACTGCTGACAGGATCGCGCAGCTTGTGCAACATGGCGTGCTCCTCTATTGCTCCAGCCGTGAAAAACGAGTGCTACTCCGTCCAGAGTGTAGCCGTTTCCGGGTATTCCGGCAACAGAGCATGCACCGCGTCCGGCACCAGAAAACGGACGGAACGTCCGGCCAGCAGGCGCTCACGTATCAATTCCGCCCGAATGTCCAGACGGGGCAGGGGCAGATGCAGCAGCATTCCGCCGCCCTCCGGCAGGGCGTACGCGGCTTCGGCCACCGCAGCGGGGGCGGCGGCGGGCCTGGCCTCGGGCCAGCAGGCGCGCACAGTGTCCGCAAAAGCCCCGGCCGCCATGCCCGCGCGAGACGCCACCACGATATCCGCCAAGTAGGGCAGTTCCTGCCAGCGGCGCCAGGTGTTGATGGCCACGAAATCTTCCGCGCCCACAATAAAAAAGAAGCGGCTTTCCGGCTCGCGCTCCCGGTAGATGCGCAGGGTGTCCACCGTGTATGAGGGGCCATCACGCTCGTTTTCCACGGTATTGACCGCCACCTTGTCCATGCCCCGCGTCGCGGCCCGCAGCATGGCCACGCGCAGGTCAAAAGGCAGGATATGACGGCCGCCCTTGTGCGGCGGCCGGGCGCTGGGCAGAAAATCCAAGCGGTCCGGCCGCAGGGTTTCCAGCACCTCCACGGCAAGACGCATGTGTCCCAAATGCGGCGGATTGAAACTGCCGCCCAGGATGCCGATCAGGGAACTCATGCTTATTCCCGAATCTGGCCGGAACCCGATACCACAAACTTCGTCGTGGTCAGTTCCCTGAGCCCCATGGGGCCGTAAGCGTGCACTTTGCTGGTGCTGATGCCTATCTCCGCGCCCAGTCCCAGTTGGCCGCCGTCGTTCAAACGGGTGGAAGCGTTGAGAGCGACCATGGAAGCGTCAACCTCGCGGGTGAAACGCGAAGCCCGGCCAAGGTCGCGGGTGAAGATGCACTCCGTATGCCGCGATCCGTGGCGGGCGATATGGGTCAAAGCCTCGTCCAAGCCCTCCGTCAGTTTCACCGCCAGGATCAGATCGCCGAACTCCATGCCGAAATCGGCTTCGCCGGCTTCGCGGGCCGCAAGTCCGGCCGCGCGGAACAGCGGCAGCGAAGCGGGACAGGCCCGTACTTCAATCGCGGCCGCGGTCAAAGCCGGAGCCAGCAGAGGAATGAGACCGGCCGCCTCGTCCTTGTGTATCAGCAGGCATTCCAGGGCGTTACAGACCGAAGGCCGCTGAGCCTTGCTGTTGACAATGACCGGCACGGCGGCCGCCAGATCCGCCCCCGCGTCCACATAAGCGTGGCACACGCCCTTGTCGTGCTTGAGCACCGGCATGGTCGCCTGGCTTGCCACGGCCTTGATAAGCCCTTCTCCGCCGCGCGGGATCATAACGTCCACGTATTGGTCCAAAACGCAGAGCGAGCCCACCGCCGCCCTGTCCGCGACCGGCACCACCTGCGCCGCATCCCGGGGCAAACCGGCATGGGCCAAGGCATCGCGCACGAGGTCCATCAGAAAGACGTTGGAATGCAAGGCCTCGGACCCGCCGCGCAAAATCACGGCGTTGCCCGCTTTCAGGCACAAAATTGAGGAATCCACGGTCACGTTGGGCCGCGATTCAAAAATCATGGCGATCACGCCCAAGGGTACGCGCATGCGTCCGACCAGCATGCCGTTGGGCCTTTGCCACTGGCTGTCCAGCGAGCCTACAGGGTCGGGCTGGGCCGCTATGTCGCGGCAGGCCCCGACCATTTCCGCGACGATTTTGGGCGTCAGGCGCAGACGGTCCAACTTGACCTTGTCCAGGCCGTTCACGTCGGCGTTTTGCACATCGCACGCGTTGGCGGCCAGCAGGTCATTTTCTCGTTCCGCCAAAAGATCCGCAAGGCGAAGCAGGAACGTATCTTTGGCGGCCGGGCTCGCGACCGCGAGCACGCGCGAAGCGGCACGGGCTTTTTGCCCCATACTCAAGATCAGAGCGCCTATGGAATCGGACATACACTTCTCCGCTTTGTCATATTTCTTCGCAAGTAGCGTTTTCGACGGGGCATGGCAAGACCAGGCCGCGCGACAGCCGCAGTTTCGACTTCTGCCCTCATGGCGGAACAAAAACGGGGGATTGATTTTGACATTTGCCGCCGCCGCGCATACAAGGAATGAGTTTTTCGCGAAAAGGAGCGTTTCATGGCCATTGACCCCAAAGATTCCAGCTTGTTGCAAAAAATGTCCGCCGAAGTGGCGCCCGAAGTTTCTCCCCTGCTGCGGGGATTGTTGCATAACGCAAGGCTGATCGGCATCGTGCTGACTCTCTGCGTGCTGGGCGCCGCCGCCTACGGCGGCTGGCGCTGGCATTCGGCCAAAACCCTGACTGAAGCGCAGACGGAACTGGGCCGCATTCTGGTCATAGCCGCCCCGGCCGACCGGGCCGCGGCGCTGAAAGACTTCCGGACCAAGGCGCCTGAAGACCTGCAGACGGCCCTCAACCTGGCCCTGGCCCAGATCAGCCTTGAGAACAAAGACTATGAAACCGCCGTTACCGCCTGGGACGCCGTGGCCAAGGATCCAAAAGGATCCCTGTACGCCACCGCGCAGATCGGCACGGCCGACGCCCTGTCCCAGATGGGCAAGGACGCGGAAGCCCTGGCCGTGCTGGAAGGGCTGAAAAACTCCGCCGACAAGAACATCAAACCCCTGATCGACAGCCAGATCGTGGATCTGGCGGAAAAGGTCGGCGATTACGCCAAGGCCCTGGCCGCCTGCGATGCGCTGCTGGGTTCGGTCACCAACCCCATGGAAGCTGATTTCTGGCGCCAGAAGGCCGCATCCATCCGTCTGCGCCAGGCTGAAACCAAAAAACCTTCGTAGGGCTGTTGTTACAAAGCGCCTTTTGCCTCCTGGGCCGCGTCACGCGCCGGTTCCGGTCCCCGGCTGTTCCATCGAAGGACTATCCCCGGCCCGGAACCGGCGCGTTCCTTGCCAGGAAGCAAAAATCGTCTTTGTAACAACAGCCCTTAATTGGGTTGCAAGGGGATCATCCCCTTGCCGGGGTATGGGGCGGAGCCCCATTTCCGCAAAGGAGTACTTATGATCCATCCTGTTCTCGCTGAAACTGACGGCCCCCATCTGCTGCTGGGCAACGAGGCCATTGCTCGGGGCGCGCTGGAAGCGGGCATCAACATCGTGACCTGTTACCCCGGCACCCCGTCTTCCGAAGTGCCCGACACCTTCCGACAGATCGCGGATTGCGGCCGTTTCATCATGGAATATTCCGTCAATGAAAAAGTCGCCATGGAAGTGGCCGCCGGCGCGGCCCTGGCCGGGGGTATGGCGCTGGTCACCATGAAGCATGTGGGCGTCAACGTGGCGGCCGACCCGCTCATGACCATGACCTATCTGGGCCTGCCGGGCGGGCTGGTGCTCCTTTCCGCCGACGACCCCGGTTGCCATTCCAGCCAGAACGAGCAGGACAACCGCACGTACGTCCGCTTTGCCGGCATGCCCTGTTTCGAGCCCGCCTCCGCCCAGGAAGCCAAGGACATGACCCGCGACGCGCTGCTGCTGGCTCGCGAAACGAACCAGCCCGTCATGCTGCGCACAACCACCAGGGTAAACCACTTGCGCGGCCCGGTGACCTATGGACCTCTGCCCGCCCCGGCGCCCGTCGTGCCTTTCGTTAAAAACCCGCGCCGTTTTGTGCCCGTGCCCGCCGTGGCCCGCGCGCGGCACGGCGAACTGGTCAAGAACATGGAGGCCCTCGCGGAAGAGGCCGAAAATTCCCGCTGGAACCGCGAGCACGGCCGGGGCAAGGTCGGAATCATCGTTTCGGGCATCGCCCGCGCCTACCTGCACGACGCCATGCTGTCGGCCAACTGGCAGGACAAGCTGCGCGTGCTGGAACTGGGCTTTACCTGGCCCCTGCCCTTGAAACTGGTTGAAGCTTTCGCGCGCAGCGTGGACAAGGTGCTGGTGCTGGAAGAAGGCGAGGGGCTGGTGGAAAAAGACCTGCGAGCCCTGGCCCAGCGCCAGGGCATAGCCACCCCCGTTTTCGGCAAGGGCGGGCCGCTCACCGTGTTCGGCGAATATTCCACCCCAAAAGTCCGCGAGGCCGTGGCCCAACTTCTGGGCGAACAGCCCGGCACGGCCCCCGTTTGCGCAACCTCCGTTCAGGACCTGCCCCAGCGGCCGCCAACCCTGTGCGCCGGCTGCGCGCACCGGGCCGTGTACTATTCCGTGCGCCGGGTCTTCGGCGACGACGCGGTCTATTCCAGCGACATCGGCTGCTACACCTTGGGCTTGGTGCCGCCGCTGGCCACGGCGGACTTTCTGTTCTGCATGGGTTCCTCCGTTTCCGGCGGGTCGGGCTTCGCCCGCTTTTCCGACAAACCCGTTCTGGCTTTCATCGGCGATTCCACCTTTTTCCATTCCGGCATCACGGGCCTGATCAACGCGGTGTTCAATCGGCACGAACTGATTCTGGTCATTCTGGACAACGGCACAACGGCCATGACCGGCCACCAGCCCAACCCCGGCGTGGACCAGCAGGTGCTCGGGCCCGGCTGCGCGCGCATGGACATTGAAGCCATCGTTCGGGCCTGCGGGGTGGAGCACCTGGCCAAGGTCAAGCCCCTCAATGTGAAAGCCACCTTGCGCCTGCTGGAAGAAATGAAAGAAAAAACCGGCGTGCGAGTCATCATCGCCGAAGAGCCCTGTGTGCTTTTTGCCCGCCGCACCCTGAAAAAGGCCCGCGGCCAGGTCGCCTACGTGGCCGAACAAGGGACCGGCGCCCGCATGGTGGCGGAAACCCTGGCCTGCCCGGCCTTTTCCCGCGACAGGGGCGACCTTTCCGTCGATCCCGCCATCTGCGCCGGGTGCATGGTCTGCATGCAGGCGTCCACCGACTTCAAGGCCCGCAAAAAGGACCTCCAATGAACCAGACACGCGTGCGCATCCACTTTGCCGGAGTGGGCGGACAAGGCACCCTGACCGCCACCACCCTGCTCTCGAAAGCCGCCCTGGACCAGGGGCTGCAAGTCGTTTCCGGAGAAATCCACGGCATGGCCCAGCGCGGCGGGGTCGTGGAATCCACCTTGCTGCTCGGCGGCTGGACAAGCCCCGTCATCAGCCAGGGAGAAGCGGACATCATTCTGGGCTTTGAAGCCCTTGAGACCTACCGCGCCCTGCCCTATCTGGCCTGCGGCGGCGCGGTGCTCTCCAGCACCGACTTCGTGCCGCCGCCGGGCGTTTCCGCCGGGCGTGAAGTCTGCCCGCCTCTGGAAGAAATCAAAAAGAGCGTTGCCGCCATGACCGGCAAATCGTGGTTCCTGCCCTGCCAGGCCCTGGGCCTGCAAGCCGGATCGGTGCAGTGCGCCAATACCGTGCTGCTGGGCGCGCTTTCGGCCACCGGGCTCATTCCCTTCGGTCCGGACGCGCTCAAAGAGGCCGTCAAACGCCACCTGCCCCCGAAACTGGTCGACATGAACCGCAAGGCCGTCGATCTCGGCGCCGCCGCCGTGGCCTGAATCGGGGGACGCTGTCCCCCGCGCCCCCTGCAAGGGGCTCACCCCCCTTGACCCCGCAGTAGTGAATCCCTTTTCGCGTCGCGAAAAGGGATTCACATATAGTGTATCTTCGGTACTCGACTCGCGCCGGACGGGCCGTCTGACGCCGCCATCGGCCAAAAATGCCGCTCCAGCTTACAGCCAGGCCTGCAAAACCTCGATCAGCTTCTTCGCCTGATCCGGGCTGGAAATGGTGAATTTCGACTGCTGGCGAAAATCCCCGCCCATTTTCTTGTACCGGCGGATGGTGTACTTGTCCGGGCCGAACGCGCCCTTGGCCTTGTCCCATTCCTGGTAACGAAAAATCACGGTGGACCAGGCGCCTTTGCTGAGCACGGCCTTGTCCAGCTCCTTGACCAGTTCCACACCGTCCTCTTCATAGCGGATCGTCAATTCTTCAACAGTCGCTGCCATATCGCATCCTTTCGCGTGTAGATTTATCGGAGCATTTCACGCTTGAAATGCTCTGCAAGGATTTGTCCGCAAATCCTTGTCACGAGACGCTCGCAGGCGGGCTTTGCCCGCCGTTAAGCAAGCATCTCAAAGTGAAATTGCTCTATAAGTTTTTGCTTGTCAAAATATCGGGCACCGTCGCGTCGTAGTCCTTTTGCCGTCTGCTGTGAATGAAGCCGATGGCGATACAAGCCGTCGCGCACGCGAAACCGGCCGTCCGCACGTCGGTGTGGTCGACAAGCTTGCCGACGAGCAGCGCCCCCAGAGGACCAAAGCCCAGCAAGCCCAGAGAATACAAACTCAGAACCCGGCCGCGCTTGTCTTCATCAACCAGAGCTTGAATCAGCGAGTTGTTCGAAATCATCGACGAAACCATGGTAAAACCGAGCAGGGGCGCGCAGAGCACGGCAAGCCGCCAGTCCGACAGGCAGCAAAAAACCGTAAAGGCCGTCCCGAACAGTATCTGCATCTTCCATATATGCCGGGGAAGTTGCCGCACTTCCATTTTGGAGGCGATATACATGGCCCCCACCAAAGCTCCGCCTCCGAAGCCGCCCAACATGAAACCCAGGTGGCGCGAATCGCCGCCGAACACGTCTTTGGCGAAAAGAGGAAGAAGCACGATGTGCGGCACAGCCGCAAAGCTGAATGCATAATTGAACAACGCGCACAACCTGATGGGCGTGACGGACCGGACGTATGCGAACCCTTCGCGCAAAGAATCCAGCGCGCGCTGATCGCGCCGGGCCAGTTTGCGCTCCGGCAGGCGCATGATGAGATAGGCGTACAGCACGGCCAGATGAGCGGCGGCATTCAAAAGAAAACAAGTCATTTCGCCGCCGGCCTTGATGACAAAACCCGCCACCGCCGGGCCGGCCAGCCGGGCCAGATTGAAACTGCTCGATTGCAGGGACAGCGCGCTTTGCAACTGGCTGGGGTGGTCTATCATCTGCGAAATGCTGGCCTGACGCGCGGGCATGTCGACGGCCGTGATAATGCCCAGCAGACAACTGAGAACCAGAATGGCGGAATAGGACGCCAACCCCATATAGAGCAGCCAGGCCAGAACCAGTGATTGCGCGATCATGGCCACCTGGGTGCCGATCAGAACCTGCCTCAGGTCGTAACGATCAAGAAAAATTCCGATAAAGATGCCCACGAAAAAAACAGGGCACTGGTTGAGAAACTCCACCAGCCCCATTTTCGCGCCCGATCCCGTCAAAATCATGACCAGCCAGACCATGGCCAGGCGCTGCATCCAGGAACCCGTCAGCGCGCAGCATTGCCCGAAAAAATACAGGCGGAAATTGCGTGAATCAAGGGCGGTAAAAGCCCGCAATCTGGTAAATCGGTTGGACACGCGGGTCCCCTCGGAATAAACCGCCTCCGCCTTTTCTGGCGGAGGCGGGGCAAGGCGGGCTACAGCAATTTCAGGTCGCGCAGCGCCTCATCCAGCACTTTTTCGTTGGCGGCGGACATGGGAACCAGCGGAAGCCTCATTTCAGAACCGATTTTACCCATTTTCGCCAGTGCGATCTTGACGGGAATCGGGTTTGTTTCAACGAAACAGGCCCGGCTGACGGGCATCATTTCATAGTGCAGGGCTTTGGCGCTTTCCAGGTCGCCCGTGGCGAAAGCCGCGCACATCCGCGCCATTTTGCCGGGCAGAATGTTGGACACAACGGAAATAACCCCCATCCCGCCGAGCGCCAGGGTCGGCAGCACAGTGAAGTCGTCGCCGGAAAGCAGCGTGAAACCGGGACCGCACAGCTCCAAGGTGTCAGAAACGTGGGTCAGGTTGCCGGTTGCTTCCTTTTCGCCGACCACCGAAGGGATTTCCTTAAAAATGCGGGCCATGGTGGCGGGGGCCACGTTGACGCCCGTCCGGCCCGGCACGTTGTACACGAAAAGAGGCAGGTCCACTTCCGTGGCGATGGCTTTAAAGTGGGCAAACAAACCTTCTTGCGTGGGTTTGTTGTAGTAGGGGGTGATATGCAGCGCGGCGTCCGCTCCGGCTTCCTTGGCGAAACGGGTCAGGCGCACGGCTTCGCGGGTATTGTTGGACCCGGCCCCGGCAATGACGGGCACCCGTTTTTTCGCCTGATCAATACAGATGCGGATCACGTTTTCATGTTCTTCGTGGGACAAGGTGGCGGACTCTCCCGTGGTGCCGCACGGAACCAGACCGTCAATGCCTTCCGTGATCTGCCACTCTATCAGTTCGCGGTATCGTTCCTCGTCAACCTGGCCGTTGGCGAACGGGGTCACCAAAGCTGTAAATGCGCCGGCAAATTGCATATGCCTCTCCTTTAAGCAATTTTCGCTTCAAATAGCCGCTTGGCGACGGACAAAGCCCGCCTGCGCCTATTCGGCAGCAAGGATTTGAAGGCAAATCCTTTAACGCAACGGCCCGCGCTGGCGCGCGTGAGCCGCCGTATTCGTTTCTTTTTACATCGGAAACGATTTTCGTCAATCGCTCACACCCCGGTCGTGCCTGCGGTCTGCGCCGCTGTCCGTTTTTTTTGTTTTCGCTATCGTTTTTTGTTAAATTCACATACTATCACGTCTCGACCGACCACAACCCTTCTTCCGGAGGTTTCGTATGTTCCTGTTCCGTATTCGGCTATTTTTCGCGATCCTTGTCCTTTGCCTGCTGCCCGCCCCGACTTTTGCGGCGCCCGCCCAGATCCAGTTCTGGCACGGCATGGGAGGAGAACTTAACGACATAACCAATGACATGGTCAAAAAATTCAATGCCGGGCAGACCAAATACGAGGTCGTCCCTGTTTTTAAAGGCACCTATGACCAGGTGATGGCCGCGGCCATCGCGGCCTACCGAGCCAAAACGCCTCCGCAGCTCGTACAGGTTTTCGAGGTGGGCACGGCCAGCATGATGTCGGCCAAGGGCGCGATCAAGCCCGTGCACGAAATCATGGAGTCAGCGGGAACGCCCATCAACCCCAAAATGTTTTTGGCGCCCATCGCCGCCTATTACAGCACCCCGGACGGCAAACTGCTGTCCATGCCCTTCAACTGCTCCACAACCGTGCTGTACTACAACAAAACAGCCATGAAAAAAGCCGGGCTGAACCCGGACAAGTTCCCCGCCACCTGGCCGGAAGTCGCCGAAGTCGCAAAAAAAATCAAGAGCTCCGGCGCGGCCAAGTTCGGCCTCGTTTCGGGCTGGCAGGGCTGGGTGCAGCTTGAAAGCTTTTCCACCTGGCACAACGTGCCTTTCGCTACAAAAGAAAACGGCATGGCGGGCCTCGACACGCAGCTTCAGGTCAACAGCCCCCTGCACGTCAAGCACATCACCTTCCTGGCCCAGCTCATGAAAGACGGCGTCATGACGTATACGGGCCGCAAGTCCGAACCCATCAACACCTTTACCAGCGGCGAGGCCGGCATTCTGACCAACTCCTCCGGTTCCTATGCCGCGGTGAAACTGGGCTCGAAATTCGACTGGGGCGTGGCCATGATCCCCTACTGGCCCGATGTTCCCGGCGCGCCGCAGAACACTCTCATCGGCGGCGGCACCATCTGGGCCATGGCCGGGCAGAGCAAGGACCAGGAAGCGGGCATCGCGGCTTTTTTCAGCTTTCTGCTCAAGCCCGAAAACCAGTCCAATTTCCACAAGATCAGCGGCTATCTGCCCCTGACCATGGAAGGCTATGAACTGACCAAGAAAGAAGGCTTCTACGAAAAGAACCCCGGCACGGACATCGGCATTCTGTCCCTGACCCAGAAAGCCCCCACGCCCAACTCCAAAGGCCTGCGCCTGGGCACCCGGGCCCAGAGCCGCGACGTTGAGGACGAAGAGCTCGAAGCCGTCTGGTCCGGCAAAAAGACGCCGCAGCAGGCGCTGGACGACCTGGTCAAACGCGGCAACGAGATTTTGCGCCGTTTTGAACAGGTAAACAAGTAAGAGCAACCGGGGCTCCGCCCCGGACCCTGGGGGGGGGGGGGTGGGCCCCGGCGCCCCCCCACACCCGGGGGGTTTAAGGAGAGGGGAGGATGAAAAAACACCG
>JAVBRE010000116.1:0-30878 GCA_031548325.1 Desulfovibrionaceae bacterium
ATCCACGGTCGGACTGGGGCAGCGGCACATGCCGCAACGCGGGCATGGCCCCTGTGGCGTGCCGGAAAAAAACGTCAGCATGGCGGCCATCCTGCACAATTACGGTCTTTGGCAAATTGTTACGCAATTTCACGGCGAAAGACAAGGCCGAGCGCGATGCAAAACCACGCTACGGCGTGTCGGCGGCGATGAAAGCCCGCACGGCGTCCTTGTCGCAGCCGGAAAAGTACAGTTCCAGGGGCAGGGCGTCCAGGGCCCTGAGAAGCGCTTGCGGCCTGCGGGAAAGACCCGTCAGGGCCTGCTCCAGTTCCGCAACGTCGCGCAGGGCGAAAAAGTCCCCGTAGATGCGGCAGGCCTGTATCACCCCGCCGCGCACCGTAAAGCAGCACTCCACCCCGCCCCAGGCGAAACGCTGCCTGCGCCTCTCCGTAAACTCCGGCGACGCGCCGTAATTCCAGTCCCAACTGCGGTATTTGCCGTCCGCCAGCGCTTCGGCCGCTCGGGCCACATCCGGCGGAACATCTTGCGGCGAAAGAGCATACGCCGCAAGCGCGGCCTCGGCGACACGGTCCACGGCCCCTTCGCGCGCGTCTTCCGGCAAAAGCTCCGCCACGTTGCAAACCCGCCCGCGGATGGAAGGCAGGGCTTTGGAAAGATACTTTTCCGGATCGCCGGTCAGAGCGCTTGCCAGAACGGAAAGGTCCGCATCAACCAGCATGGCGCCGTGAAGCAAAAAGCCCGATGCCGTTCGGCACTGGGCCGTGCCCGAAATTTTGCGGCCTTTGGCGAGGATGTCGTTGCGGCCGGACAATTCCGCCGCAACCCCAAGACAGCGCAGCGCGGCAAGCAGCGGCCCGAGCAATTCGGAAGCGTCCGCCGGGGAGCGGCCGCGCCCGCCGCTTTTGTCAGGCAGCAAAAAGGAATAGTTGAGGTTGCCCGCGTCATGGTACACCGCGCCGCCGCCCGTGACGCGGCGCACGGCGCGTATGCCCCTCTCGCGCAGAAAAACTTCCGACACCTCCGCCGCCGTGTTCTGGTGCCGGCCGACGATGACCGAGGGCCTGTTTTGCCAGAGCAGAAAAAACCCCGGATCATCCGGGGTCAGGGACCGGAACAACGTTTCCTCAAGAGCCAGGTTGTGCTCGGGATCATTCAGGGGAAGGTGGTACGCGATCATGAAACGGGATGGTCCTTTACTCGCCGACGCCCTCGAAGAGTTGGGTCGTTATGTACCGCTCCGCCGAGTCCGGCAAAACGACCACGATGGTCTTGCCGGCGAATTCCGGCAGGTTCGCGATACGGCTGGCCGCAAGACCGGCCGCCCCGCCCGAGATGCCTGCAAGAATGCCCTCTTCTTTGGCCAATGACCGGGCAAAAGACATGGATTCCATGTTGCCCGCCGTTTCCACCCTGTCCAGCAAGGACAAATCCAGGGTGTCGGGTATGAAGCCCGCGCCCAGGCCCTGGATTTTGTGCGGGCCGGGCGCAAGGGGCTGCCCCGCCAAAAACTGGCTGATGACCGGGCTGCGCTTGGGCTCGACCGCCACGACGGTTATCTGTTTGCCTTGCGTTTTCTTGATGTACCGGGCGATGCCGCTGATGGTGCCGCCCGTGCCGACGCCTGCCACCAGCACGTCGATGGCCCCGTCGGTGTCCCGCCAGATTTCCGGGCCGGTCGTTTTTTCGTGCATGGCCGGATTGGCCGGATTTTTGAACTGCTGCGGCATGAAATAACGGGAAGGGTCGGATGCGGCTATTTCTTCCGCCTTGCGGATGGCGCCGGACATGCCCGTGACGGCCGGGGTCAGCACCAGCTTGGCGCCCAGCATGGCCAGCAGCTTTCGCCGCTCCAGGCTCATGTTTTCGGGCATGGTCAGGGTCAGAGGATAGCCGCGCGCGGCGGCCACAAAAGCCAGAGCAATGCCCGTGTTGCCGCTGGTGGGTTCGATGATCTGGCTGCCGGGTTTGAGCAGGCCCCGCTCTTCGGCATCCGCGATCATGGCCGCGCCGATGCGGTCCTTGACGGAATGGGCGGGATTGCGCCCTTCCACCTTGGCCAGGACCGTGGCCTTTTTTCCCGCCACCCGGTTCAGACGGACAAGCGGCGTGTTGCCCATGCAAAGGGAGTTGTTTTCGAAAACACAAGCCATGCCGCACCTCCGAAGCATGCAGGGTGAGCACGATCATAACGGCGTGCAGCCCGACTATACGGCCGGTAAAGGCTTTTTGGCAAGCAGGGCTTGAAAAATATCTAGTATCCGGCGGGCAAGGGCGCGCCCTCGTCCCACAGGCGCTGCCATTCCGCCGCATAGGCCCGCGCGATATCCGGCGCGTTTTTCAGGTACAGGACGTTTTCCGCGTTTTTCGCCGCAGCCGAAGCGCTGTAGTTGAAGCTGCCGGTTTCCACATGCAGGGAGTCAAAAATCATGAATTTATTGTGCAAAACCGCGCGGCCGTCGCTCAGCCTGACCGGAACGCCGTTGCCGGCCATGAACGCGGCGGCGCTGTACCTGCCTTTGTTCGATCCGCCGTCCGCCACGATGCGCACGCGCACGCCCCGTTTGTGGGCTTGCAGCAGGGCCAGGGCGATGGGTTTGCTGGTAAAGGAATAGGCGGCCACGTCAATGGATTGCCGCGCTTCTCCAATGACTCGCAAGATAAGACCGAGGCTGTCGCCCTTCGGCGAAAAGGCCGCGACAGCGGTCATGGCGGGCGCGGGCTGTCGCGCGGACGCGGACGATCCGCAGGCGGTCGCGAACAACGCCGCCAGCAGCACGCTGAAAACCGCTTTTGCGATAGTGGTCATGAAACCGCCCGCGCCCGTCGGATACCGGAACCCATCTCATAATCAAATTTGGCTGCAAAACCGGCCTTTGGTCGACGGCGGCGTTATCGGCAAAAAATTCTCCTCGCCGCAGCGCTGCCACGCCTCTGCCTTGCCGTCGACCAAATCCCTCTTTTTCGTTTCAAATTTTGATTATGAGATGGGTTCTACGCGTATTGTACCCGTACTTCGCGCGGATTGTTTCCGGATTGCGGAAATTATAAAAATAATGCAGTTCGCGCGACGCTTGCAGACGAGCAAGGCCGCCCGGGGCAGGATGTCCCCGCCCCCCCCTTATGGGGTCAAGGGGGCCAGGCCCCCTTGCGGGGCGCGGGGCGGATCTCCGCTCGCGACAGGCCCTTCATTTCTGTCCCGCGATGCGACGGCAGTGCTCCAGGGCCGCTTCGATCAGGTTGTCGCCCGCTTCCGGCGTTCTGAAGGCGGAATGGGCCGAGAGGGTGACGTTGGGCAGCGTCGTCAGCGGGTGCGCGGCGGGAAGAGGTTCCACGCTGAAGACGTCCAGCCCGGCATGGCCCAGGCGGCCGTCGCGCAGGGCCTCGATCATGGCTTCTTCGTCGATCAGCGCGCCCCGGGCCGTGTTGACCAGAATGGCGCCGGGCCGCATGCGGGCCAGGCGCTCACGATTCAGAAAGCCCCTTGTTTCGTTGCAGAGCAAAAGATGCAGGGACAGTACGTGGCTTTCGGCCAGCAGCCCGTCAAGGGAGACGAAAGAAACCCCGGGCCAGATCTTGGGGCTGCGGTTCCAGGCCAGAACCTTCATGCCGCAGCCCAGGCACAGGCGGGCCATCTCCGCCGCGATGGAGCCGAAGCCCAGCAGGCCCACGGTCTTGCCCGTCAGTTGCACGCCCTCGGTGCGCCGCCAGGCCCCGCCGCGCATCTCCCGATCCATGAAGGCCACCCCCCTGGCCGAAGCCCACATCAGGGCAAAGGCGCATTCCGCCACGGCCGTGTCCCCGTAGTTGCGGATGAGATGCACGCGAATGCCCATAGCGGCCAGGGCTTCAATATCCATGTAGCTGCGCGCGCCGGTGCCGAGAAAAACCACGTCTTTCAGGCTCGGACACTGCCGGGCCAGTTCAAGGGGAAAAGCCGTGTGGTCCACAATCATCACGGCCGCGTCGCCCATCAGGCCGGGCAATTCGGGCGGGGCGACGTCCGGCTGCTCGTTCACCAGCACGGGAATGTCGCTCGGCCGGTGCAGCGCGCGCATGACCTGGGCCAGGGCCGGACTGGCGTCCACGAAAACAGCGCGTAGGGCGGGGACAACGGGGACTGCGGGCATGGGCTTTCTCCATTTTTTTTTGGCCGGACTCTATACGTTCGCATCGCGGGCCACAAGCCGAATTGACCTTGTTCGCGAAACCGCGCTGTCCCCAATATGTCTTTTTTTGCTACACAGTCGCATAAAACTACAAAAAGTGTAGTTTTATGCGACTAGATTTCGATTTCTACAAATATATCCCGGCACGTTCCGCCGCCGCCGCGTCAGGCAGTACGTTTGCAATATAGTGTATTTCCATGCTGAAATTGTAAAAAGCACGAATGCGTATGCCATTTCGACTTCTGGCCCGCCCCTTGCAATGTGTGGCGAAACGCCGCGACCGCGCAGCGGCAGCATGGCGCCACATTCGGGAGGAAACCATGGATTT
Source organism: Desulfovibrionaceae bacterium (assembly GCA_031548325.1). Classification (GTDB taxonomy): domain Bacteria; phylum Desulfobacterota; class Desulfovibrionia; order Desulfovibrionales; family Desulfovibrionaceae; genus FLUQ01. The sequence continues at coordinate 4,495 of JAVBRE010000116.1, forward strand.
GAGCGAAAAAGTCATCATCACCGTCGCGCCCACCGGCGCCTGGCCCTCGAAAAAGGACAATCCAGCCGTACCGATGACCCCGCGGGAAATCGCCGACGACGTGTACGCCTGCTGGCAGGCCGGCGCTTCTATCGCCCACCTGCACATGCGCAACGAGGCCGGGCTGGGCACCATGAGCAAGGAACTTTTCAAGGAAACCGTCAGCCTGATTCGCGAGCGTTGCGACATCGTGCTCAACCTGACCACTTCCGGCGATCTGGAAGCCACGGATGAAACCCGCATGGCCCACCTGATCGAGCTGAAGCCCGAACTGGCCTCTTACGACTGCGGCAGCATGAACTGGATGCACAGCGGCGTATTTCTGAATACCCCGACCTTTCTGGAAAAGCTGGCCCAAACCATGAACGAAAACGGGGTCAAGCCGGAAATCGAAATCTTTGACGGCGGCATGGTTTACAACGCGGCCTATTATCATAAAAAAGGCCTGCTCAAAGCTCCCATGCATTACCAGATCGTGCTCGGCGCGGCGGGCGGCATGGCCGCCACCGTGGAAAACCTGGTCTTTCTCAAAGGGCTTATCCCCGCTGGCGCCACATGGTCGGCTCTCGGCATCGGCAAAGGGCATCTGCCCATACTCTACACCACGTTGGCTCTTGGCGGTCATGTCCGCGTGGGCATGGAAGATAACGTCACCTACAGCAAGGGCAGGCTGGCGGCATCCAACGCGGAATTCGTCGAGCGCACGGTCCGCATCATTCGGGAAATGAGCAAAGAAGCGGCAAGCCCTGACGAAGCGCGCGCGATTCTCGGCCTGCAACCGCGCAAGGCCGCGTGAGGGCGCCATGCATACGCCGGAACGCATATCCGTCATCGGTTCGGGCCTCATGGGGCACGGCATTGCGCAGATTTTCGCTCTGCGCGGGCACCCCGTGATTCTATACGACATCAAACAAGAGTTGCTGGACAAGGCTTTTGCCGGCATCCGGGACAACCTGGCGGCCTTCGCCGCCCGGGGCATCATCAGCCAGGCGGAGGCCGAGGCCGCTCCCGGTCGCGTCAGCGGCAGCCTCGACATGGAGGAAACGGCCGGGAACGCGGATTTCATCATTGAAGCCGTGCCGGAAAACATGGCTCTCAAACAGGACATTTTTGGGCAATTGGACGCGATGAGCCGCCCCGAGACCATTCTGGCCAGCAACACCTCGGTCATGAGCATCACTGAAATCGCGTCCGCCGCAAAGCGCAAAGACCGCATCGTGGGCACCCATTTCTGGAACCCCCCTCACCTCATCCCGCTGGTGGAAGTGGTGCAGACAAAAGACAGCAGCCCCGAAGCCGTTGCTTTCACCATGGACATTCTGCGCCGGGCGGGCAAACACCCCATCCACTGCCGCAAGGACGTGCCCGGCTTTGTGGCCAACCGCATGCAGCACGCCCTGTGGCGCGAGGCCCTGTACATCGTGGAACAGGGCATAGCCGACCCGGCGACCGTGGACGAAGCGGTACGCCTCAGCTTCGGCATGCGCCTGCCCCAACTCGGTCCCATGGAAAACGCCGACATGGTGGGCCTGGATCTGACCCTGGCCATTCAGGACTACATCCTGCCCCACCTGTGCGACAGCCACGAGGCCTCCACCGTGGTTCGCGACAAGGTGGCGGCGGGAAAACTGGGTTTCAAAAGCGGATGCGGCCTGCGGGGCTGGACCGAAGAAGAAAAGGCCGCTTCGTCCAGAACCCTGCGCGACTATCTGCTGGATACCGCCCAACGCCGGAACAGGAATTGAGGCGACGCCGTTTTATCGGATCAATCGGATCAAGGGGAATTTTTCCCCGTATTCACGTCTTGTGACGGAGGAACACGACCATGCTGTGGAGCATCTCAAAACGCTTTCAATTCGCCGCGGACAGAATCATTCCCGAATCGTTCGTCTTCTGCATCATCTTGACCCTGATCGCCTTCGTGCTGGGTCTTTTCACCAGCGGCGGCAAGGTGATGGCCCTGATCGACGGCTGGTATTCCGGCCTGTGGAGCATGATCGCCTTCGCCTTCCAGATGTCCTTCATGGTCATCACCTGCGGGGCGGCGGCTAAAGCCCCTACCGTGGCCCGGGGCCTGGCCTGGGTTTCCTCCATTCCCAAAACGCCGGCAGCGGCCTATACCGTGCTGCTGCTGTTCGGCATCGTGTCCTCGTTCATCAACTGGGCTTTCTGCACCATTTTGACGCCCATTTTGGCCATGTACCTGTCCCGCAGCGTGAAAGGCCTGCATTTTCCGCTGATGGTGGCCTCGGGCTACAGCATGATGGTGCTCGGCCAGTGCTGGGGCCCCAGCGCCAGCGTGTACGCCCTGGTGGCCAGCAAGGGCCACTTCATGGAAAAAAGCATCGGCATCATCACCCAGGATATTTCCGTGTACAACCCGGTGAACACCATTCTCTTTTTCGGCACCTTCTTCGTCATTCTGCTGGTCACCATCTTTACCCGGCCGCCGGAAAACGAAGTGGTGGTCTATGACGGCGAAATCGCCCACGCCCAGGCCGTTGTCGACGAAGACACCGAGGCCACCCCGGCCGGCGCCATGAACCGCAGCCGTCTGCTCATGTGGCTCATCGGCGCGGCGGGCCTGGTCATCATCATTCAATCTTTTATGAAAAACGGCATTCTGGGTTCTCTCAACTTCAATTTCGTTATTTTTATCTTCATGATTCTTAATTGTTTTCTGTACAATTCACCCGGAAAATTTCTGGGCGCTTACCGCGACAGCATGCGTTCCGCCACTGACGTCATGATCCAGTTCCCCTTCTACGGCGGCATCATGGGCATGATGACCGCGTCGGGTCTGGGCAAGGCCATCTCCGCCCTGCTGGTCGAAATAGGCACCAAGGACACCTTTTACATGTTTTCGTTCCTTTCCGCCGCGATTCTCAACCTGTTCATCCCCTCTCAGGGCGGGCAGTGGATCGTGCAGGGCCCCATTCTGGTGGACGCGGCCAAGGAACTGGGCGCCAGCATTCCGTATGTGCTCAACGCCTTTGTCGCCGGTGACGAAGTGACCAATTTGCTCCAGCCGCTGTACCTTATCCCGGCCCTGGCCCTGGTGGGCATGAAGCTCAAGGACGCCTGGGGCATCTGCGCCTTCCTCTGCGTGTTCTGGCTGCTGACCATGGGCATCGGTTTCTATGTTCTGCCTTTGATCTTCGGCCCGGCCTGAGCCGCCGCGCTTGCGCATCCCCCGTCCCGGCTGCTATGTCGGGACGGGGGATATAGTTTTCGCAACCCGGAAGGTTCGTATGCCGTACCCGTCGCTTGACGAGCTTGTCGCCGAACTGCCGCTGCCCGCGGACATGCCGCCCTGCACGTTGGCACTGGCCGACGACGAGGGCAACACGCTCGACCTTCACGAAAACGGAAAAAACGCCCCGGGCGGGATAGCGCACCTGCGGGAACTGCATGCGGCGGTGAAAAGCGCGCCGGAGCATCCGGCTTTTTTCGCCTGCGCTTTTGGCTGCTGCGCCGCGTTGTCGCTGAAAATGCTCCCGCCCGGCCATGCCGCTCCCCTGCCCGCGTCCGCGAAAAACGCGCATCCGCATCCGATCCGGCCTTTTCTTGCCGCCTCCTGTCGGCCGAAGGACGCGAAAAAAAGCTCGCTCACGCTGTTACAAACGCTGCTCGCCGCCGTCTCCCGGCTCGGGCGCGGCCGTTTCGTCGAACAAGCTCTGATGGAGCGGGTGCGTTTTGCGGAAAACGTGGTCCGCTCCATGTCCTCCGGCTTTCTGGTGCTGACCCCGGACCTGCGGGTCGCCCACGCCAATCCGGCGGCCGCCGCCCTGCTTCAGACCAGCGAAGAGGGCCTCGTGGGCGCGAAGCTGACGGATTACATTCTGTCGGACCTCAAGGTCCGCAAGGTGTTCCGCACGGGCAAGCCGATCATCGACGAAGAGGTGTTCATCAAACTGGCCGGAAAAACCGTGCATATTCTCAAGACAGCCGTACCGGTTTTCGACGACGCCGGAGAGGTCATCGCGGTGCTGGACCATTTTCGCGAGATCAAAGAGGCCCGCCAGTTGGTCAGCCGCATGAGCGGCACCAGAGCCAGTTTTTCTTTCGACGACATCATTTACAGCAGCCCGGCCATGGGCGAGGCAGTGGAACTGGCCCGCATGGCCGCAAACAGCACCCTGTCAGTGCTCATCCACGGCGAATCCGGCACGGGCAAAGAACTTTTCGCCCACGCCATTCACCAGGCGGGCAGCCGCAACGCCGCGCCCTTTGTGGTCATCGACTGCGCGTCCATGCCCCGCGAACTGGTGGAAAGCGAACTCTTCGGCTATGTGGAAGGGGCTTTCACCGGCGCCCGCCGGGGCGGCAGACCCGGCAAGTTTGAATTGGCCAACGGCGGCACCATTTTTCTGGACGAGTTGGGCGAACTGCCCCTTGAGCTGCAATCCCGCCTGCTGCGGGTCTTGCAGAACCGCGAGGTGGTCCGCCTGGGCGGGGCTGAACCCTTGCCCGTGGACATCCGGGTCATTGCCGCCACCAACCGCGACCTGGCCGAAGAAGTCAAGCAGGGCAGTTTCAGGGCCGATCTTTTTCACCGTCTCAACGTGCTGGCCATACACATTCCGCCCCTGCGTTCCCGACCGCAGGACATTCTGACCCTGGCCGCCTATTTTCTGCGCAAATACCGCGAACGCTTCAAGCGGCCGGACCTGACGCTCAGCCCCGAAGTGCTCGCCGCCCTTGAAAGCAGAAGCTGGCCCGGCAACGCCAGAGAACTGGAAAACACCATCGCGCGGGCCGTGCAGCTTTGCCGCCGGCACATCGAAATCGAACATGCGCGGCCCAACGCCGCGCCATACCGGGAAACGCCGCCGGTCCCGACGGCCCCGGCTCTTTCGCTGGGCGAAATCGAACGCAAAGCCTTTCAGGACGCCGTCGCCGCCTGTGACGGCAACATCGCCCGCGCGGCCCGCGCGTTGGGCGTCGCCCGCAGCACCGTATACAAAAAACTGCGCGCGGGCTGACTTCCATGCGCGCCCTGCCCATGGCGCTCCGACAGCTTTCCCCTGCCAAGTCGGCAAAGCCGGAGATCCCACGCAGAACAGGGTCTGTTATTTCGCTTCAACTGTCTCCCACCAGGGCTGAAAGCTTTGCCCGGAATTTCAGAATTCGCCTGCCGCCCAATTGCATGTGACACGAAGAGTGCCCCAGCCAGACGATGCAATCCCGCCGTCTGTCCAGCGGCCTGAGATCTGTCTTGACCATCGGCAGCGCCGCGGGGGGGCGTCCGGCGCTCCCATTTTTTGAACAGGTAGTCCCAGGTGTTGGAAAAACGCCCTTTACCTTCCGAAGCCATTTCCGTCCGCTCCAGATTGCGGAATTCACCATCCACATAGTTCGGCGAGGCTTTGATGCGGTCCAGGCGGCCCCCTCCGGGAAGTTTGCCGAAGCGCGCAGCGCAGCAGGGAATTGCCGCCACAGCAGTCAGCAGCGCCATAATAATTACCGGATATTTCAGAAGATGTTTTCTCATATCCTGCGCCGCCACCCGGGAAGAGGCGGGGCCCGCGCCGCTTTCAATGGTGATTTTCGTTACAAATCACGCAAGTGCCGCGCCAGTATCCTCAGAACATCCTGCATGACTATGGGTTTTCCCAGATGGTCGTTCATTCCGGCATCCAGACATTGCTGTATGTCTTCTCTGAACACGTTCGCCGTCATCGCGATGACGGGTATCGTCGCCGCCCGGGGAACATCAAGTCCCCTGATCGTCGTCGTGGCTTGCAGCCCGTCCATATCCGGCATCTGCACGTCCATAAGAATCAGATCATAGCGTTCGGGGTTCGCGACGAAAGCGTCAACGGCCTCTCTTCCGTTTTTGGCCGTGTCTATCGTAATGTTTGTCGGCGCGAGCAGAGCGAGCGCGATTTCAAGGTTGATATCCACATCGTCGGCAAGCAGTATGACCTTTCCGGAAAAATCAAAGTCGTCTTCCGGCCCGCTTTCTCCTTTCGACGCAATCGCCGCTTCGCCGCTCTCCGGAATTCCGAAAGTCGCCGTAAAGAAAAAGCTGCTGCCTTTGCCCGGCTCCGACTCCACCCGGATCTCGCCGCCCATCACTTCCAGTCTGCGTTTCGAGATTGCCAGACCCAGACCGCTGCCGCCGTATTTTCGCGCCGTGCCGGCCTGGGCCTGCTGAAAGATGTTGAACAGCTTGCTTTGCTCCTGTTCGGACATTCCTATGCCGGAGTCTTTGACGGACATTTGAATAACGCAGGCATCGCGTTGCAAGCTCAAAACCGTCGCCGCGAACGTGATGGCTCCCTCTTCGGGGGTGAATTTCACCGCGTTTGAAAGAATATTGGCAATCACCTGCGCCAGGCGCTGGTCGTCCCCAAATAAGATTTTCGGAATTTCGGGGTCTATCGTAACGGAAAAATGCTGGCGCTTGTCCTGCATTTTAAGCGTAATGACGCTGAGGACCCTGTCCAGCATCCGGGTAAATCCAAAGACTATGGGCGACAGTTCCATTTTGCCGGATTCGATTTTCGATATGTCCAGAATATCGTTTATGACGCCAAGAAGATGCGTCGACGCATTTTCAATCCTTTCAAAAGCGTAATCTTTGCGGACAATGTCTTTTTCCTGCTTTCCGATGGATGTCATGCCGATGATCGCGTTCATGGGCGTGCGAATCTCGTGGCTCATATTGGACAAAAAGGCGCTCTTGGCCTTGCTGGCCGCCAGAGCCTCCTCTCGCGACCGCTTGAGATCGGTTACATCGTGAAACATCAGCATGGTCCCGCTGCCGTGCTGATCTTCGTCTTTCATGGGAACCAGCAATCCCGCGAAGTCTTCCGCCATACCGTTCCGGTCGAAGCAAAAGCGGGCGTCGAACCTGAGGGGGGCGTTCATGTCAAGCACGTCCCGAATGCGCTCCAACAATTTTTCGTGGCTCACGGCATCCAGAAAGCGGGAAAGCACTTCCGTCAAGGTGCGTCCCAGCACCTCCGCCGTATTGCCGAACCCGGCTTTGGCGATGAAATATTCCGTACAAAACTCAACGCGGTTGGCATGGCTCAAGAACAGGATAATACTGGGGGAATTGGCAAGCAGAAGCGCCAGATACCGCTCCCTCTCCCGCTGAATGAACGTGCCGGCTTTATGCTGGTTCAAAAGCGTTGTGGACGCGAGCTTTTCCTGAATAACGGCGTTTTTTAAATGCGTAATCTCGCGGTTGAGTCTGCGGTTTTCGCGCTCAAGCCGCGCCAGCCGGGCAAACGCATCGGTCCCTTCATCTTGTGTGCTCAAATTCGTTTCCCTCAGACAGCGCCGTCTCGCATACCGGAAGAACCCGTATCACAAAATACACGCGCAAAATGAATAGTTATGGAATTGATTGCGGTATTTTCCGTCAGGACCCGGCATCGGGCATATCTCACCGCCCGAATAGCCCATCATAAACGGGAGCGCGCTGCCGGAAAGATGCTCTTGTATCAGCCGGAGCTCTCTTTCCTGGTCGGGAGCAAGCATGATATAGCGCGTCACACACGGAAGAAGCAGCGTCGCTTGCCGGTTTTCACGCGCCGATATTTGCTTCAACCCCTCTTTTGCGGATTCGAAAATCCCCTCCGCGTCGATGCTGCCCACCGCAAACGAAGTGCCCACGGGCATTTCGCCCCCGGTCAAAACCGAACCGTCTTCAAACAACGTATAAAAGCCCAGCGCCACGGGCTTCTCCGACTCGTCATAATAGATCATCAGGGGCGTTGTCGTAATATTCTCTTTGGTTATCACCAAACCGATATTGGCCAGATATTGCAATATGGGCAGATCATTGACTTCGCTCAGAACGGCGTTGTCGCTTTTGGTGATGACCGCGCGGTTGCTGGCGATATTGCGCTCAGGCAAAGAAGAAACAATGAACGCGGGTTCAACCGGCCCGTTCACGAACATCATGGCCACCCCGGCGGGCAGGGCTTTTCCGTTGCAAATGGTCTGCACCGTTTCATAATTAAAATCGATGTTGTTTGTAATGGATCCCCACAGCGGAATGCCGCGGCAGGACGCATCCATGGCCCTGACGACTTCATAGCCGGAAACATCGGGCATATACGGCATAAAGGTGAAGATCATCGCCGGGTCGCTCTGGGTGCGACTGCGAATGCGGGTATACAATTGATCTATTTCGCTCGCATAGTTGCCGCGATTGATGCTGTCGGTCATTCCGGCCTCAAAGACTGCCTCGTCACTGGTGAGCACGGTAAGGGTAAGATCAAAAAGGCTGTACCCATGCCCATCCGCGCTGGCCATGGACGTCATGCCGATAATGCTGAACGGCAGCGCCTCGCAAAGAGCCGCGACCACGCCGCTTTCGACAAAGTCTATGTGGCAGAATATCAATCCCGCGGAGTTTTTTTTAAGCGCGCCGATATCAATCTGTTTTTTGATTTCAGCGACAGCCTCGTCGGCTTCATCTATTTCCGAAGTGCGGGCGGTATACATCGTTATCATGCGTATGACCCTTTCTTTCTCGTTACATCGAGAGCTGCAATTTTTGTTCAGATTCGGCCGGAACGCGTACCTATGTAATACATCTTCCTCGGAAAACAAAATTTTTATTCCTAACGCACCCGGGCAAAGCCGCGGCCTGCCAAAGCGACATTCCCACGCCCGCCGGCTTTATGCAACAAGAAGACGCGCAAACTTCACGCTGCCGCCATAACCTGAAGATGCCGCAGGCCTCCGGCCGCGCCCGTTCCTTTTCGGCTATTCCGGTCCGCCATCTTGTGGTTGCGATTGTATTGAGCTAAGGTACGGCGGTTTCCTTGTCCGGTACCGGCTTATTGTTTTTGCGGCGAATGCGGGTTTTATCTTATGAGGTTAAACTGTTCCGATTCTTTTGCGCGGGGGAAAACACCTATGGCGGAAACGCCCCTTCCCGGCGGCACCGAAACAACGCGCAGAACACGCGTGATCGAAACCCGGTTCAGAAACACCAACATTCTGTTCTTTCTGCTGATGAGCTTTGTAATGGCTTTTGTGGGGACAGTGGTCGTCAGCGGCATTACGGAAACCGCATCCAAAGACTATGCCCTTTTCCATTCCACGGGAGCGGTCGGCAAATTCCACACCTATCTCAACCGCGAACTGGGCCTGGTGGCCAAGGTCTCTCGCTCGTCCTCGCTGGTAAACTGGTTCGCCGACGAGGAAAACCAGGAAAAAAGGGCCGCGGCCTACGCGGAAATGATAAGTTACGCCGACATGCTGTACAGCGCGGAGCTGTACTTCGGCATTCACAAAAGCCTCAACGAATACGCCGTGGTCAAGGACACGCCTTTTGAAAAATTCACGCCCTTCGACGTCATCAGCCCGGCGAGAGCCTATGACCACTGGTATTTTGACGCCGTTGACGCGGCTAACGACTATTTGCTGAACATCGATATCGACAAGGTGACCAACCAAAAACGGCTGTGGATCAACCACAAGGTCTCGCGCGACGGCGCCGTGCTGGGCATTTTTTGCTCTGGGCTGCAATTCAGCAAGGTGGCCCGGCAGCTTTTCGGCGAGCACGATCCGGCCAGCGTGCGAGGTTTTGTGGTTGACGAGAAAGGCGTCATTCAGATGGACAGCGCCCTTGTGACGGCCGCCAAGTACCTTGAGGGCGAACGGCCGCGCCGCATTCAGGAGATGAATTCCGACCCTTTGTTCACCGCCGCCGTGAACGTGTACTTCAAAAGCTCCGTCGCCTATTATTCCCAGCAGGACGCGCCCACGGTCAGCAAGCTGAAAAGCGGCTCGTACAGTTTCGTCGCCATCGCGCCCATAGCGGACACCAACTGGGCCGTTGTGACCTTGTTCAATTCCGAATCGCTGTTCAGCGTGACTAAACTTTTGCCGCTGCTCTACGCCATGGCGGTCATTTTGCTTCTCTACGCCGTCGCATCCACCGTATTGAACAGAAAGCTCATCTTCGTGCCCTTCAACAAACTTATCGCCAGTCTGGACAGGGCCGGCACAAATAAAGACGAAAAAATATTCGGCCATGACCTGAACAACGAATTCGGCGAAATTTCGCGCACGGTCCAGACCATGCGGGACCGGCTCGAAGCGTACAACGACGAGTTGCGCAGCGCCATGCGCCTGGCGGAAAAAGCCAACCAGGCCAAAACGGAATTTCTTTCAAACATGAGTCACGAGATACGCACGCCCATGAACGCCATCATCGGCATGGCGGCCATAGCGAAATCCTCGCCGGATCCGGAACGCAAGGATTATTGCCTGGGCAAGATAGACGCGGCGTCCACGCACCTGCTCGGCATCATCAACGACATTCTGGACATGTCCAAAATCGAGGCAAACAAGCTGGAACTGTCGGCGGTTCCCTTCGATTTCACGCGCATGGTGCAAGATGCGGTCGGCATCATCAGGCTCAAGACGGACGAAAAAAAACAGGTTCTGACCGCCCGCATCGAGCATGACATTCCACGTTCCCTCATCGGCGACGACCAGCGCCTGCGTCAGGTCGTCGCCAACCTGCTGGGCAACGCTTCAAAATTCACGCCGCAGGGGGGGCACATATATCTGCGCGCGCATCTGGAGGGCGAAAAAAACGGCCGCTGCGTCATCCGGGTCGAAGTGGAAGACACCGGCATCGGCATATCCAAAGAACAGCAGGAGCGCCTGTTCATTGCCTTTGAGCAGGCCGAGAGCAGCACCTCCAGAAAGTACGGCGGCACGGGCCTCGGCCTGTCCATATCCAAAAAGATTATCGAACTGATGCATGGAGAGATCCGGGTGCAATCCGAACCCGGCAAAGGGGCTCTTTTCATCTTCACCGTCGAGCTTGCGCGCGGTAAAGAGTCCGGGACTCCCGATACGCCGGCCTTGCCGAAAAAGACGCGGGACACGGCCGTGGAAAACCTGGAGGGCTACCGCATCCTGCTGGTCGAAGATGTGGAAATCAATCGCGAAATCGTGCTCTCCCTGCTCGAGCCGACCCGCCTTTCCGTGGATTGCGCGGAAAACGGCGCGGCGGCCGTGGATATGTTCCGGCGCGACCCCGACCGCTACGACATGATCTTCATGGACCTGCAAATGCCGAAAATGGACGGATTCGAGGCCACGCGGCAAATCCGCAAGATTGACACGCCGAAAGCCGCGACCATTCCCATTGTGGCCATGACCGCCAACGTGTTTCATGAAGATGTCGAAAAATGCCTTGCCGCGGGCATGAACGACCATGTAGGCAAACCTCTTGATTTTAACATTGTGATGGACAAGCTGCTTGAGCGCCTGAAACGGCCCTGACCGTTCGAAAATATTCCGGCGCCCCGCGGCGGCGCCGCCTCGGCATTCAAGGGGGGGGGGACCTTGAACACAAAGAACCTGATCAAAACCAATTACCAGCAGATTCTTTTTGTCTGCATCGCCTTTCTGGCCATGGTTCTGGTGAGCTATGCCTACGCCAGCAACATTGTCCGCAAACAAACCCAGGTCATCGGCGAAGCCAACATGGACACCACGCAAACAGCCGTGTCCGTCGGCCTGACCGAGGCGGAACTGTTGTTTTCCAACGTGGCGCAGACAGTGGAAAGCATGCTTACCTCGCAGCGCAGCAACAGAGAAATTCTGACAGCCCTGCGCAATACCAACACCTATTTTAACACGTCCCGTTCGCCCCTTCCCGACTTCATGAAAATTTACGGCTATATCAGGGGCGAATTTCTCGACGGTTCCGGCTGGGAACCCCCGGCCGACTATGTGCCCACACGCCGCCCCTGGCATATCGGCGCGGAAAACAGTTACGGCAAGATATTTTTCTCTGAACCGTACCTTGACGCGGAAACCGGAGGCCTATGCATCAGCTTTTCCCAGAAGCTGTTCGACAGGGAAGGCCGCCCTCACGGCGTTCTGGCCATTGACCTGAAGCTGGAACGCATAGCCGACTATGTGAACAAGCAGAAATTCGCCGGCAACGGCTACGGCGTGCTGATCGACGACAAGCTGAATTTCATCGCCCACCGCAATATGGCGCTTGTGGGGGCCAACATCACCGGGGCCGGCGGTGACTATCCGCATCTTGCTCGAATGTTCACCGAAGGGCGTTCCGTTTCCGCCGAGCGCTTCATGGATGCGGACAACACGGACAGCATCGTCTTTTTCCGCACCGTGTTCAACGGCTGGCACATCGGCGTGATCATCCCCCGTTCCAGCTATTACCAGCCCGTGTACGAACTGGCCGCCGTTCTGGGAACCATGGGTTTGCTGCTCATGTCCATTCTGAGCTACATGCTGGTCCGCACCCGGGTCGAAAAACTCCGTTCTGAAGAAGAAAACAAGAGCAAAAGCAGTTTTCTGGCCCGCATGAGCCACGAAATGCGCACGCCCATGAACGCCATCATCGGCATGACCGGCATCGCCCGCGGCAGCGACGACCCGGAACGGGTCCAATACTGCCTCGGCAAAATAAGCGACGCCTCGAACCACCTGCTGGGCGTCATCAACGACGTGCTCGACATGTCGAAAATAGAGGCGGGCAAATTTGATCTTTCTGAAACGGACTTTCCTCTCGCGGTCATGCTCCGGCAGGTGGAAACGGTCATCCATTACAAGATGGAGGAAAAAAAACAGCGTTTCACCGTCGAGGTGGACGAAAACGTTCCCGCGGCCCTTGTGGCCGACCAGCAGCGACTGGCGCAGGTCATCGCCAATCTGTTGAGCAACGCGAACAAATTTACCCCCGAAGAAGGCGGCATCAGCCTGCGCATACGCCGGCTGCCCGATCCCGAAGATTTGTGCCGCCTGCAGGTGGAAGTGGCCGACACCGGCATCGGCATAACAAAAGAGCAACAGGCCAAACTGTTCACTTCTTTTGAACAGGCGGACGGCAGCATCTCGCGCAAATTCGGCGGCACCGGCCTCGGGCTGGCCATTTCCAAAAAAATTGTCGAATTGATGGGCGGAACCATCTGGATCGAGTCCGAACCCGACAAGGGGTCACGCTTCATCTTTACTTTTCGCGCGCGCGAAGGGACCGCCGCGGACGCGCCGGGGCCGCGAACCCACGCGCGCGCTCCGGCCGAAACCGGCCCTTTTCTTGCCGGCAAACGCATTCTGCTGGCCGAAGATATCGCCATCAACCGTGAAATCGTGATCGCCCTGCTTGAAGACACGGGCATCGCCATCGACTGCGCGGAAAACGGACGGGTGGCCTGTGAGATGTTCGCCGCCGCCCCGAACGCCTACGACATGATTTTCATGGATATCCATATGCCGGAAATGGACGGCTACGAGGCGACAAGACATATCCGCGCCATGGATGTTCCCAAAGCCGAAACAGTTCCCATCGTGGCCATGACGGCCAACGTTTTTCGCGAGGACATCGAAAAATGCTTTGCCGTGGGCATGAACGACCATGTAGGCAAACCGCTGGAACGGGACGAGGCCCTGGCGGCCATAAAAAAATATCTGGGTTGAACGCGCGAGAATTTTTTCCTTGTATGGCGGCGGCTGTTTCTGACAGAATTTGTCCGTAAGGAGAAAAACATGCAACTCACCGGCGCGCATATCCTGCTTGAAGCGCTGATCGCCCAGGGCGTCGACACCGTGTTCGGCTACCCCGGCGGCACGGTGCTCGATATTTTCGACGCTCTCTATCAAAAACGCGACGCCCTCCGCCTGGTGCTCACCGCCCACGAACAAGGGGCGGCCCACGCGGCCGACGGCTACGCCCGTTCCACCGGCAAGACGGGTGTTGTGCTGGCCACTTCCGGCCCCGGGGCCACCAACCAGGTCACGGGCATCGCCACGGCCTATCTTGACTCCGTGCCGCTGATAGCCGTCACCGGCAACGTGCCCAGAGACCTGATGGGCAGGGACGGTTTTCAGGAAGTGAACATCACCGAAGTCACCAAACCCATCGTCAAACGCAATTTCATGGTGCGGGAGGCGGCCGACATGGCCGAAACCGTGCGCCGGGCCTTCGGTATCGCCAATTCCGGCCGCAAGCGGCCGGTGCTGATCGACATTCCCAAAGACGTGGCCGCCATGCGGGCCGAATTCGACGGCATCGGACGCTACGCGCCCGACACGCCCCCGCCCCCGTCGCCGGAGGCTCTGGCCGCCGCCGCGGAATACATCAACCGGGCCGAACGTCCGCTTATTTACGCGGGCGGCGGGGTGACCTTTTCCGACTCCTCCGACCTGCTTCTGGCCCTGTCGCAAAAAATCAACGCGCCGGTCTGTGTCAGCCTGATGGGTCTTTCCTCCGTGCCCAGCGACCACTCGCTCTTTCTCGGTCTGGTGGGCATGCACGGCACGGCCACGGCCAACACGGCGGTGCAAAAATGCGACGTGCTGATCGCGATGGGCGCGCGCTTTTCCGATCGGGTGGCAGGCAACAGGACCAGTTTCGCCGAAAACGCGAAGGTGGTGCATATCGACGTCGATTCCGCCGAACTGTCCAAAAACGTCGCCGCCGACGCGGCCCTTGCCGGAGACATGCGCAAGACCATCCCCGCGCTGCTCGAATTGGTGGAAAAAGGCAGAAACGCGGACTGGCTGCACGGCCTTTTGCGCCACAAAGCCTATAACGCGCTGCCCACGGGCGTTTCCGAACGCCTGACCCCCCACGACGTCATTGTCGGCTTGCGCCATGCTCTCGGCGATGCCGGCATAGTGGTCACCGACGTGGGTCAGCACCAGATGTGGACCGCCCAGCATTACCGTTTCGCCAAACCCCGCACCTTTCTCAGTTCCGGCGGGCTGGGCACCAGGGGCTACGGCATGGGCGCGGCCATCGGCGCGAAAGTCGGCAATCCCGGCCGGCCCGTGGCCCTGGTCACGGGCGACGGCAGCTTTCACATGAACATGAACGAACTGGCAACGGCGGTGTCGCAGGACCTGCCCGTCGTCGTACTGGTTCTCAACAACCGGGTGCTCGGCATGGTGCACCAGTGGCAGGCGCTTTTCTACGACAAACGCTATTCGCACACCGAACTGAACCGGGCCACGGATTATGTGAAGCTGGCCGAAGCCTTTGGCGCTCAAGGCTTCAGAATCGAACACAAAAAGGACGTCAGGCAGGTGCTTGAAAAAGCCTTCAAAAGCAGACGGCCCTGCGTTATCGACTGCGTGATCGACCCGGCGGAACGGGTTTTTCCCATCATCCCGCCGGGCAAAACCGGCCAGGATATGATCTTCAACGACTGAGCCGTGGCTTGGAGCAATAAATTTTCCACAGTACATCTTCTCCCGCTTGCCCCTGAGCGAAAAACCGTGTACTGCATCTGAAACAGCAAGGAATTCGACCATGACCCGCACCCTTTCTTCCTCCCACGGCAGCGCCGCCCTGACGGGCGTCTCTTCCCGTGGCCTTTGGTGGCAAGGCTCTTTTCGCGCGGTCATGATTTTTGCCTGAAGTATTTCAGAAACTGCATAATCAGGGGCCGCAGCCGAGCGCTTGCGGCCCCTTTCTTTTTTGCCATACGGGCCGCCGCGCGGAAAACGCCCCGCGACACAAGGAGCCTGTATGCGCATTTGTTTCACCCGACACGCAACCCTGCTTGACAGCGACCTGGAAACCCCGGTCGGCCTTTTTATCCGCCTGGCGGGCGACGGCCGGGGCATACTTCTGGAAAGCGCGGAGGTGGACGGCCGCTGGGGCCGCTACAGCATCATTGCCGTCGATTTTCTGCTCAGCGCGTCCTGTGACCGGGGCCTGATGAACCTGCGCACGGCGGACGAACGCCTGGCCCCCTTGCGCGGCCTGTCGGGCAAGCCCTTTATCCGGGGTCTGCGCGAACTCATGCAAGCCCTGCACATTGAAAACCCGGCGGAAGCGGGCCGGGAAGCGCAGCCCCCGCAGGGGCTGCCTCCCATCACCCGCGCACTGTACGGATATCTGGGCTACGGCGCGGCAAGCCTGCTGGAGCCGAAGCTGGCCCGAGCCCTGCCGCCGGGGGAAGCCGAAGCCTGCTTTGTCCTGCCGGGCACTCTTATCGTCTTTGACCACGGCTTCAACCGCATCACCCGCATCAGCCTTCGCCTGGACGGCAGGGAAGTCGCACCTCTAAGCGCCGGGGCGGGCGCTTCCCCACGTTCCGTTTCCGAAAAACCGCACCCTCTGGCGGAAAAAGAAGGCTACACGGCCGCCGTGACCCGGATCAAAGAGCAAATCCGCCAGGGGGAAATCATTCAGGCCGTGCTTTCCACCCCGTTCAGCGCGCCGCTGGCCGAAAGTCCCTTTAATCTGTACCGGCGGCTGCGCCGCCTGAACCCTTCGCCCTACATGTTCTACATGCGCCTGCCGGGACCGGAGAGCGGCGTGCTGCTGGGCTCTTCGCCCGAGGTGCTGGTGACCTGCGAAGATAACGCGCTGCGCCTCTGCCCCATCGCCGGAACCAGACCGCGCAGCCGGGATCTGGCCGAAGACGCCCTGTTCGGCGACGAACTTATGCAGGACCCCAAGGAAAAAGCCGAGCACGTCATGCTGGTGGACTTGGGCCGCAACGACCTGGGCCGCATCGCCGCCCCCGGCAGCGTGAAGCTTGAGCGCTTCATGGAGGTGGAACGCTTTTCCCACGTGATGCATCTGACCTCGCGCATCAGGGCGGACCTGGCTCCCGGCCTGGACGCCCTGGACGTGTTGGCTGCCGCCTTTCCCGCGGGCACGGTCAGCGGCGCGCCCAAAATACGGGCCATGGAACTGGTGGCGCAGGAGGAACAATGCCCGCGCGGGCCCTATGCCGGGGCCATCGGCTGGCTGGGTCTGGACAAGGAAGCCGTGCATCTGGATTTCGGCATCACCATCCGCAGCCTGTGGGTGCGCGCAGGCCAGGTGCGCTGGCAGGCCGGGGCGGGCATCGTGCACGACTCCGTGCCGGAAACGGAATGGCGGGACTGTTGCGCCAAGGCCGAGGTCATCAGAAAAGCCGTTCTGGACGAAGAGGCGGCGGATTGAGGGCAGACCGGGGCGCTGCCCTCGCGGGGGCCGTGCCCCCGGACCTCGCAAGGGGACTGAGCCCCCTTGACCCCGCATAATGGGGGTGCAGGGGTATCATACCCCTGCCGGAAGAGCCTGAGAGGGCGGAGCCTTCTCAGAAATGTCACACAGGAGAACAATATGTTTCTGCTCATAGACAACTACGATTCCTTTACTTTCAACCTGGTCCAGGCCTTCATGCAACTGGGCCGGGCCCCGGTCGTGGTCAAAAACGACGACCCGGCCCTGCCGGACATGGCCAAACGCGAGGACCTGGCCATGGCCTGCATCTCGCCGGGACCGGGGCATCCCCGTTCCGCCGGGCTCTGCCTTGACTTTCTGGCCGCCCTGCCGGCTCGCGTGCCCGTACTGGGCGTCTGCCTGGGCCACCAGCTTCTGGGATATTTTGCCGGAGCGCGCGTGGAAGTGGGACCGGAAATCATGCACGGCAAACAGTCAGCCGTCAGCCATGACGGAGCGGGGCTTTTTTCCGGCCTGCCCCAGGGCATGCCGGTGGGCCGCTACCACTCCCTGCTTGTGCGGGCCGAAGACGAGCCGGACAGGCTCCTGGTCACGGCCCGGACCCGGACGCCGGACGGGACTGAAGAAGTCATGGGCCTGCGCTTTCGCGACCGGCCCTGGGCCGGAGTCCAGTTTCACCCGGAATCCGTTCTGACCCCGGACGGCATGCGCCTGCTGGCCAATTTTCCCTCCGCCCTGCTGACGCCGTCCGCTGCAGAGACGACGGCCCCGGTGATTCGCGCCGCAAGATCCTCCCGTTCGCCCGTGCGGGTACCGACGCTCATCGAAAAACTGGCCCAGGGTAAAAACCTTGACGGCGAAGAAGCAGCCGAGGCTTTCGCCCGGCTGATGGACGGCGAACTTTCGCCTGCCCAGGCGGGGGCTCTGCTGCTGGGCCTGCGGGCCAAGGGCGAAACCCCGGAGGAAATGGGCGAGGCCGTGAACGCCGTGCTGGCCAGGGCCATACCCGTGCCGCCGGTGCAAGGCGAAAGCATCGACATCGTGGGCGCCGGCGGCGACGGCAAGAATTCGTTCAACTGTTCCACTGCCACGGCCCTGACCCTGGCGGGCATGGGGCATAGAGTGCTCAAGCACGGCAACCGTTCCGTATCCTCGCGCTGCGGCAGCGCGGACGTGCTCGAACAATTGGGACTTCCTCTGGACACGCCGCCCGAAGCGGTGGCCCGGACTCTGGAGCAAGAACGCTTCGTCTTTCTTTTTGCGCCCCGCTACCACCCCTCGTTCCGTCACATCATGCAGGTGCGGCGTGAACTGGGCGTGCGCACGCTGTTCAACACTCTGGGGCCGCTGGTGAACCCGGCCCGGCCCACCCACCACCTGCTCGGCGTGCCGGACAGCGCGCAACTTCCTCTGGTGGCCGCCACCCTGGCCCGGTCCGGCGGCGGCACGGGCGCCGTGGTGCACGGCGCCGGGGGTTACGACGAGCTGACCCCTCTGGGAACGGCCGAGCTGATCTTTGTCGATGGAAGCGAAACCCGGCCGGGTCGTCTCGACCCGGCGGAATACGGTTTCAGCGCCTGCGCGGAACGGGATCTGGCCGTGGAAGGGCCGGAACAGGCGGCGGACGTGCTGCGCGACCTGCTGCGCGGACAAGGCCCCAAACCCATGCAGGACATGCTGGTCCTCAACCTGGGACTGGCCCTGTACCTGCTCGGCTCCGGCGGCCAACGGAACGAGGCCGTGGACAAAGGCAAGGGCTATAACCGGCCGCGCATGCGCGAAGCCATGGAAGAGGCAAAAACGGCCGTGGCCGCCGGCGCGGGCAGGAGGTTCTGCCATGCTTGAGCGTTTTCGCAAGGCCAAAGCGGCGGAAATCGCCGCCCTGCAAGAATGCGCCGCCAGGGGAGCCATGCCCCGTCCCTTTGCGGGAGAGCGCCCTTCCTTTACCGGATCGCTGAAGGCCAAAGCCCCGCCGGCGGTCATCGCGGAATATAAACGCGCTTCCCCGTCAAGGGGCGACATCAACCTCGGCCTGGAACCGGAACAGGCGGCGGCCGCCTATGCCAAAGCAGGGGCGGGGGCTCTTTCCGTGCTTACCGAGCGGGAGTACTTCAAAGGGAATACAGCCTATCTGGAACGCATGACGGGCCCGGGCCTGCCGCTGTTGCGCAAGGATTTCATCCTGCACCCCGTGCAGGTGGACCGGACGGCGGCCGGCCCCGCTTCCGCCGTGCTGCTCATCGCGCGCATGCTCGACGACGCCATGCTGCGCGCCCTGCTTTTTCGTTGTCTGGACCTGGGACTCACGCCGGTCACGGAAGTGTTCGACGAAAAGGATCTGCGGCGCGCCAGGTCCGCCGGCGCGCCCGTCATCCAGGTCAACAGCCGCGACCTGGACACCCTGGCCGTGGATCTCGCCCTTTCCCGCCGTCTGGCGGCCTTCAAACAGGAAGGGGAGTTCTGGATCGCCGCCAGCGGCATCAACACGCGGGACGAGTTGCTCGAACTTCTGGATCTGGGCTATGACGCCGCGCTCATCGGTTCTTCGCTGATGCGCGGCGGCGACCCCGGCCGGGAACTGGCGGCCTTGCTGCAAGGAGAGCCCGGCCGTGCCTGATCTGCTGCGCAAAGTCTGCGGCCTGACCCGGCCGGAGGATGTCGCCCTGTGCCATGAGCTGGGCGCCGAGTTCACCGGCTTCATCTTCGCCGAAAAAAGCCCCCGCCGCATCGCGCCGGAAGCGGCGGCGGCCCTGCCCAAAGGGCCGGCTCTGCGGGTCGGAGTTTTTGCCGGGGCGGGCAGCGCCGCCGTGCGTGATGCGGTCCGGCTGGCCGGTCTGGACCTGATCCAACTGCACGGCGGGGAAGATCCGGCCTTCTGCCGGTCCCTGGGGGCGGAACGCGTCATCAAGACGCTCTGGCCGGAGCGGCTTTCGCCCGAGGAACTCACCCTGGAACTTGAACGCTTCGCGCCGGTCTGCGCCTATTTTCTGCTGGATGCGGGCACGGACGGCGGCGGCAGCGGCAAACACCTGGCCTGGGACACCCTGGCGCGCGTCGCTTTTCCCAGACCCTGGCTGCTGGCCGGGGGACTGGGGCCAAAGACGCTGCTGCCGGCCCTGGCCGTCTGCGCGCCCCACGGGGTGGACATGAATTCCGCCCTTGAACGTTCCCCCGGCGTCAAGAGCCATGCCTTGCTGCGCGAGGCTTTTGCTCTTCTCACACACCGTCCCGGCCTGAAAGCCGGACATACCCCGGAGACACTCACATGAAAAAAGGCTATTTCGGCGAGTTCGGCGGGCAATTCGTGCCCGAACTGCTCATTCCCCCTTTGCGCGAACTGGAACAGGCCTGCGCGGATATTCTGCCCGATCCCCGCTTCCGTTGCGAACTGACGGACCTGCTGAACAATTTCGCGGGCCGGCCCACGCCCCTCACCCGTTGCGAGGCCCTGTCGCGGGACCTGGGCTTCACGCTCTGGCTCAAGCGCGAAGACCTGCTGCACACAGGCGCGCACAAGATGAACAACACGCTCGGCCAGGCCCTGCTGGCCAGACACATGGGCAAAAAAAACCTGCTGGCCGAGACCGGCGCGGGCCAGCACGGCGTGGCCACAGCGGCGGCGGCCGCCAAGCTGGGCATGGGCTGCACCATCTACATGGGCGCCCTGGACATTGAACGCCAGGCCCCCAACGTGGCCCGCATGAAGCTGCTGGGCGCCCGGGTCCTGCCCGTGCGCAGCGGCACGAAAACCCTGAAGGACGCCATCAACGAAGCCCTGCGCGCCTGGATAGCGGAACAGGCGGACACGCATTACTGTTTCGGCACGGCCGCCGGACCGCATCCTTTTCCCACCCTGGTGCGCGATCTGCAAGCCGTCATCGGCGAAGAAACCAAGGCTCAGGCGCTGCGGCAGATCGGCCGCCTGCCGGACGTCGTGCTGGCCTGCGTGGGCGGCGGATCAAACGCCATCGGCATGTTTCATCCCTTTGCCGCGGACCCGGCGGCGAACGGCGTGCGTCTTATCGGCATTGAGGCCGGCGGCACGGGGGATGCGGGCTGCTATAACTCCGCGCCCATCAATCGGGGCAGGCCGGGCGTGCTGCACGGCCAGTACAGCATGCTGCTGCAGGATGAAAACGGGCAGGTGGAACCTTCTCATTCCGTTTCCGCCGGACTCGACTACCCCGGCGTGGGGCCGGAGCACGCCTATCTGCACAGCGTCGGCCGGGCGGAATACCGCGTCGTGACCGACGAGGCCGCGTTGCGGGCCTTTACAGCCCTGTCGCGCAGGGAAGGCGTGATCCCGGCTCTGGAATCGTCCCATGCCCTGGCCTGGGTCCTCGACAATCCGGAATCCTTTGCCAAAGGCTCGCAGGTCGTGGTGAACCTTTCCGGCAGGGGCGACAAAGACCTGGGCATCGCAGCCGAACACCTTCCCATCCTGCAAGGAGACGCCGCATGAAAAGCATGACATTGCAAGAGCGCATAGAAGCGGCCAACCGCGAAGGCCGCATAGCCCGCATCCCCTTTCTCACGGCCGGCTTTCCGGACCAGGAGGGGTTTTTCCGGGCCCTGCGCGGCCTGGACGCGGCCGGGGCCGACGTCATTGAAGTCGGAGTGCCTTTTTCCGACCCGGTTGCCGACGGCCCCGTGGTGGAAGAAGCCTCGCGCAGGGCGCTGGAAAACGGCGTCAGCCTGGGCTGGATACTGCGGCAAATGCGGGACCTCAGCCCCAGGCCGCGCGCCGGGCTGGTTCTGATGGGCTATTATAATCCCTTTTTCCAGTACGGACTTGAAAAGCTGGCGGGTGACGCGGCAAAGGCGGGGGTGCAGGGCTTCATCGTCCCGGACCTGCCCCTGGAGGAAGACGGCCTCTTGCGTTCCGCCCTGACAAAACAGGGGATGGACCTCATCCCTCTGGTAGGGCCCAATACGAATGCCGTCCGCATGCGCGCTTACGCCAATGTTGCTTCCGGCTATGTCTACGCCGTTTCCGTCATGGGCACCACCGGCGTGCGCCGGGACCTGCCCGCGCAGGCGGCGGAAACCGTGCGCCGGGCCCGGGAAGCGTTCGGACTGCCCGTGGCCCTGGGCTTCGGCATCCACAGCCCGGAACAGGTGGCGGCCATGCCAGTCAAACCCCAGGCCGTCGTTTTCGGCAGCGCTCTTCTGCGCCACCTGGACCAGGGCGGCACAGCCGAGGCGTTTATGGCCCCCTGGCAATAAAAAAAGAGAGCTCGCCGGGGGAAAGCATAGCCCCCGGCGAAGCCTCTCCGAAGAATTCGTCAGCGGACACAAGGCCGAAAGGGCCTGCCCGCCGGTCAAAAAGAAACTCAAAAATCGAACAGATCGCTGAGGAAACTTTCTTTCTTTTTTCTGTAGCCCTGCCCGTGACCATGAGAATTTCCGTGACCATGAGAGCGCTCATGTCCGTGAAAATGCTCATGATCGCGCGAACGCTCGTGCTCGCCGGAATATTCTTGTTGCGGACGCGGGGCCGGGGCAGAGCGCTCAAGTATTTTGTCCAGTTCCCCCCGGTCCAGCCAGACCCCTCTGCACTGGGGGCAATAGTCAATCTCCACCCCTTGCCGCTCGCTTAACACCAGATTTACTTCTCTGCATACCGGGCATTTCATGCGTTTGCTCCTTGCCGCAGGTTATCGTAGCAAATTGCTATGATAACCAGCCCAATTTTTTTCGTCAACGCCGCACGAAAATCACTTTACGATTCCTCGCTGGCTCTGGGCTTCTCCGCCTGCTCCCATTTGCTTTCCGGGTTGAAGGAAGCGAAAATGATCTCGATTTCCCGGTCCAGCTCCGGACTTTGCAGGTCCGTGGCGTAGGTGACGTCGGCGGATACGTAGCGCCGGCCGAGCAGATACTCCGCCCGCACCGTCGTCAACGACTGTTTTGCCGGGTTGTCGGCAACGGGAATGAACTCCGCCGTGGTCACCAGACAGAGATAGCCGCCCATCTCCCGCAGCCGGGAGACCACGGAAAGCACGTCGGACGTCTCTCCGAACATCTGGCGGGCGGCGTCGGCGCTCTTTTCCTGTAAAGTCGCGCGTTCCGCATCGCTCATCCCCCGCAGGCGGCTCTGGTCGAACCCGGCCCGCGTCGCCATGTCCCGCACGGAAAATCGCGCCAGCACGGCGCGCTGCGCATCATACTTGGCGGCCACCACGGGCGCGGCGGCCAGGGGTTCGGGCGCCGACGCATCCCCCGAAAAGCCGAGAGGCGTCCAGTTTCGCGGCAAGATGCAGGAAATGCCGCCCGGCAGACGCAGCACGCTCGCCCCTTCCGGCGGATCGGAATTTTCTCTGTAGCCGGGCTGCGCGGCGCAGGCCGACAGTAGAAGGCTCAACAAAAAAGACAATAGGGCCAAACGCGGCATATTCATTGCGACACTCCTTGACGAACCCGGAAATTAGACCTGCACTGGCGCTCAATTTAAGTTTCCCGGTCCTGATAAAGCATCACGGCGGACTGAGCCGCCGCCCCGGCCGCTACGCGCTGGACAAAGCCGGTCCGCCGGGCTATTTTTATTCTTCAAACACAGGAAAGCTTCGCCATTTGTATCCGAGACCGGCACGCCTGTCCAAGTTCTTGTTGGGTATACGTGATGCGCATCATAGCCTCTTGTATCAGGGCAGTCCGCACTCAGCTGCTCGTTGCCGGCTTCGCCGCGCCGCTGCTTTGCCGCTGGCTGGGGGACAGTCCCTTCGCCGCGGAGCATCTGACCTGGTTTTCCGATCCCGGCAGCTTCACGAGCCCCTACTGGAAAATAACCCTCGCCGTCTGCGCGCTCGTTTTCGTTTGCGGCCTTGCTTACGGCCGTCTGACCCGCGCCCCCGAAAGAGCGCCCCGGCTTCGCCCGGCCTTCCTTTTCTGGCCCGCCCTGCTGATGCTCGCCTGGGCCTATGCTCTGCACGACACGGGCGGCAACTATCACGCCGAAACCCCCGCCTGGGAACTGACCCGTCTGCTCAGCCAGCCGCCGTACCAGATGCTCTGGCTGGCCGACCAGATCTGGACGGCGGAACCGGGCGCCCTGCTGCAAAGTGAAGAGATCCCTTTTGCGCTACGCCTGCTTTTTCCCGGAGAGGGTCCGGACTTTTTCGCGAATTACGGGTTCTTTTACCAGGCGCTGTTTGAAAGCCGGCAGGGCGTCGGCGCGGGACTTTTCTTTCAGCTCGCGCTGATTGCCGGCATCGCCTGCACTGG
Organism: Desulfovibrionaceae bacterium; assembly: GCA_031548325.1. Taxonomy (GTDB): domain Bacteria; phylum Desulfobacterota; class Desulfovibrionia; order Desulfovibrionales; family Desulfovibrionaceae; genus FLUQ01. The sequence continues at coordinate 28,685 of JAVBRE010000116.1, forward strand.
CGTCCGGACCGGAAAAAAACTTTTCCGCGGCGTCACCTGCACCCTGACGCCGGACGGCAAAGCGGTGCCCTTTTCCGCCGGGGGCCGGATGTTCAGAAAGCTTCCGGCATTTCTTGCGCTGCTCTGCCCCGCCCTGGTCCTCTGCTGGCAGATTTACGCTATCGAGAGCAGCCTGATATCTTCCCGCCCGGCCTGGGAACAGAGCAACATCGTGGGCGGAGAACCGGACCCGCGCCTGTATACCCCGTATAGCAGCAATACCCTGCTGGCCGACCTGGACGGACCTTCTTCCCTGCGCATCAGAGACGCCTACCCCCGCCTGGACGGCGCCACGGCCTTTTATCCCTTGTACGCCGCTTTCTTTAAAGCCGTATACTGCCCGCCGCCTCCCAAACCCGGAACAGCGCGCCGCAGTGACGAACAGAGCAAAGCCTGGCGTGATTCACTGCAATGCAGCACGACGCGCAAAGCCTATACCCGACTGATACGCGGGGAAAGAGACGTCGTCTTTGCCTTTGAGCCGTCGGAAAAACAACTGCGGGAAGCGCAGGAAAAAGGCGTGAAATTGCGCCTTATCCCTCTGGGTAAAGAGGCTTTCGTGTTTCTGGTTCATGAATCCAATCCGCTGGAGAATCTCGACATCGCGCAGATCCAGGACATTTACACCCGGACAAAGACCAACTGGAAGGACTTCGGAGGACCGGACAAGCCCATCGTAGCCTACCAGCGGCCGGACGATTCGGGCAGCCAGACCATCATGCTCTCCAGGGTCATGCGGGGCAAAAAAGCGGCGGCTCCGTTGCGCGAAGAGCTGATTATCGACATGGGCGGCATCATCACCCAGGTGGCGGAATACAGAAACGAAGAAGCCTCCATCGGCTATTCTTTCCGCTGGTATGCGACGGGCATGCGGCGAACTTCCGTCAGTCTGGCCGGACCGGTCGGCCCCGAAAATGCGGACAAAATACAGGACCTCAAACTGCTGGCCGTCGAGGGCATTCCTCCTGACCCGGACCGAATCGCGGACGGCAGCTATCCTCTCAGCGCGCCTTTTTATGCCGTTGTACGCGACGAGGAACACAGCGTGGAGTTGCGGGCTTTTCTGAACTGGCTCGCCGGACCTGAATGCCGGGAACTGGTGGCAAAAACGGGGTACGTCCCTTTGGGCGAAACCGACGACCCTGCCAAGGCTTCTCGTTTGCCCGGGCAGGAAGAATAATTTCAGCGCGGCGATGATGACGGGCAGAATGCATATTTTTCGCCTCTTGGGCGGCGCGGCATTTTGCGCCGTTCTTGGCGTTTTGGTTCTGTTTCTGCTTGTTCCTTCGCCATTGCCCGACGCAAAAAGCTGGCCTGTTTCCCCGGCTTTGCTCGACGGCAAAGGCAGGCTTTTTCATGCGCGCCTTTCGTCCCGCGAGGAGTACTGCCTGCCCGTGCCCCTGGACCAGATGGGGCCATGGCTGCCTCTGGTAGCGGTCGAAGTGGAAGACAGGCGCTTTTACAGCCACTTTGGCCTTGATCCGCTGGCCCTGGTCCGGGCCGCCTGGCAGAACCTGCGGGCCGGGTCCGTGGTTTCGGGCGCGTCCACCATCAGCAGCCAGGTCATCCGCCTGACCTATCCCAGCGCCCGCACCTGGCGCAGCAAGCTGCGCGAATTCATGCAGGCGGTGAAGCTGGAGCGGCTGCTCGGCAAACGGGAAATTCTCGAACTGTACCTGAACCGCGCGCCCTTCGGCGGCCCCGTGCGCGGGGTCGAAGCGGCCGCCCGCAGCTATTTCGGCAAAAAGGCGGCGGAATTGTCGCTGGCGGAATCGGCCCTGCTCATCGGCATGCTGCGCGGTCCTTCTTTGTACCGGCCGGACAAAAATCCGGAAAAAACTCTGGAGCGGCGCAACGCCATACTGCTGCGCCTGCGCGAGCGCGACGCCGCGCCCGGAGAACGCCTGCAGGCGTCCCTGCTGGAAAAACCGCCGCCGGGTCGTTCCGCCATACCCAAAGAGGCCCGGCATTTCGCGGACCTCGCCTTTCGCCAACTGCCGTCCGGCTACTGGGACCAGGGCAAATCCCCGGTGCGCACGACGTTTGACTCCTTTTTACAAGGCATTCTTGAACAGCGCCTGAACGAGGCCCTGCTGCCTTTTCCGGCCCAGATCACGGCGGCCGGAGGCATTGTGGACAACAGGACCGGCGCTTT
>JAVBRE010000246.1:0-15207 GCA_031548325.1 Desulfovibrionaceae bacterium
GGGGGACGCTGTCCCCCGGACCCCCTGCAAGGGGTCTCAGCACCCTTGACCCCGCATAGGAGCGGATCTTTACGCAAAGCGGAAAGATCCGCGCCCAGCCGGGCGCAGGGGCAGGATGCCCCTGCCGGAGGGGCTCGGGGAGGCGGATCCTCCCCGGTTTTCGCCGCGAGGCGGGGCTCCGCCTTCCCGGCCGATATCTCCCTGAAAAAACTGGAGGTTCCATGACGCGTTTTCGTCTGTCCTTTCTCGCTCTGTTTCTGCTGGCGGCCCCTGCGGCCCCTGCGGCAGATTTTTCCGCTCCTGTCATGCCGTCCAAACCGACCAGCGTGACGGTCTATCCTTCGTCCGCCCAGGTCCGGGTGACGGAAAAGCTCCATCCCGTGACGCTCGCTTCCGGTGAAAGCGCCCTGCGCATCGGCCTGCCGCAGGGGGCCATTCCAGCCACTTTCAGCCTGAAGGTCGAGGGCAACTCCGTGGCTTCCCTGGCCTGGGAAGTCAAAGAGCTGGAAGAAGATACGGGCAACGCGGCGCGCAAATCCGCGCTGGACGAGTTGGAAAGCCTGCGCGTGGCTTATGACGGACTGAAAGGCGACAAATCGGCGGCCGAAGCCCGGATCGCCTACTGGACCAAGCCTCGCACCACGCAGTTCAGCAGCGCGGACGAACTCTTGAAAGTGGATGCGGCCATGCAGAAGACCATCGCGGACCTCAGCGCGGGCTTGCCCGGCATGGAACGGCAATTGAAAAAGCTTGAGGAACGCATCAGCAAGGCCCAGCAGCGTCTGGCCGGTCTGGGGTCGGAAAAGCGCAGTCTGCGCCAGGCCACCGTGGCTCTGGCCGCACCGGCCAAAAGCGCGCTGACCGTATCCTACAGCTACCAGATCGGAGGCTGCGGCTGGTCGCCGGCCTACCGTTTTGAGGCCCTGCCCGCCAAAAAATTGCTGCGCTTCAGCCAGGAAGCGGTCATCCGCCAGGATTCCGGCTTTGACTGGCCGGACGTGGAATTGAATGTGGCCACAGTGACGCCCGACACGCGCTTGTCGCCTCAAGCGCTGTATCCCTGGCAGATGCAGGCCGGCGACAAGGAAGCGCCCGTTTCCGCGGCCAAGCTGCGCATGAGCGCGCCTATGGCCGACATGAACCAGATGGCCATGGAAGCGCCGGCCAAAGCGGAGCCTTCATCGCCCAGACCCGCGCCGGCGCGCGAAGAAATGTCCACCTTCGCGATCTGGAAGCTGGGCGGCCGCGTCCTGCCCACAGGCGAGAGCGTGCGCATCCCGCTGGTGGCGGATACGGAATGGAAGGCGGATTACAGCTACACCCTGCGTCCCTCGCGCGAGCGCTACGGCTTTTTGACCGCCCGGCCGGAACTGGACGCGCAGCTGGCCCTGCGGCGGGGCGAAGCCGCCTTTTTGGTAGACGGCGCCATCATCAGCATGAATCCCAATTTTTCGCACCGGGGCGGCGACATGGCCGTATTTTTCGGGTCCGACCCCCTGGTCCGGGCCGAGATGCGCCTGACCGAGCGCGTGGGGGGTGAAAAGGGCATCATCAGCAAGGACAGGACCGAACGCTGGGCCTGGGAAATCAAGGTGACAAACGGCCGTAACGTCCCCGTTGCGGTGCGGGTTGAAGACCCCGTGCCCGTACCCGGCAACGAGGCCATCAGTCTGAAGGTGAGCTCCGTGCCGCAGCCGGAAAAAGACAGGACCGACTATGTCTGGAAGGCGGATGTGAAAGCGCAGGGGGAATTTGTCATCACGCACAGCGTGGAGGTCAAGGTTCCCAAGGATATGCGGTTCCAGCCGGGGAGATAAAGCGGCTGTCCGGTTTGGCGTGATACAGCGTCAGGCCGCGCTTTTTACTCCGGTCATGTACCAGAAAAGTACACTCCCTTCGAAAAAAGCTTGCCTTCCTGGTCTGACGCCAAACCGCACAGCCGCCATGGACAGCCGTCAATGGTTGCCTGGCGGATTATACTGCTGTAAAAAAGACGCCTTCGTTTTTTTTCAAGGAGTGGTTATGTGTGGCATCATGGGCATTACCGGACGTGAAAACGCCGTTCCCGGCGTTATTGCCGGGCTCAGGGCTCTGGAATACCGGGGATACGACTCGGTGGGCATCGTCTGGCAGGAGTCCGGCGAATTGCGCGTCACGCGCGTGGTGGGTCGGGTGGACAAACTGGACAGGGAACTGCCCAAGGAAAGTTTCGCCCCGGCCGCTCTGGGGCACACCCGCTGGGCCACCCACGGCGAACCCACGGAATACAACGCCCATCCCCACTGCGACCCGGCAAAGACCGTCGCCGTGGTGCACAACGGCATTATCGACAACTACGCGGAACTCAGGGCCGAACTGGAACGCGAAGGCGCGTTCTTCGCTTCCGATACGGATACGGAAGTCATCGCCCATCTTATCGCCAAGGTTTACGACGGCGATCTGACGGCGGCCGTGGAAAAGAGCCTGCCCCGGCTGGAAGGGGTTTACGCTCTCGGCGTCATGGCCAGGGACAGGCCCGGCCTGCTGGTGGGCGCGCGAAAGGGCAGCCCCCTGACCATCGGCCTGGGCGAAGGCATGCACATGCTCGCTTCCGACGTGGTGCCCTTTTTGAGCTACACCCGCAAGGCCGTGTACCTGGACGACAATCAGGTGGCCGTGCTCACTCCCGATTCCTGGACCGTGCGCCAGAACGGCCGTACCGTGCAGCCCAAGGTATCGACCATTGAATGGACGGCCGAGGACGCCAGCAAGGAAGGCTACGAACACTATATGCTCAAGGAAATCCATGAGCAGCCCAAGGCCTTGAAAACCTTGATTGACGCGCGGGTGAACCTGCCGGAACAAGGCTGGCCCGAAATCAGCGTTCCGGGCGGCGATATTCCCGACGAAGCCCTGGACGCGGTGCAGCGCATAGTGCTGCTGGCCCACGGCACGGCTTACCACGCGGCCATGCTTGGCCGTCTGCTTATCGAGCGCGTGGCGCGCATCCCCTGTTACCCGGAATACGCCTCGGATTTCCGTTACCGCAATCCGATCATGGAGCCGGGCGCCTTGTACGTGGTCGTCACCCAGTCCGGGGAGACCATCGACACCTTGTCCGCCCTGCGCCTGGCCAAGGAAGGCGGGTACCCGACCCTGGCGCTGGTCAACGTGCCCAGTTCGACCATCGCCCGCGAAGCGACGTACGTTTCGCCCCTGATGGCCGGGCCGGAAATCGGAGTGGCTTCCACCAAGGCCTTTACCAGCATGATCGCGGCCCTGTACATTCTGGCCCTGCGTCTGGGCATGCGGCGCGGCACGGAAAGCGTGGAAAACATGCGCCGCCGGGCCGGAGACCTGCTGCGGGTGTCCGCCCGCATGCACGAAGTGTTGCTGAAAGCCGACATCGTCAAGGACATCGCGCTGAAATATACCGACCAGGAGCATTTCATGTTTCTGGGCCGGGGCGCGGGTTGGCCGCTGGCCCTTGAAGGCGCGCTGAAGCTGAAGGAAATTTCGTACATTCATGCCGAGGGCATGAATTCGTCGGAAATCAAGCATGGCCCGCTGGCTTTGGTGGACGAGAAAATGCCCGTGCTTTTCATCACCCTGAAAGGCGAGCGCTATGACCGGCTGCTGGCCAACATGAACGAGGTGAAAGCGCGCAAGGGCCGCATCCTGGCGATTATCAGCCAGGATGACGAGGAGATTCATCGGCACGCGGACGACGTGTTTCGCATTCACGACGACTGCGGAGTCATGAATTCCCTTCTTTGCTCCGCGCCCCTGCAATTGCTGGCATACCATGCGGCCGTGGCCCGGGGCTGCGATGTGGACAAGCCCAAGAATCTGGCAAAAAGCGTGACCGTGGAATAAGCGCGGACTGGTCTTTCTAATGAAAAGCCGCCCCGTAACGCGTTCCGGGGCGGCTTTTCATTATTTAGCCTTTGAGGGCTCCTGCGGTTTTTTTATGGTAAAAGCGACTCAGTGCGGCCCATGCCAAAAGAGCGAAAGTAACGATAAGAAAGAACAGAGAAATCGGGCGAGTAAAGAATATGCTGTAATCTTCTCCTGATATCAGGAGGCTGCGCCGCAGGCTTGTTTCAAGAAGTCCTCCCAGCAGGTATCCGATAAGCAGCGGAATTACCGGCAGGCCGGCAAGCCGCATAAAGTAGCCGAGCAACATGAAGGAAAGTAACACGAATACATCCGTAACGTCGTTGCCGACCGCGAAAGACCCGGCCATGCAGAAGAGGATGATGCACGGATTGATGACTTGTATCGGAATGAGCGGGATATATTTCGCCACGCGGAAAACCATTTTTCCGACGAATACGAGCAAGATCGAGGAGAACAAAAGGGCATAAAAAAGGCCGTAGACTACCTCTCCGTGTGTATCAAAGATAGTGGGGCCGGGTGTGACGCCTTGCATAAGCAGCGCCCCGAGGAAAAGAGCTGCCGTGCCGCTGCCCGGAATGCCCAGGGTCAGCAGGGGGCAGAGGGTGGGGCCGACCGTTCCGTTGTTGCCGGATTCCGGCGCGGCGATTCCTTCGATGCAACCCGTGCCGAATTTCTCCGGGGTACGGGAGAGGCGTTTGGTAACGCTGTAGTTTACCATGGCGCTTACCGCAGCGTTCAAGCCCGGCAAAGCGCCAATGATGGAACCAATGAATGATCCCCTGATAATGATGGGCAGCACTCTGATAAATTCCGCGAAGACCATTTTATCGTCTTTGCTGCCGAAGGTTATGGCTGCCGGGTCATCTTCCTTGCCTCGGCGCATGGTCCCGGCCTGGCCGATAATTTCTGAACCCACAAAAAGCCCGACCATGACAGGGATAAGGGAGAACCCCGAGTTCAGGCTCAGGATGCCAAAGGTAAAGCGGGATACGGAACTGATGGGATCGAAACCCACAAAGGAAAAGAGGACGCCCAGAACGACGGCGAGCAGACCTTTGTGCCAGACATCGCCCATGCCGAGAGTGGAGATGAGCACAAGGGAAAAGAGGATGATGGAGAAATACTCCGCCGGGCCGACAAGCAGCGCGAACATAGCAATACCGACGGAAAGAAGAATCATAACGAAGGAACTGAGAATGTTGGCAAAGGATGAAGCGTAGAGGGCGGTATCCAGCGCCTTCCCCGGATAGCCTTTCTGGGCCATCGCGTATCCGTCAAGGACGGTGATGCCTGCTTCAGGGGATCCCGGCGTGCCGAAAAGTATGGCGGCAATGCTTCCGCCGAAAGTTCCGCCGACATAAATACCGGAGAGAAGCGCGAGGCCCTGCACCGCATCCATATAAAAAGTTAACGGCAAAACAATAGCGATGGCAATGCCGCCTGTAAGACCCGGTATTGCGCCGAATATAACCCCTACAGTCACGCCCGTGAACAGTAGGGCAAACCCTTTAAGGGTCATTATCAGCGTCAACCCGCTGTAAATATCGGTAAACATCCGTCTCTCCTGTCTGTTATGCTGGATGAAGCGCGCATCCTTATGACGCCGGAGTTTCTCCGGTTATTCCGGTTATTGACCATGAGCCGTTCGTCCCGCCCCCAAGGGGCCGCAGTGCGAACGTTCTCGAAGCAGGCGTCTAGAATGGAATCAGCCCGCTGGGATAAGTGACGTGCAAAATTTTACCGAGTACAATGTAGATGAGAAGCGGCAAGCCCAAGGAAACCGGAAGCAAAAGGGATCTTCTGCGTTCCCCCCAGAGCCACATGGCAAAGAAAAGAAACGCCACGTAACTGATGAGGAAACCCAGATACGGCATGGCAGCGGTACAGGCGGCCGCCCCCAGCAGAAGCAGGATGCCCTTCTTATTTATTGTAACAAGGCCCGGGGTCGCCGCTCTGCTCATGCCCCACAGGCACTGCCATACTCCCATGGCGGCCACTCCCCCGGTTATGACCAGCGGGAAAAACGAACTGTGAGCCATTATGTCGGCGCCGGGCGTGTGCCAGGGTCGCGTCGTTATATAGATGGCCAGGACACCGGACAGGAGTATGCAGATGACGCCGGTGAGGGTTTCCACTTGCTTGTTGCCCATACTTTCCCCATCGTGATGATTTGGATGCGGATGCGGCAAAAGGCCGCATCCGCATCCATGGTTCATTTCTTTTGATCCAGGCCGAGCCGGCGCACCGTCTGGCCGAACATTTTATATTCTTCTTCCAACTGTTTCTGGATTTGTCCGCCGTCAATGGAGAACCCTTCATGGGGTGTTTTCATGGCGTCAAAACGTTGCAGGACTTCCGGGTCCCCAGCCATTTTCAAAAAGCCTTGGCGCAGAATTTCAACAACCTCGGGAGGCGTGCCCGCAGGCGCGACAAACAGGCGGTAGTATGGGATTGAGGTGCCGGGATAGCCGAGTTCGTCAAGGGTCCTGACGCCCAGGGCTCTGAGATATTTTCCGGGCTCCCCGCCAAATTCAAAGAACACTTTGAGCTTTCCGGCTTCAAGAAGCCTCATGGCGCCGAGGTCGGAAACGTTGCCGTACATAATATGGCCGCCAAGAACGTTGGCAACGGTCTCTGCCGCACCGTCCAACGGCACCAGTTTGACGTTCAATTTCATTTTATTGAAGGCCTCGGCAATCTGAAGGCCGGAAATATCTCCAAGTCCGGCGCAGCCTATGGTAACCTTGCCGGGGTTTTCTTTGACATATTTCACAAAAGCTTCGAAATCCTGGGCCGGGGAATGCGCGCTGGCAATCAGCACTTGAGGCGTGTTGCCGAGCCTGAGAATAGGAACAAACGCCTTCATGGGATCGTAAGGCACTTTGAACATGTGCGGCGCGGCGGTGTAAACGGCGCAGTTATTGATGAGAAGCGTATACCCGTCCGGCTTGGCCTGCGCCACAACCGCCGCTCCGTTCAAGGCCTGCCCCCCCGGCCTGTTCTCTACAATAACCGGAACGCCGAAATATTTTTCCCCCACCGCTGCAATATTGCGCGCAACGATGTCGTTGCCGCCGCCAGGCTTGAAGGGAACGACGACGGTTATGGGTTTTTCAGGAAACTTGGCCTGCGCGGCGCTGGGCAGGAAAAGCAACACTCCCAGAAACATCATGGATACGAGAGCCTTTTTCATTGGAAAACTCCTTGGGGAAGTTGATTGCGTATATTTTCCGGCTGGCGGATACCGGTCACTCGCTGCGATCTACGACAGGGAACGTTTTTTCTTTATTTTCGTATTTATTCTTGATCGCCGGCGTCCGCTGACGCAGGCAGCGCTTTTCGCTCCAGGGCACCACCTTCTTTTGCGCAGTCACTGCGCCATAGGGGCAAAAAGTTCCGCCGGGGATTTTTTGAGGATGATTTCCTGAACGTAGACGTCGGGAATTCTGCGCCTGAAGTCCTCAAGTGTTTTGGAAAAGTTCATACTGCTTTCGCGATTGGTGTGGGGCCAATCGCTTCCCCACAAAAGCCGGTCGGGACCGTATGAAGCCATGAGCTGCGGCAATGCGTGCCGTGCGAGCATCTCGCCTTCGTCCTCTGTGCGCAGATGATAGCTTGCTGAAATTTTTATCCATACCCGGCGAGAAACGCCTAAGCGCAACAGCCAGTCAAAAACCGGATCATTGGGAAATAGTGTCATGTCAGGTTTGCCGAAATGATCTAAAACCACCTTGACGCCGGCCTCCAACAACGGCTTGAGCAGCGCGGGAAGGTCCCGGCTTTCCCGGAGGATCTCCACATGCCATTCATGCTCGCGCAGACGCTTAAGCATGGCCGTCCATTCCGGCTGATACAAGTCGGGCAAAGGCAACCCGGTGAGGTTCAAGCGGATACCTGTGAACCCCGCCACGTGCAGAGCCTGAAAATCAGCGTCCGAAAGGGTCGGTTCCACAACCGCGACTCCTCGGAGTTTTCCAGGGTATTTTTTTAAGGCCGCTAAAATATAGCTGTTGTCAACGCCAAGGAAACTAGGTTGAACAAGCAAGCCTCCATTGATACCATCAGCCTTGAGCATCTCAAGATAGTGTTCCGCAGTGGCATCGTACGTTGGCGCATACCGACGTACGGGCGCCAAAGGCAAACCGCGTTCAAATATATGTGCATGGCAATCAAACGAACGCATCGGTTCTCTCTTCTGTTATAGTGTGCACGAATCCTCTGTGTTTTTAGATTGGTTAGTTACACACATCCTGCATGCAACTAACCGACCTATCTAAATTATGGCAATTAACAGGCCTCAGCCCCTTATTTCCCGGCTTTCGTTTCAATCTCCGCCAATTGATCGATGGAGATAAGCGACATGATTTCCTTAGAAAGCCTGGCGGTTTCCACAGGGTCCATTCCGCTTTTGCCGGTGTCGTACATTCTTTGGTATACTTGAATGAGATTTGAATAGGAGGCAAGTACCGGCGTGATGGGGTAAATAACCATGGCATAGCCGTAAGACTTTGCCTCTTCCGGGCTCGGGCACGGGCGGCTTCCGGACGCTGCGTCTCCCCCTAGCCCTTCCGACGCGACATAGCAGAGCGGATAATCGACCGCTTTCGGCAGGGCCAGCATTTCTTCTTCATTGTGGGGGAAGCCCATCAGCATATCCGGCTCGACGGTTTTGTAGATGTTGAGCCGGTCGATCATGTTCTGGAACGGATCACCCTTCGTACGGCCCGCGTCGGTGCGGGCGATGATCATGAAATCATCCGAGCGCCGCGCGGCTTTCGCCATTTCGATCTTGGCCAGCATTTCATCGGCGGCTATGTAGTCTTGCTTCCCTTTGTGGTAACTGAGCCGCTTGGGAACCACCTGGTCTTCCAGATGGACTATTCCCGCGCCCGCGTCTTCAAATGAGCGTATGGACCGCTTTATATTCGTAACAAGGCCGAACCCGGCGCCCATGTCCGCCGCGATCGGGATATCAACCACATGATGGATGCGGCGGATAACGTCCGCAAATTCCGTCATGGTCGTCAGCGGCTCGGTAACGCCCAGGTGCGCGCCCACGGCCCACCCGCCTATATAAATGGCCTTGAAACCGATTTTTTGAATCGCGAGGGCGGACAGCGGGTCATAGCATCCTGGGGCTGCAATAAATCCTTCTTTTTTATATAGTTCTTTCATATTCATTATAGTTGCTCCTTCACCTGCTGGTTGGTATTCGTATGCAATTGCCGGTGGGAATGCCGGATACGGCCGTGAATCCGACCTTTCCCCTTGATGCCTGTCTACACTTGCAATTGCGGGAAATGAAGACGATAGTTTTTATACTGCATATAAAAAAAACATCGTGCGGGGGGGGTATGGATTCGAAAGACTGGGAGCTGTTGGTAGTCCTGGCCGAGAAGAAGAGCATCGCCAAGGCGGCGTCGGATTTGTATTTGTCGCAGCCCGCTCTTACCTACCGTTTAAAACGGATTGAAAGCGAATTTGATGTTGAGCTTTTTATCCGCAGCAACCGGGGAATTGTGTTTACCAGCGCGGGGGAGCGCCTGCTTTCCTATGCGGGCAAGATCATGAACCTGTACAGAGAAATTGCCGAAAACGTGCGCAATACCGGCGGCCGTATTGAAGGCTCAGTGCTGTTTGGCACTCCTTCGTCATTGGCGCGGCGGATTCTCCCTTCGTTTTGCGCTGAGTTTTCAAAAGAATTTCCTGGAGTCTCTCTTTCAATCATTACCGACCAGAGCGACCGCCTGATGGAAAAAATGCATTCGGGAAAACTGATCATGTCGCTTGTTCGCGGCGACCATCCCTGGAATGAGCACGATGTTTTATTGTTCAGAGAACCGATTTATCTGGTTTCCAAAGACCCGATCATCATGGAAGAGCTGCCGTACAGACCGTATATCGCCTATCGCGCGGACCCGACGCTCCAGGCAATTATTGACAAGTGGTGGATGGAAAACTTCACGCGTGAACCCAAAAAGACGATTCACGTTGACGGGTCCCAGACCTGCGTTCAGTTTCTGGAGGCCGGAATGGGTTTTTCCATCATCACGGCAATCCGGGTTGAGGAAGATTCCACACTGCACCGGCAGCCAATTTGTGATCGAAGCGGAAACCCGTATTTGCGGCCGGCGCGTCTGCTCTACACCCAGGAAGCGGCCCGGCTGGATTCGTATCGCGCTTTGATTGACGCGATATGCGCGCGTTTTCGTCAACCGTCTGTTCAGGAATAAGCACCACATGCTGACAATGAAATCCTGCGGGCCTTGAATTGAGGCTGGGCCGCCGTGATGGGTGAAACGGAAGTCCCGCAAGGCCTGATAGGTTTTGCGGGACGAGGGTCGTCGAGGACCTACCACATGAGAGCCCCCGGACATTCGGGGCGGCTTTTTTATGCACGAGCTTGCCGTCAACTTTTGACGGTGTTAGGGTGACAGCATTTACAACACTGTGGAGGATCCCATGAAGGCATCCAAAGTCTATTTCACCGACATGCGCTGCACGGTCGGCGTCAGCCTGCAAAGCAAGCTGGACAAGCTCGTCCGCAAAGCGGGCATCGAGACGATTGATTTCACCAAAAAATTTACAGCCGTCAAAATTCACTTTGGCGAACCGGGCAATTTGTCCTTTTTGCGCCCCAACTTCGCCAAAACCGTGGCCGACCGTATCAAGTCGCTGGGCGGCATGCCTTTTCTCACCGACTGCAACACACTGTATGTGGGCAGGCGCAACAACGCATTGCTGCACCTGGACGCGGCCTGCGAGAACGGCTATTCGCCTCTGTCCACGGGCTGCCAGGTCATCATCGCCGACGGGCTTAAGGGCACGGACGATGTCGAAGTTCCCGTCAGGGGCGGCAAACTGCTGAAAAAGGCCCGAATCGGCCGCGCGGTCATGGATGCCGACATCGTGCTTTCCTTGAACCATTTCAAGGGGCACGAACTGACGGGCTTTGGCGGAGCGATCAAGAACGTCGGCATGGGCTGCGGCAGCCGCGCGGGCAAAATGGCCATGCACAGTGACGGCAAGCCGGTGGCGGACCCCAAACTCTGCGTGGGCTGCCGCACCTGCGCCAAGTATTGCGCCCAGAGCGCCATCAGCTTTACCCCCTCAAACAAGGCGCACATCGACCATGCGCGTTGCGTGGGCTGCGGCCGCTGTATAGGCAGTTGCAATTTCGACGCGATTTCCAGTCCTACGGACAGCGCGGTGGACGCTCTGAACCGCAAAATGGCGGAGTACGCCAAAGCCGTGCTGGACGGCCGTCCGCATTTTCACATCAGCATCGTCAACCAGGTTTCGCCTTTCTGCGACTGCCACGGTGAAAACGACGCGGCCGTGGTGCCCGACATCGGCATGTTCGCGAGCTTTGATCCGGTGGCCCTGGACAGGGCCTGCATCGACGCGGTCAACGCGGCCCCGGGCATTGCGGCCAGCGTTCTGGGCAAGGTCGGGCCGGGCGACCATTTTAAAACCATCCACCCGGTCACGGACTGGCGCAGCCAGATCGAGCATGCGGAAATGATCGGCCTGGGCAGCGGAAGATACGAACTGGTCAACCTGGACAGGCCCAGGGCCGTAGCAAAGAAGGCCGTAAAGAAGGCCGTAAAGAAGTAGAACGGAAGTCAGGTCAGGTTCAGGGCGCTGAAAATCCAGGCTCCGGACATGGCGGCCAGAAAGCGCAAGCGGTCCGGCAGGGGGTATTCATGGGGCAGAAAAGACCGGAGCGGCCCGAAAAAACTCAGCAGCAATAAGGCGAAGAACAGGGCGAAAAGCAAGGTGCCGTGGCGCAGACCCAGGCAGAACATGAGCATGGGCGGCAGAAGCAGAAACCAGAACAGCTTGGAATAGGTGCCCGCCTCGTAGCCGAAGAGTAAAAAACTTCCGAGAAGCATCAGGGATACGCAGACGGTCACCGCCGGAACCCCGCCCACAGCCTGCGGATGGTGCTGCGCAGCAGACGGAAGGGGTTGAAGCTCTCGGCCGTCAGGCTTTGCGGCAGGACAAAGCCGGAAAAGTCAAAAAATTCCGGAGACTCGCCGGCCATTTCTATGTCGCCGGCAAAAGCGCCCGGCGCGGCGCGGCGTTGCAGCTCGCGCCACAGGGGAACTTGGCCTGGGCTAAGGCCCATCAGGGTGTAGACGGCCGTATCAAGGGCCACGGGGGAGGAAGAGGCGGCCAGCAGATGCGCGCCGTATGGCCTGCCGTTCGAGGGCCCGGTCACGTGCATGGCGCTGACGCCGTCCAGCAGACTGGTCATGGGCGGCAGATGCGCCATGATGTCCGCGATCAGGGCGGAAAAGCATGCCGTGCCGTCTTTGGCCTTGTCGCCGTGCCGGGCGTGCAGTACGGCTTTGCGCACGCCGGGTACGCAGCCGAAAAGGTTTTTGACCGCGCCGGTCATACGCATCTGGCTGTGGGCTTTCAGTTTGGGCAGGTTCAGAATGTGGTCGGCTTCCAGAGCGTGCCGGGACAGGCTGACGCTGCCGCCCAGGCTGAGAGGCCGGAGGACGGGCGCGCCCAAAGTCAGAACGGAAATGTCTTTGCCGCCGGGGACGGCGGACAGCGCTTCCGGCAGGCCGATGGACCGGGCGACGCCCGGAGCGCTGCCGAAACCCGGCGAATCGCCGATGCTTACGCGGCAGCCGTGTTCCAGCAGGCAGCGGCAGACAGCGGCGATAAGCCGGGCGTGAGTGCAGACAAGTTTTTTGGGGTCGGGCCGCAGCAAGTTGGGCTTGACCAGAACGCGCAGGCCCGGCGAGGGAACGAAGCCCGCGGAGGCGAGCAGATTTGTCGCCAGGGGAGCGAGCAGGTCAGGGTCATACTCTGCGCAACGGGCCAGGGCAACGGGAATCATGCGAAGCCCTCGCTATGGTGTCTGCGTAAGTGATCGATAAGCTTGCGATGGCCGGCGGGAAAAGTATAGGCCGCCAGTTCGGCGGGCGCCACCCACAGCCCTTCTGTGGCCGCGTGCAGCACGGGGGACGTGGGGTTCTTGGCGTCAAGAAAATCACAGAAATAGCCGTGCATGACTACTCGACAAGTGGTGTAGCCGTGGCGCACCACCGCGATTTTGCCGCGTATGCTGACGGCGATTTCGGTTTCTTCCATAAATTCGCGGACCAGAGCCTGTTCCGGCGATTCGCCGTCTTCCAGACAGCCGCCGGGGAATTCCCACAGCCCGGCCCAGACCCCGTAGGGCGGGCGTTTTTGGATGAACACGCGGCCTTCGCGCCAGAGCAGTCCCGTGGCCACTTCAAGGTTGCTGTAGCTGACCGGGCGTTTGGGTTTGGGCCGCTTGGCCACCGTGCCCAGCCGGTACGCTTCGCAGTAGCCCGACAAGGGACAGCCGGCGCAGGCGGGGCTCTTGCCGCAGACCAGGGATCCGAATTCCATCAGGGCCTGGGTGAATTCTCTGGCCTTGCCAGCGGGCATAAGCCCCCTGACCGTGGCGGTCACAAAGTTTTTGACCCCGTTCTGGGACAGGGGCACATCAATGTCGCAAAGTCGCGAAAAAAGCCGCAGCACGTTGGCGTCGACAGCCGGTTCCGGCGCGTTGTGGGCAATGGAGGCGACGGCCCCGGCCGTGTAGTCCCCGATGCCCGGCAGGGCCCGGATGGCTTCGAGGTCCGAAGGAAAAACACCGTCGTGGCGTTCCATGACCAGTTTCGCGGCTGCGCGCAGGTTGCGGGCCCGGCTGTAGTAGCCCAGGCCCTCCCAGGCTTTGAGCACGGCTTCTTCAGACGCCGCGGCCACGTCGGCCAGGGTGGGAAAGATTCGCATCCAGCGCTCGAAATAGACCACGCCGCGTTCCATCTGAGTCTGTTGCAGCATGATTTCCGATATCCAAACCGCGTAGGGGTCATAGCTTTGCCGCCAGGGCAGAGGCCGGGCATTGGCCGCAAACCAGTCCAGCAGAGTCCGCGAGAAGGCCCGGCGGCTTTTTTGACTCAGTTTGAAAAGGGGCTCGCTCATGGCGGGCATTTGTACCGTTATTTTTCCTTTTAGGGAACAGCCCGCTGTGCTGTTCGCTTCGCGGCATCCGCTCCGCTTTGGGTAAAAGATTTATTTAGAGACAGCTCTACGCTCGGATGGGAAACAGCCTGCGACGCACGGTCAGCAGGATCCGCCGCCACATGATGGGGTTGGTGAAAAAGCCCGGCGGAGCAAGGGCGAAGGCCCGCAGGCAGGCGGCAGCGGCTTCTTTTTTTTGTCCCAGGCCCCAGAGAGCCCCGGCGCTGCGCATCATGGCGGCCTGCCGCGAAGCCGGGGCCATGCCGGGGATAGAAAGCATGAGCCGCGCCAGCCGGTGGTTGTCCGCCCGCCGGGTCATCAGCAGTTGCAGATTGCGGGTGGCTTGCCCCGGGTGCACCCGGATGCGGGCCAGAAATTCGTCAATGCTGGCGGCTCTGTATCCCAGAGCCAGCATGGCCAGCCACAGGGCCAGGTCCTGGGCGTAGGGAAATTTCGCCGGGTACCCCCCGGCCTCAAGGGCGGCCGCCGTTTTGTACGTGCAGGCCGCATGGGCGAACTGGTTGTGCAGGGGCAAATTGTCCCGCAGGCGGGCATGGTCCGTGGGAAAGCGGTCTTCACCCGCCACGGCGCCGCTGCGGTCGATGTAGAGCACGTTGCTGCCCACCAGGGCCGTGTCGGGGTTGGCGACAAGATAGGCCAGCTGTTTTTCCAGCCTGGCCGGCTCGGCCACGTCGTCGGCGTCGATGACGGCGGTATATTCCGTACGCACCATGGCCAGGCCTTTGTTCAGCACAGCGGTTCGGCCGATGTTTTCCGGCAGGTGTTCGATGACCAGGCGGGGGTCGGAAAGGGAAGACAGATACTCTTTGGTGCCGTCTTCGGACCCGTTGTTGAGAATAAGAAAAGTGAATTTTTTTTCCGTCTGAACCAAAATGCTGTCCACGGCCTGCCGCAGATAGGGCATGCCGTTCCAGACGGTCAGAAGGACGGTGACGGAAGGAGAGTTCATGGAAACGGCTATATCGCATTTTTCGCGGGTTAGAAACTACTGTAAAACATCCTGGCGGCCATGAGGATCAAAAAGACTCCGAAAAAGCGTTTGATGGATTTTACCGGCAGGGTGTGGGCCAGCTTTGCGCCCAGAGGCGTGGTCAACATGCTGGCGAAAACCAGGCCGAGAAGGGCGGGCAGGTAAATGAAGCCCAGGGTGTGCTCCGGCAGGCCGGGCGTGTGCATGCCGTTCCAGATGAAGCCGATTCCGGCCGCCACGGCGATGGGAAAACCAAAAGCGGCGGAGGCGCTGATGACCGAAAGCATGGGCACGTTGCAGAAAATCATGAAAGGAATGGAAAC
>JAVBRE010000086.1:0-15494 GCA_031548325.1 Desulfovibrionaceae bacterium
TGATCCGCATATACGACATGGCCATGAACAATACCTGGGGGTATCTCGGCACCGGCTACGGCGCGCTGTACATTGTGGAACTCGCCGTCTTCGTGGCCCTGCCCGCCCTGCTGTACGCCATGGGCACCCGCGAAAGGCGCCTCGGCTTCATTCAAAGCGCGTCGATTCTGGCCATCGCCGGCATCATTCTGAACCGCTTCATCATCTGCCTGGTGGCCTTCAACTGGCAGTTGCCTTCTGACGAGCGCTACTTCCCCAGCCTGATGGAAATCGGCATTTCCATCTTTGTGGTCACGCTCATCATCACGGCGTACCGGATCATCTGCACGCTGATGCCGGTGCTGCACGAGCACCCCGAGTATCGCGAAACGCATTAGGAGAGTATATGAACGGCGTTTTTTACTCACTGCACAGCTTCATGCTGCACACCAAAAGCATCACCTACGTCCTGATGGGCATCGGCCTGGTGGCCCTGGCCTGCTTCTGGCTTTTTCTGAGCGAACGCGACGAGGACATCAGGAAATTCTAAGGAGAAAGCCGTATGCAAGGATTTTTGAGCGGACCCGGACTGATACTGTCGCTGCTCGTTTTTTTCGGCGGCCTTGTCTGGCGGGGCGTATGGTATGTCAGGGGCCTTGACTGGCAGCTCGACAGGGTGGCTTACCGGCCCTACCTGGGCATGGGACTCAAGGGCGCGGCCCACTCGGTGTACCGCTGGCTGGTGCCCTACGGCACCCACGGCTGGCGTTCGGCGCCTTTTTTCACCCTGTGCACCTTCGTCTTTCATCTGGGCGTCATTTTCGTTCCCCTCTTTCTGCTCGGGCACAACACCCTGCTGAAACAGGCTCTGGGTTTTTCTTTGCCCTCCATGCCCCAGGCCCTGGCGGACGTTCTGACCATCGCAACCCTTGCGGCGGCCCTGGGCATCATTCTGCGCCGCCTGACCCTGCCGGAAGTGCGCCTTATGACCACCCGGCAGGACTGGACCGTTCTGGCCCTGGTCCTGGTCCCTTTTCTGACCGGGCTGCTGGTGGTTTGCAATGCCCCCGGCTACAATTTCTGGCTGATTCTGCACATGCTGAGCGGCGAAGTAATGCTGATCGCGGCGCCTTTCACCAAACTGTCCCACATCGTACTTTTCTTCATGTCGCGCGGGCAGTTGGGCATGGACTACAGCATCAAACGCGGCGGCCGCTATCGCGGCCCCTGTTTCCCCTGGTAAAAGGAGCTCCCCATGCCTGAAGGCATTTTGTGCAACAGGACGCCAGTAAATACGCAAGAAGCTCTGAAGGCGCTTTTGGCCGACAAGGGCGGCAAACAATACTACGCGGAAATGGAAGAGCTGGACGTGGACAGCGACGCCCTCTGGGCCTCCATCCAGAAATCGTGCAAGTCGCGCACCATGACCTGGCTGGAAATCTGCGCCCGCTGCGGTCTGTGCGCTGACAGCTGCTTTTTCTACCGGGTCTCCAACCGCGACCCCAAACAGGTGCCCGCGTACAAAATCCAGTCCACTCTCGGCGAAATCGTACGCAAAAAGGGCAAGGTCGACGGGGCCTTCATGCGGGCCGCCATGGAAGTGGCCTGGGCCAAATGCACCTGCTGCAACCGTTGCGGCACCTATTGCCCCCACGGCATCGACATGGGGGTCATGTTCAGCTATCTGCGCGGCCTGCTTTTCTCGCAGGGCTTCGTGCCCTGGGAACTGAAGATCGGTTCCGGCATGCATCGGGTGTACAAGGCCCAGATGGACGTCACCAGCGAAGACTGGGTGGACACCTGCGAATGGATGGTCGAAGAAAACTGCGAGGAATGGCCCAAGCTGGAAATTCCCGTGGACGTCGAAAACGCGGACATCATGTACACCCTCAACGCGCGCGAGCCCAAGCACTATCCAGAAGACGTGGCCGAAGCCGCCATTCTCTTTCATATCGCGGGCGAAAAATGGACCGTGCCCAGCGAAGGCTGGGAACAGACCTCTCTGGCCATGTTCGCCGGCGACTGGGAAGCCTGCAAGAACAATGTGCTGAACGTATACGGCGCCATCGAGCGCCTGAAGCCCAAACGCGTGATCGGCACCGAATGCGGCCACGCCCACCGGGCCACGGTCATCGAAGGCCCGTACTGGGCCGGCCGGCCCGACGGCCGGCCCCCGGCCGAATACATCCACTACGTGCAGTGGCTGGCCGAGGCTTTGCGGACGGGCAAGTTGAAAATCGATCCGGCCAAGCGCATCAAGGAACCGGTCACCTTGCAGGATTCCTGCAACTATGTGCGCAACCACGGACTTGCGAAATATACCCGTGAAATCATCAGCTATCTTGCCGACGATTTCCGCGAAATGTGCCCCAACCGCGAAGATAACTACTGCTGCGGCGGAGGCGGCGGGCTGAACGGCATCGGCAAGTTTCGCCACCAGCGCAACCTGGCGCTGATGACCAAGCGCGACCAGATTCTGGCTTCCGGCGCGAAAATGGTCATCGCGCCCTGCCACAACTGCTGGGACGCCATTCGCGACCTGGAGGAAGAGTACAAGGTCGGCATCAAGTGGTCCTTTCTCAAGCCGCTTGTACTCGGCATGGTCATCGTGCCGGATGATCTGAAGCCTCAGGATGCGGACGAGGACGAAGAAGAATAGCGCGAGGAACCTGCCATGCCCTACGTGAACATCAAGGTGACAGGGGGCAAAGAAGCCCCCACTGCGGAACAGAAGGCGGAACTTATCAAAAGGGCCACCCAGATGCTGGTCGACGTGCTGGGCAAAAACCCGGCCACCACTGTAGTGGTGATCGACGAAGTGGACATGGACAACTGGGGGGTCGGCGGCGAAAGCATAACCGTGCGCCGGGCCAGGGCCGCGGCGGAAGCCAAACGCTGAAAAAGCGAAGCGCCCCGAACGGGGCGCTTCGCTTTTTCATTTCCGTTCTATTTCCGCAAATCGCCCACAACCCCTTCCATCTTGCGGGTCAGGGCCGTCAGTTTCGCCAGCGCTTCCACGGACTGAAGCATGGTGGCGGCGGTAGCTTCCGCCGTTGCCTGCACTTCCTCGGTATTGCGGCTGACCGCGCGGCTGGTGGCGGACTGCTCTTCAACCGCCGCGGCAATGGCCCTGACCTGACCGGCGGTTTCATCCACAATGGCCACGATTTCCTGTAGCGAAGAACCCGCCGTTTGAGCCAGTTCCGTGCTGCGCGCGACAGAATCGCTGGCTTCGCCCATGACCTGAAGGCTGGACACGGTATCGCGCTGGATGGCTCTCACCGCTTCGCCCACCTGCTGCGTGGCGTGCATGGTTTTTTCCGCCAACTTGCGCACCTCGTCGGCCACAACGGCGAAACCCCGCCCGGCTTCTCCGGCCCGCGCGGCTTCAATGGCCGCGTTCAGGGCCAGCAGGTTGGTCTGATCCGCGATGTCCGTAATAATGCCAAGGACTTCCCCTATGCTTTCGGCCCGACCGCCCAGCTGGCTCAAATTCTGTTGCAGCCTGCCGGTCGCCTGGCCCATTACGGTTATGGCGCCCAAGACCTGATTGACCACGCTCGCTCCGGAAAGAGCCTGCTGCCGCGCCTTTTCCGAGGACTCGGCCGCGATGCCCGCGTTGCGCGCGGCGTCAAGCACGGTTTGGTTCATCTGCCCCATGGCCGAGGCGGTTTCACCGGCTCGCGAGCGCTGAATTTCCGCCCCGCTGGAGGCATCGTCAACCTGACCTTGCAGAACGGCGCAACTGGAAGTGACGTCCCGCATGATGGCCGACACCTGGTCGGCGGCCTGCTGCATGCCTTCCCGTTTGGCCTGCTCGGCCCTGGTCAGCGCGTCTTCGGCCTGCTGCATCGCTTCTTTGGCTTTTTCCGTCTGCACCGCGGCCTCGCGGGAATTGGCTTCCGCTTCCGCGATCATGCTTTTCAGCTTGCCCACCATTGTGCTCAGGGCCGCGGCCAGCTTGCCCAATTCGTCATTGCGCGCAAGATCCAGAGTCTGGTTGAGATCGCCGGAAGCCACGGCCTCCGCGAAGCGTACGCCCTTGTTCAGGCTGTTGATCACGGCCCGCACCAGCAGAGTGATTATCAGGATGGTCAGCATGATGGTGACGCCGCCCGCCAGCAGGCTCACGGTGCGCAGATGGTCGACCGGAGCCAGAAGTTCCGCTTCCGTGCCTGAAATGGCCACAGTCCAGCCCGTCACGGGTTCGTTGAAAAAACTGCACAGCTTGCGGGTATTGCCCCAGTCATAAAAAAAAGATCCCTTCTTTTCGCGGGCCATCCGCTGAAACACGGGGTTGGACAAAGCTTCTTTGCTGCCGATCAATTTTTCGTCGGGGTGCATGATCAGGCCGCCTTCGCGGCTGAGCACGAAGGCGTAGCCGTCCTTGCCCAGACGGACGGGGTCCACATATTGTTCCGCGAAAGGCGGAATGTCGATGGCGCCATAGAGCACGCCCGCGACTTTTCCGTTCACTTCGATGGGAACCGACATGGCGGTGAACTGCTTGCCGGAAATGGCGCTGGTGGCCACAGAGGCCATGAACGGCCTGCCTTCCATGGCGTTTTTGAAATAATCCCGCGCGCCGAGGTTGGTGCCTATGGCGCTCGGCGTGCTGTTGGCGAGGGTCACTCCCTTGGGATCCAGCACTCCGATGCGCTGAAACAGGGGGTACTGCTTGCGCATCCCTTCCAGGTCCGCGCTGGCCGTTTGCTGCTCTTCAGGAGTCGCGCCGTCGACCAGCAGGGCCACAACGCCGGGACGCAGCGCCACGGCGTTCAGAGCCTTGTGCGTGTCGGCAAAGACCATGCCGATAATCTTGGTCAGCCCCTCGCCCCTGGCGGCGGCCTCGCGGCCGGCCGCCTCGCGCAGAGCTTCGCCGGCCATCGTGTACGATAACACGCCCGATGCCACAAGACCTATGATCACAACAACGATGATCGGAACAAGCAGTTTGATTCCCAGCGTCCATTGCCGCTTCATGCCTCTTCTCCCGCATCGCGCGCATGCCGGTTGATACGCGCGATACTATATAAATTTATAAAAGAACAAGCCTACCCCTTATGGGCGGCGTATTGTTCTGTCAATCTTTTTTATTGCGGAAAAACGTCAGGACGGACTGGACGCGTTTTGCTCCGCCCGCAACTGGCCGCAAGCGGCTTTGATGTCCTGCCCCTTGCTTTTGCGGACAATGGCCGTGATATGCTTGACTCGCAGGATGGCCGCAAAAGCTTCCACCCGCGCGGGATCGGGCGCGCTGTAGGGCGACCCTTCCACCGGGTTGTACAGGATCAGGTTCAGCTTGGCTTTCACCTTGGCCATCAACTTCGCCAGAGCCCGCGCATGCTCCGGCCCGTCGTTGACTCCGCCCAGCAGCAGGTACTCAAAGGTCAGGCGCTCCCGCGTTTTGAGCGGGTAGCGGGCCAGAGTTTCCATCAGGTCGGGGAGTTTCCAGCGCGCGGCCGCCGGCATGATGCGGCTGCGCAGTTCCTGGTCCGGGGCGTGCAAAGACACGGCCAGATAGGCAAGGCCGCTCTCCCCCAATTCCAGCAGGCCCTTTTCCAGGCCGCAGGTGGAAACCGTGATTCTGCGGGGAGAAAAAGCGAGACCCGGCTCACGGTTCAACGCTTCCAGGCTGCGCATGACCTCGCGCTGATTGAGCAACGGCTCCCCCATGCCCATAAACACCAGATTGCGCAAAAGGGGCGCATCGGCCTCTTCCCGCAGATATTCGCGGGCGACCAGCACCTGCCCCAAAATCTCGCCCATGCTCATGTTGCGGACAAAGCCCATATCGCCGGTCGCGCAAAAGGTGCAGCCCATGGCGCAGCCCACCTGACAGGAAAGACATTGGGTCAGCCTGTCGGCCCCTTCTCGCGATTCGCTGGGAATGAGCACGGTTTCCACGCACTCCCCGTCGGCCAGACGCAACAGCAGCTTCACCGTGCCGTCAACGGACCTTTGCTCCGCCGCTATTTCCGGCCAGCGGATGGCGCAACGCTCTTCCAGCACGCGCCGGGTTTCTTTGGACACGTTGGTCATGGCGGCAAAAGTGCGGGCGCGTTTCTGCCACAGCCACTGCCAGACCTGTTCCGCGCGAAAGGCCGGCTGGCCGAGTTCGTCCCTCATAAAGGCCGCCAACTCGGCAAAGGAAAAATTCAGAATGTCGATCATGGGTAAAAAAAATCACCTGCCGGGCCGGATTGACAGTTCCCGCCTGGCTTCGGGCATGCCCGCGTCCGCCGCCTTCTGAAAATAGGCCCGCGCCTTGGCCGGATCTTTGGGCAAGCCCTTGCCCGTCTTGTACATAAGCCCCAATTCGTAAGCCGCGCCGGGGTGCCCTTTGTCCGCGGCCGCGTTAAACCAGCGCAGGGCTCCCGCCATATCCTTGGGCGCGCCGTCGCCGGAACGCAGCATCTGCGCCAGACCGAACATAGCTTCCGCCTGGCCGTGGTTCGCGGCCTTCGTCCACCAGTCGCGGACGACGGCCGCATTGCGCGGCCCCAGCAGAGCACGGTAGTGAAGCAAGCCCAGATGGTACTGAGCCTCGGGGAAATTCGCCTTGGCCGCCCGGGTCCACCATTTGGCTGCCGTTTCGGGGCTTTGGGGCATGCCGTGACCGCGGACGGCCATAAGTCCCAGGGCGAAAGCCGCCTGGGGATCGCCCGATTCGGCAAGGGGCGTCAATTGCTTTATGGCTCCGGCGTAGTCCCTTCTTTCATAAGCCTGGGATGCCGAACGCAAAACGGCCTGCGCCGCCGGGTTCGAGGCCGGCGCGGCCTTCGGGGCCTGGGGCGGCTTGGGGGCCGGCGCGGCATAGGCGGCGGGGCCGGCCAGCAGCAGACACAACATCAACAAAACCGGAATGCGCATGAAGCCAACTCCTGCAAAAACTCTCATGGCTCTCGATACCAGCTTGCCGCCGAATGGTAAACACATGGGCGCATTGTCGCCGGCAAAAAAGAATGATCCCCGGTTGCCGCCGGCGTATCCGACATTTCGTGACGGAGCCTGAACTGACGCAGGTGCGCGCTGATGGCCAAAATCAAACATGGCGGGCCAAAATCGGTTTCCAGTTAGACCGGCTTGACCTTTGCGGGCAAAAAGCGCTTCAAGTTGACATCAGTTGATCAGGCGTGATAGTTTTATAGATATACGGATGAGTGAGCATGCGGAAGACCACCTTCACGTTGGCCGAAGCGGCTGATTTGCTCAGTTGCCACAAAGAGACCTTGCGCCGGGCTATCGGGGCCGGGGAACTCAGGGCGGCCAGGCTGGGTCGCGAGTATCGCATCTCGCGCATTGATTTGCAGGCCTTTTGGACTGCCCAGGGCGGCGGCGAACTTTTTTCTTCCGTGCAACTTCAGGGAGAAGACGAGCGAGCGAGCGAGGCCGCGCGGGAAAACGCGCCCAGAGACAAGACGACAAAACCCGCCGGGCCGCGGCAGTTGACGCTGCCCACATCGTGACGGCCGGATCGTCTTGTTTTTTCCACCGTGCGGTGGCGGGCATTCCGGTATAGGGACGCACGCCTGGAGGCAACAGGCGCATCCCCTCGAAGGAGAAAAACATGGCTGAACAATGGCAGGAAGCCGCGGAAGAGCACGTCTTGCACAACGACGCCGGGGTGGAAGTGAAATTCCAGGGCAAGCTGTTCTCCGAAAGTTCATACTTCGACGAGGAACAGGGTACCCTGACCCGGTTAAAGCTTTACGTCACCAGCGACGGCCGTCAGGTTTATTCCGTCGTTTCCGGATCCGATTCCGCCAAATGGCGGCGCGTCTATGTCTTGCATATTGAAGATGATCTGTGCCATATTAATAACGGCTTGCAGGAAATTACTTTGCGGGTGGACATGCTCCTTGCCGTCGTTTTCGGCCTTTGCGGGGTTGACGCGACGCAAGCGGACACGTTGCGGGCTTTTCTGGAAGACACCCTCAAAGCGGCCAACTGCTGAACCGTATTCTCTCCGCGTATCGGCCTCCTGTGAGCGTTTTTCGTGCTTGTGCGCGAAAAACACGAAAAAGGGGATATTCCCCTCCTGTCGCGGGATTCGTTTGACGGCATAGCGCGAGGCGATATGCCGGGGAGAAAAACATGGCCATCACCAAGCAATTTTTAAAGACAAAGCCTCAGTGCAAGGTGCGCTTTCACCTGACCGCCGTCGAGACGGACAATGCGGAGCAAGTTTCTGTTGTCGGCGACTTCAATGACTGGGATCCGCAGGCTTCACCCATGCGCCGTCAGAAAAACGGCGATTTTGCGCTGGAGATGAACCTGTCCGCCGGCGCCGGCTTCAAGTTTCGCTACCTGGCCGACGGCAACCGCTGGCTGAACGATCCCCAGGCCGACGGGTACGAGCATTGCGATTTCGCCCAGGCGGACAACTCCCTGCTGAACTTGTAAAAGCCGCATGAGCCAGACCAGCCCGGACCTGACCTTTCTGCACATGCCCCTTGACGGGGTTGCGGCCTATTGGCTCTCGCTGCGCAAGCTGCTGGGCGGTTCGCGCAGCCTGAAAGCCCTGGAGCCGGAAGCGGAATATGTCAGCGAGCCCTTTGTCCGACACCTTCTGGACATGCTGCTGGCGGAGCTTTCTTCCGACCAGAGCCGCCGTCTCGCCGAACGCGGCGCGCAGAACGAGCTGGACCGGCTGGACAGACAGTTCGACCTCATGCGCATCGCGGTTCTGGACATCGCCACCGGCGAAAATCCCCTGCGCACGCTGGCCCGCATCACCGCCTGCTTTCCCGTGCCGCTGCCCAATCCCGAACTGCTGCTTGAAGCCGCCCAGGCCCGCCTGGCCCTTGCCCTGAACGGCACAGCCCCGCCGGAATCATACCGGGTGGACCACAACATGGCCGACGAAGCCCTGGTGACCGCCCTGCTCTTTTACGCCACCCTGTCCCGGCGGCACGGCAAAGCGGCCGCCCGGCCCTTTTTGCCGCAGGCCGGATCTCTCTTTTTCACCGACGCCCTGGCCCTGGTCGTGGACGGCTTTGACGTGCCCTTCGTCCGCAAATGGATGAAGAAATTCAAGACGTCCATTCTGAAAGACATGCAGCGCAAAATGGATCTTTCCATCGAGCTCTGCCTTGCCGTTCAGGAACGTCTGCCCTTTGAGCAGATGCGCTTTCTGGTGCGCGCGTATATTCGCTGACATTCATATAAGCTGCTGACAGACAATGCCGCGTCGAGGTATGATGCGACAGGGAAGGCCCTATGCTTCCGCGCCGACCCGGCGCATATCCACGAGGAGAACTCATGAGCACGCACGGTTTTACCAAGGCTTGGGAACAGACAGTCGCGGAATGCAAAAGCGCGATGGCGCTCTGGCGGCACGACGCCACGGGAGCGGAACTGCTTTCTTGCCGCAACGCCGACGAAAACAAGGTCTTCGGGGTCACCTTTCGCACGCCGCCGGCCGATTCCACCGGCCTGCCCCACATTCTGGAACATTCCGTGCTCTGCGGTTCCAAAAAGTACCCGGTCAGAGAACCCTTTGTGGAACTGCTCAAAGGGTCCCTGCAAACTTTTCTCAACGCCTTCACTTACCCGGACAAGACCTGCTATCCCGTGGCCAGCGCCAATGTCCGCGACTTTCGCAATCTGACCGACGTGTATCTGGACGCGGTCTTTTTTCCGCGTATCAGCGAGGACGTATTCCAGCAGGAAGGCTGGCACCTCGAACCCGGCGATGACGGCGAATTTGTATTCAAGGGCGTGGTCTACAATGAAATGAAGGGCGTTTTTTCCTCGCCCGAAGCGGTGCTGGGTCGCCATTCCCTGCACGAGCTTTTTCCGGACACGGTCTACGGGCTGGAATCCGGAGGAGACCCGGAAGTGATCCCCAGCCTGACCTATGCGGACTTCATCCGTTTTCACCGCGCCTATTATCATCCTTCCAACGCCCGTTTCTTCTTCTGGGGCGACGATGACGAAAGCGAGCGTCTGGCCCAGGTCGGCGCGGCCATCACCGGGTTCAGCCGCCAGACGCCTTCCCCGGCCATAGGTTTGCAGCCCCATCTGCCCGAACCGCGCTCCGTGCGCGTGCCCTTCGCCGCCGGAGAAGGCGAAAACAAAGGCATGACCGCCTGCAACTGGCTGCTGGCCGAGAGTTCCGACGTCGAAGGCGCCCTGGCCCTGCGCATGCTGGACCACATCCTGCTGGGCATGCCTGCATCCCCCTTGCGTCGGGCGCTCATCGAATCAGGCCTGGGCGAAGATCTCACCGGCGACGGTCTGGAAGAAGAACTGCGGCAAAGTTCCTTTTCCGTGGGTCTGCGCGGCGTCGACCCGGCCAAAGCCGGAGAAGTGGAAGCGCTGATCCTGCAAACCCTCGAACAACTGACCGAAAAAGGCATTCCCGCCCTGTGCGTGGAAGCGGCCGTCAACAGCGTTGAATTCGCCCTGCGTGAAAAAAACACCGGCCGTTTTCCCGTGGGGCTTGCGGTCATGCTTCAGGCGCTCACCACCTGGCTGCACGACGGCGACCCCCTGGCGTCCCTGCGCTACGAAGCGCCGCTGGCAGCCATCAAGAAAAAAATCGCGGACGACGAGCCCTATTTCGAAGAGCTCATTCGCCGCTATTTCCTGGAAAACACCCACCGGGCCACTGTAACCCTGACGCCGGACCCGTCTTTGGGCGAAGCCAAGGAAGCCGCAGAACGCGAACGCGTGCGCGCCGCCGTGCGCGCCCTGCCGGTAAAGGAACGCGAAGCGCTGGCCGGCCGAGCCGAAACGTTGAAAGCTCTGCAGGAAAAACCCGATGACCCGGAAGATCTGGCCCGCATCCCTCGTCTGGAAGTGGCGGATCTGCCGAAAAAAAACAGCGAAATCCCTTCGGAACTTGTCGAGAAAAACGCGGCGCCTCTGCTTTTTCACGGCCTGCCCACTTCCGGCATCGCCTATGTCGAAGGATTTTTCGACCTGCAAAACGTGCCGCGGCGCCTCTACCCTCTGCTGCCTCTCATGAGCCGGGCGCTGGTGGAAATGGGCACGAAAAATCGAGATTTTCTCGATCTTAACATGGCTATCGCCTGCAAAACGGGCGGCCTTTCGGCCGGGCCCACAATTCTGACCGACGGCCGCAGCCGCTTGCCCCTGCCCAGGCTGGTTGCTTCGGGCAAGGCCGCTCCCGACAAAATTCGCGATCTCTTCGCTCTGATGCGCGAAATCCTGCTGGAAGCCGAACTGGACGACAAAGAACGCTTTTCGCGCATGGTGCTGGAAGAAAAAGCCCGCCTGGAACATTCTCTGGTGCCTTCGGGGCATTCTTTCGTCTCCCTGCGTCTGCGCGCGGCTCAATCTGCTTCCGGGCGTATGGAAGAAGGCCTCGGCGGCATCGACCATCTGCTGTACCTGCGCGAGTTGGCCAACCGGGTCAACAGCGACTGGCCCGGCGTGCTGGCCGAGCTTGAAGCCCTGCGCGCCGCAGCCCTTTCCCGAGGCGGTCTGACCTGGAACATTACCGGCGAAGAGACCTGCCGCGCCCTGCTGCTGGAAGAAGCCGCAAACCTGGCCGTACGTCTGCCCGCATCTTTCGCGCCCGCAATGGTCGCATCCGACCCGGACGCCGCCTGGACTGCCGTCGCTCTGCCCCTGAAAGAGGCGTTTTTGCTGCCCGCGCAGGTCAACTATGTGGGCCGGGGCGGCAATCTGTACGACAGCGGCTACGGCTACCACGGGTCCGTGCATGTAATCATGAAACAATTGCGCACCGGCTGGCTGTGGGAAAAGGTGCGCGTGCAGGGCGGGGCCTACGGCGCGTTCTGCTTTTTCGACCGCCTGACCGGCGCCTTTGCCCTGGTTTCCTACCGCGACCCCAACATCAAAAACACCATTGACGTCTTCGGCCGTACGGCCGGGCACCTCAGAGGCATCAAGCTTTCGCGCCGGGACCTGGACGCCGCCATCATCGGAGCCATCGGCGAAGTGGACACATACATGCTGCCCGACGCCAAGGGCATGGCCGCCTTTTCCCGCAGGCTGGTCGGCGACACGAGCGAAACGCGCCAGAAAATGCGGGACGAGATTTTCAGCACCACGGAACGACATTTCCGCGAGTTCGGGTCCGTGCTGGCAACAGCTCTGGAAAAGGGCAACATCTGCGTCATCGGCGGCGCGACTCTGGAAAAGCACGCCGACGACGAGGGCGGCTGGGTCAGTCAAAAGTTACTCTAAGGAGGTGCGCCATGCCCCTGTTCGCCCACGTCGGCATACTCTGCCGGATGGTGAAAATCGAGCACTCGGTCTTTGCCCTGCCCTTCGCCTTCATGGGCGCCTTTGCGGCGGCGCGCGGCTGGCCGGGCCTGACGGACCTGCTGCTGCTGACTATCGCCATGGTCTGCGTGCGCTCTTTTGCCATGGCTTTTAACCGCATCGTGGACGTGCGCTACGACCGCCTGAACCCCAGAACGGCCGACCGCCCCCTGGTGACAGGCGAGATAACCGCCTTTCAGGCCTGGAGCTTCTGCGGGGTCATGGCCCTGGGTTTCATTTTCGCGGCCTTTCGAATGAACGACCTCTGCCTGACCCTCTCGCCTCTGGCCCTGGCCGTGGCCAGCCTGTACAGCTTTACCAAACGCTTCACCTGGCTCTGCCATTTCGTGCTGGGTCTGGTGCTGGCCATGGCCCCCATGGCCGGGTGGCTGGCCGTGGAACCCGAATTCAGCCCAGGCCCAGTGCTGTTGGCGCTGGCAGTGTTGTTCTGGGTCGGCGGTTTCGACATCTTCTACGCCTGCCAGGACCTTGATTTCGACGCGCGGTACAAGCTGCATTCCGTGCCGGTACGTTTCGGCATTCCCTCGGCCCTGATCATTGCCGCTTTCTGCCACGTCAACACTGTGCTCTTTCTGGTCCTGGCGGGCTGGGTTCTCGCGTTCTCCTGGCCCTGGCATCTGGTCTGCGCGGCCGTGGCCGGCCTGCTGTACTGGGAACACCGCCTGATCCGGCCCGACGACCTGTCGCGCCTGAACATGGCCTTTTTCGCCCTGAACGGAATCGTCTCCGTCGTATTGTTCGGCGGCGTGCTGGCTGCGGTGTTGGTAAAATAGAATGAGAACAGGGCGCCGCCCCGCACCCCGCCGGGGGATGATCCCCCGGACCTCGCAGCCCGGGGGTAGGGGTTGCAAGGGGCTGAGCCCCTTGCCCAAGGAGCTCGGGAAGGCTGCGCCTCTTCGGTTCTGTGCAAAAGGATCTTATGACCAATAATGCCGAATACAGCGGCAAAAGCCGCTCGCAAAAAAAACGGGAAAGCACCGCCGCGCAGGGCCTGGGCGAGTCCCTGGCCGGCCTGCCTCCCGCCGTTCTGCAGACATTTGACCTGCCGCAGGAATTTACGCAGGCCATCGCCGACTGGAAAAAATACCCCGGGCACGAAGCCAAGCGCCGCCAGATGCAGTATATCGGCCGCCTGATGCGCGAATTGGACGAAGACGCCCTGCGCGAAAAGCTGGAAGCGTACCGCGCCCCCGGCCGCGCGGAAACAGCCGCCCTGCATCGCCTGGAAGAGACGCGCGACGCGCTGGTGAACAACGAGGGGGACGCGTTGGAACAGGCCTTGCGCGACCTGGCGGCGGAGTTTCCTGACGCCGAAATTTCCCGTCTGCGGCACCTGGCGCAACTGGCCCGTCAGGAACGGGACAAGAAACGGCCGCCCAAGGCGTATCGCGAACTGTTTCGCTGCCTGAGGGCCCTGCATACGGAGAGCTAACATGCCGTCCCGGGGCAACGGGCTCCCGTTTTTTTACGCGCTTGTGTTTGCGTTCCTGTGCTGCAGCGCGGCCCGGGCTGAAACGCCGCCGCCTCAGGGCGCCACAGCGACGGCCGCGGCCGAGGCCCTGATCCGGGTCCTGCGCCGGGCCTACCCCGATTTTGCCGACCGCTTTCACTCTCGGGCCGCGTCAGACGCGAACGGGCACTATCTGCTTTCGCGCGAGGGCGGACAAGAGCGCATTCCTCTGCTGGCCGCCCGGGTCAAAAGCCCTTCCAGGGACATAAAATTCCCTGTCGTGACCCTGGCCGACACCCTGGAACAGACCTACCCGGCGGGCGCTGGCGGGCGCTGGCCGGCCGAAGGCTTTGACCCCGGCAGGGCCCGCTGCATCCCCTTGCTGCAAGCCCTGTACGGCGACAGTGCGGAAGCCGTGCGCGCCAACTGCGATGCCGTCGATTTTCTGGGGCAGCGGGCGCCCTTCAACCGCCGTTTCGGCGCGGCGGACGCCCTGCGCCGCGTGGCGGCCCGCCTGACGCAGCATCTGGCCGCCCATCCGCAAGACAGGGCCTATGTCCTGCCGCTCGCGGGAACTTTTGTCTGGCGGCCGGTCAAGGATACCGGGCGGCTTTCGGCCCATGCCTTCGGCATCGCCATCGATCTGAACGCGGAAAAAGGCCTGTACCGGCTGTGGAAGCCGTCGCCGGAGCGGCTTGAGGCGACCCGGCAGGCCTATCCCCAGGCCGTCGTGGACGCCTTTGAGGCCGAAGGCTTCATCTGGGGCGGCAAATGGAGCGCCTTTGACTTCATGCACTTCGAGTACAGGCCCGAACTTCTGTCGCCGAAAGCCGCATCGCGCTGATCGCGACGGCGGAAAGCGGCCCTTGAAAAAGGCGGCAAAGCCGCCTAGTATAAATTTTTTCTCACTTCAACCCAAGGAAGGGCCATGGCCAGTTTTGTCAACGCGGCTGACGTCATCTCCGCCGCAGTGGAAATAGAGCGCCGCGGGCACGCGTTTTACCGGCAGGCGGCCATCGCTGCAGCCGAACAGGAGGACGGGGACTTTTTTGCCTTCATGGCCAAAGAGGAACTGCGCCACGAGAAGATATTCGAGGCCATGCTCCAGCGGGCGGGCGGCCTGCCCCTGCCCGCGGGCAGCACGGAACCGGAATACCTTGAGTACGTCGGCCTGCTTTTGAACAGCCACAGCCTGTTCATGCCGGAACAGCAGGATCTGCTGCAGAAAAACCCCCTGATGCAGGCCATGTATTTCGAAAAGGACACCATTCTCTTTTTCATGGCCATGCGCCACATGGTGCCGGAATCCGAAGCGGCCCACGTGGACGCCTGCATCAAGGAAGAGCAGAGCCATCTGCGTCTGCTGGCCGAGCACGGCAAGGCCCGCCGCATGGCCAAAGGGATGGCCTGAGGTTTTCCGCGCGCGACATGCATGATGCCAAGCCGCGATCAAGCGGCCTGGCATGGCCGGTTTGCGGCCAAAGCGACCCGCGCGCGAACAGCGCAACGTGCTTTTCGTTCTTGCCGCTTCGGCGTGAATGCCTGTGATGCAACCATTATTTTTTGTATGTCGTCTTTGCCCTTGAGCGCTCAAATGGCTGTACCCCGATGTGAAGAAACACAAGATGTTCCGGCGGGCATTCTTCTGGTCGCTTTCGGCGTCGGCACCAGCCGGGGCGCGCCGGCGTTGCGGGAGTTCGAATCCAGGGTCCGCGCGGCCTTTCCCGATCTTCCCCTGCGCTGGGCCTTTACCGCGCGGCACGAATCGCGCCGGCCGGTCCTG
>JAVBRE010000191.1:0-4761 GCA_031548325.1 Desulfovibrionaceae bacterium
CCTGCATAGTGCTCTTTCTTATCACGCCGCTTTTGACCTATGTTATTTTCCCCCCCACAGAAAAAAGATCTCCCGAAGCGCCGCAATGGGCCGCCGCTGAGCTGGAAAAACTCGGCTCCATAACGCGCCGGGAAATCACCATGGCCGTTGTGGCCTGCTGCGCGCTGGCCATGTGGATCGGCGGAAGCAAATATATGGACGCCACCATGGTGGGCATTGTGGCGGTCTGCCTTTTGATTGTTCTGGATGTCGTGACATGGGATGACGTCATCAGCAACAAAACCGCCTGGAATACGCTTGCCTGGTTCGCCACCCTGATAAGCCTGG
Source organism: Desulfovibrionaceae bacterium (assembly GCA_031548325.1). Lineage (GTDB taxonomy): Bacteria > Desulfobacterota > Desulfovibrionia > Desulfovibrionales > Desulfovibrionaceae > FLUQ01. The sequence continues at coordinate 328 of JAVBRE010000191.1, forward strand.
CTTCCGGGCTTGCCCGCGTCGGTTTCGTAAAATGGTTCGCCAACAGCTCCGCCAGCTATTTTACCGGTTCCGGCGTCATCCTCATTATGATCGGAATGCTGGCTTTCTTTTATTTCGCTCACTATTTCTTTGCCAGCCTCTCTGCGCACGTCGTGACCATATTGCCCGTCATTCTGGCGGCGGCCCTGGTTGTGCCGGGCATGGACGTTCGCCTGCTGGGCATGCTGCTTATCGGCAGCATCGGCATTATGGGCATGCTTACCCCCTATGCCGGCGGGCCCAGCAGCGTGTATTACAACAGCGGATATATCACTTCGAAAGAATTCTGGACCTTGGGCGCCATTTTCGGAGTGATTTACTTCGTGGTGTATGCCGGCATCTCCATGATCTGGATGCCGATGATCATCTAGAGCCTTTTAACTTTGAAATTATACAATTGAAATCCCGTAACGGCACAGAATTAAGCACATAACAATGCTAAATTACAAAGATAAACGACACGCTTCGCAGGCATCCGCTTCGCGTCTGCCGAGCAATTTCAAAGAGAAATTGCTCTAAGACAACGGGCAAGGTAAACGCAAACGATGAGAGGGCGTCAACTTGCGAACGGCATGGTCCTCCGCAAGTTGGCGCCCTCCGTAACCAGGGCAGGCCGGCGCACGGATAAAGGCGTTTCGGACCAGATGACGACGGCGCTGCCGTTTTTTCGGGAAAACGAGAAATCAGGAACGCGCGGCCGACAAATTCTGTTCGTGATTTTTGCAACCGACCACTAAACGGAATTCCGGTTTTCAAACCAGGCTTTGTAGTATTCGACGAGAAAATCCCTGAAAGCCAGCGCCGACGCCGAAAGCGCGCGGTTTTTTCGCCACTGGATGGCCTGCACCCGGGGCGGCAGGGGCGAAATAATGGGAATGTACTCAAGATCCTTCAGCAGCGCCGAGGTCATGCCGAGTTGCGAAGAGATGGCAAGAACGCCGCGGCCGGTGTGCAAGATCTGAGCCCGCAGCAGATAGTCGCCTTCGGCGACGATGTCGGGCTGAATCCCTGCGGCGGCAAAGAGATCATTAAACATCTTGCGCGAGGAAAAAGCCTTGGGAAGCGCGACAAACTGCTCGCCCGCAATGTCCGCCATGCTGACTTCCTTCCGCCCCGAAAACGGATGGTTCTTGCTGAGCACAAGAACCGGCTGGTCGTCAGGGCAGAGAACCGCGTGGGACCACTCCGGGTGCGGAAGGTCGTGCAGGGCCGTGATGACAAAGTCGAACTGGTCCATATATGTCTTGTTCTGCATGTTCAGCAGGTCAATGCTGTTATGGAAGGTGGAGATATAGGGGTAGTTGACCATGAACTCTTTGAGGGCGTCGAGCCAGAGCGTCTGGGCGGAAACGCCGATGCGCAAAATATTATACTCCCGCTGGCCCGCGAGCTTCAATTTGTCGCGGGCGCTTTCCAGTATATCGAGCGCCTCGTCGACGTGCGCCAGAAAAAGCTTGCCGTTCACGTTAAGACGGATATTTCTGCCGACCCTGTCGAACAGCGGGCTGCCGAGTTCCCGCTCCAGTTTGGAGATAGAGTTGCTCAGCGAAGGAGCGGTGAGGTTCAGAAATTCAGCCGTCCGTGAGAGATGCTCCCTGCGGGCAAGCTCACGAAAATAATAAAGCTGAGCTAGTTCCATTGAGACGACTCTCTTGATTTTTTTGATGACGGCTGAATGTTTGGCGAAAGTACTTCTACCTATTTATTTTTTATAACAATAATATCTTACAAAATTGCTTCGAAATGGGCAATCGAATGTTTGGCGAAAAAATACTCAGGCTTTGATTCGCATAATCAAGTCACCGAGATTGGAGGAATGAGGAATGAAAGAGGTTGTGGTCGTTGCAGCAGTAAGGACGCCGATCGGCAATATCGGCGGCGCGTTAAAGGACATTCAGCCTGAGAATCTGCTGGCCGTTGCGCTTGAAGGCGCCATTGAAAAAGCCGGGATCAGAAAAGAGGATATCGACGAAGTCATCTGCGGACACGCCAAGCAGTCCACGGACCAGCCGAACATCGCGCGCCTGGTGTCGCTGATGACGCGGATACCGGAAGAAGTGCCGGCCTATACCGTCCACAGGCAGTGCGCCTCCAGCATGCAGGCCGTCCTTTCCGGCGTGCAGCAGATCCAGTGCGGCTACTCGGATGTGGTGCTCTGCGGCGGCGTCGAGAGCATGAGCACCGCGCCGTTCTATATCCGTAACGCCCGTTTCGGCGTGGGCAGCGGCAACCAGAGTCTGCTCGATCCCAACGTCGAGAGCCAGCCGCGCAGCCAGCCCGCCGACATCTACGGAATCTTCAACATGATCCAGACCGCCGACACGGTCGCGCGGCGTTACGGCGTCAGCCGCGAGGAGTGCGACGCCTTCGCTCTCGCCAGCCAGAAAAAAGCCGTCGCCGCCATCGACGCGGGGCGTTTTGTCGATGAAATCGTGCCGGTTTTGATCCCTCGCCGCAGGGGAGAAACCATCGCCTTCGACACCGACGAGTACCCCAAACGGGACGCAAACGCGGAGAAAATGGCGCAACTGAAACCGATCTTCCCCGATGGAGTGACGTCTGCCGGCAATGCCTCCGGACGTAACGACGGCGCGTCGGCGCTCGTAATAATGTCGGCGCAAAAGGCTGCCGAGCTTGGCGCAAAACCGCTGGTGAAAATCCTCGGCGCGGCGGCGGCGGGCGTCGACCCGCGCGTGATGGGCCTGGGACCTGTCGCCTCAACGAACAAACTGATGGATCGAACCCTCCGTCCGCTGGGAATAGAAACGAAGGACATCGGTCTCTTCGAGATCAACGAAGCCTTTGCGGCTCAGGCGCTGGGCTGTCTCAAGGAACTGGGCTGGGACAAAGAGAAGGTCAATGTCAACGGCGGCGCCATCGCGCTTGGGCACCCGCTCGGCTGCACCGGCATTCGCATTTCCGCCACGCTGATCCACGAGATGATGAAGCGCGATGAGCGCTATGGCCTGGCGACGCTCTGCATCGCCGGCGGCCTTGGCATGACGATGGCATTCGAAAAGATCTAAAGGAGAATCCGACAATGAAGATCGAGAACGTCAAAAAAGTCTGCGTGGCCGGCGCGGGACAGATGGGCCGCCAGATCGCCCTCAACTGCGCCATTCACGGGTACGATACATACCTGACCGACGCATTTCCCGAAATTTTGGAGAAAGTCAAAGTCTGGGCCGACGAGTATCTGGCCGGACGCGTCGCCAAGGGGAAGATGACAGAGAGCCAGATTGAGGCCGCCAGGGCGCGTTTTCATCTCGCTTCCACGTTGGCCGAAGCCGCCAAAGACGCCCAGTTGGTCATCGAGGCGATTCTGGAAGACCGGGAGGTCAAGGAAAAATTCTATCGTGAGCTGAGCGGCATCGCGGGGCGGGATACGATCTTCGCCTCCAACTCCAGCTATATGCCCTCGTCGCTGTTCAAGGATTGCGTCGAGAACCCGTCCCGTCTGGCGAACATGCACTATTTCAACCCCGCTCTGGCGCTCAAACTGGTGGAGGTTGTGCAGGGCGGCCATACCTCGGAAGAGACCGTCTCTCTGATTCTGGACTTTGCAAAGGCCACGGACAAAACGCCCATTCGAATCAACAAGGAAATCGACGGGTTCGTGGTGAACCGCGTTCTGCGGGCCATCCGCGATGAGGCCTTTTACCTCGTGGAACAGGGAATCTGTTCGCCGCAGGACCTCGACACGGGCGTGGAACTGGGGCTCAACCACCCTCTGGGCCCATTTCGCCTGCTGGACCTCACCGGCGTCGACCTCAACTACCACTCCGGCAAGCGCCGTCTCGACGAGACGGGCATAAAACCCAACGGCTTCGACATCGTCAAAGCAATGTACGAGCGCAATGAATGGGGCCGCAAGACCGGCAAGGGTTTCTACGAATACGAGAAAAAATAGCGAATCCGCATAGGAAGTGACATGTGAAAACTGTTCCAGTGGAAAAGGCCGTCGGCTGCGTCATCTGCCACGACATCACCGAAATCGCCGGCAATGTCAAAGGAAAGGGCTTTCGCCGCGGGCACATTGTCCGGGAAGAGGATATCGAACATCTCCTGCGTCTGGGCAAACGTCACCTGTATGTTCTTGATCCGGACCTGAACCTTGTGCACGAGGATGACGCGGCAAGGCGCATCGCGCGGGCCGTCGCCGGGCCGGGCGTGGCCTTCGGCCAGCCGCTTGAGGGGCGCATCAACCTGACCGCCGAAGGTCAGGGTCTGTTTGTCATCAACCTTGATCTGCTCATTCGTCTCAACTCCATTCCGTACGTCACCATCGCCACCAAACATTCCCTGCGTGAAGTTGCAAGGGGCGAAGCCCTGGCCGGAACGCGCATTACCCCCCTTGCCGTGCCGAAAGCCACTCTGGATGCCGTTGAAGACTGT
>JAVBRE010000133.1:0-7088 GCA_031548325.1 Desulfovibrionaceae bacterium
AACTCGCGGGGAGTAATGTTACCAGCCGCAACGCGGCCACAGCCCCCGCCACATCGTGCACCCGGTGCACCATGACGCCGCGCAGGGCCAGACGCGCCGTCAGCGCCTGCGTCGCCCCGTCGCGCCTGTCCGGGGGCAGCCCCAGAAGCGACCCCAAAAAACCTTTTCGGGATATACCTATATACAAGGGTCTGCCCAAATTTTGCAACCGTTCGCAAGCGCGCAGCAGTTCCAGGCTCTGTTCCGCCGTCTTGCCGAAGCCTATGCCCGGATCAAGAACGATATGGCTTTCAGGCAGCCCCGCCCGCGCCAGGTCGTTCATGCGCCGCTCGAAAAAAGACAGCACGGCGGCCGCGATGTCGTCATACGCGGCATGCGTCTGCATGGCCCGGAGCGGCGCGGAACAGTGCGTCAGGACATAGCCGGGCTTGTATGCGGCCAGCACTCCGTCCATGCGGGGATCAAAAACGCCGCCGGAAATATCGTTGATGATGTCCGCCCCGGCTTCGAGCGCCGCCTCGGCCGTGGCGGCGCGCCATGTGTCCACGGACACGCGAAAGCCCGCCTCTTTTCGCACGCCGGCGCGCATGGCAAGGACCCCGCGCAGCACGGGAAGAACGCGGCGCAGTTCCTCGTCCGGCGTCACCGGATCGGAACCGGGCCGTGTGGATTCGCCGCCGATATCCAGAATATGGGCTCCCTGCTCCAGCAGCAGGCGGGCCCTGGCCAGCGCCGCGTCAGGCTCGGCATACGCGCCACCGTCGGAAAAGGAATCGGGCGTCGCATTGACGATGCCAGCCACAAGAAAGGGGGCGGAGATTTCGTCCCCGCCCCCTTGCAGAATCCATTTTCGCGCCGGGATCACTCGTCCTCATCCTTGGGCGGAACAGTTTTTATCCCCCGCTTGCCTTCGGGGCTGTCGTCGTCGTCCAGAACAAAATCGTCGTCATCCCCGCCGGATTCCACCTGGGCGGTTTCTTCCGCCGAAGGTTCCGCCGGCTCTTCGCTTTTGCCGTTCTTGAGGCTGTCCTGAGGAGGCAGGGGTTCGCCCTTGAGAACTTTGTCGATTTCGGCGCCGGTCAAGGTTTCACGCTCAAGCAGGGCCGCAGCCAGAGCGTGCAGGGTATCGATATTCTCGCGCAGCAGTTTATCCGCCGTTTCCATGGCGGCCGTGATTATGCGTTTAACTTCCGCATCCACCAGGCGGGCCGTTTCTTCGCTGTGCTCGCGGTGCGAAACCCATTCACGGCCAATAAACACTTCCTGGTTCTGCTCGCCGATGGACACGGGACCGATGACATCGCTCATGCCGAAGCGGCACACCATGGACCGCGCGGTCTGCGTGGCCTTGTTGATGTCGTCTGAAGCGCCGGTGGTATACTTGCTGTAGATGATCCATTCCGCGGCGCGGCCCGCCAGGGCGATGGCGATGCGGTTTTCCAGTTCCGTGCGTTCCATGCCGTAACGGTCGCGTTCCGGCAGGGGCATCATCAGCCCCAGAGCCCGGCCGCGCGGGATGATGGTCACCTTGTGCACCGGGTCGGTGCCCGGCAGCAACACGGAAACAAGCGCGTGTCCCGATTCGTGGTACGCGGTCTTTTTGCGTTCTTCGTCGGTCTGCACCATTGTGCGCCGTTCTTTGCCCATGAGTATCTTGTCTTTGGCGTTCTCAAAGTCCAGCATGGACACCAGATCCTTGTTCTCTTTGGCGGCCATCAGCGCCGCTTCGTTGACCAGGTTTTCAAGGTCGGCGCCCGAAAAGCCCGGAGTGCCGCGCGCAAGGATATCAAGGTCCACATCGGACGCCAAAGGATTGCGCTTGGTATGCACCGCCAGAATCTGCTTTCTGCCGCGCACGTCGGGCAAAGGCACCACCACCTGACGGTCGAAACGGCCCGGCCGGAGCAGGGCCGGGTCAAGCACGTCCGGACGGTTGGTGGCCGCGATCAGGATGACGCCTTCGTTGGCCTCGAAGCCGTCCATCTCGACCAGCATCTGGTTGAGGGTCTGCTCGCGTTCGTCGTGGCCGCCGCCAAGGCCCGCTCCGCGCTGGCGGCCGACGGCGTCTATTTCGTCAATAAAAATCAGGCAGGGAGCGTTTTTCTTGCCCTGGGCGAAAAGATCGCGCACGCGCGAGGCCCCGACGCCCACGAACATCTCCACAAAGTCCGAACCGGAGATGGAAAAGAAGGGAACGCCCGCTTCACCGGCCACGGCTCGGGCCAGAAGGGTCTTGCCGGTGCCGGGGCCGCCGACCAGCAGCACCCCTTTGGGAATGCGGCCGCCGAGGCGGGTAAATTTTTTCGGGTTGGACAAAAAGTCCACCACTTCGGAAAGCTCCTCCTTGGCTTCATCCACCCCGGCCACGTCGGCAAAGGTGACGCGGGCCGACTCCTGCGACACCATGCGCGCCCGGGAACGGCCGAAGCTCATGGCCTTTCCCCCGCCGCCCTGCATCTGGCGCATAAAGAAAACCCAGACGCCGATGATGATCAGCATGGGCAGCCAGGACACCAGCATGGTAGTGAACCATGAAGCCTCTTCGGGTGGTTCCGCTTTCACGGCCACGTGCTGGCCGATCAGTTTGCCGACCAGAGAGGGGTCGTCCGGCGAGTAGCTCTGAAATGTGGCCCCGTCGACGGTTTTGCCGATCAATTTTCTGCCCTGCATGGTGACTTCGCTGATCTTGCCGTCCTGAACGCTTTGCAGAAACACGCTGTAATCCATTTTTGCCTGTGGAGCTTGCGGCGCGTTGAAAACGTTGAACAGCGCCACCATCAGCAGGGAAATGACACCCCATAAGATGAGATTGCGCGTGAATTGGTTCAAGGAAAACCTCCGTAACATTCGGCCCGCTTGCTCGTCCCCGAAAACCGGGATGCGGACCTTGCTATTGGAACTGTAATCTTTGGAGGGCATTTTGACAATGAGTTCATGGGGGAAAAATATCGCTCCAGTGATAAGCGCAGAAAACGTTTTTAATATTGTATGGTGAAAACATCTCAAACCTATATGATGAACAGTTATTTGTATTTTATTTATATATAACGTTTTCTAAATAAATACCCATTGACAATTAAACTGATTTAAAAGATAGCTTATGGCGATACTCAAAATTACGTTTTTTGCGTTAAATTCATAAATAACTACATGGTTACATATAAAATATTACGCTCGATGATTCATTTTTTCAGCGATTCATTTTTGTTTTGCTTTAAGCATACTACAGCAGGAGTTTTTTTATGAATGCAGAAAAAAAGGGTCTTACAGAGGACAAAGCCGCCCTATTGATCGGTACTATCATCTTTTTGATAGCCATGTTGAACTTTGTCGGCATGAACTGGCTTGGTTGGATCGTCAGAGCCGGCACCTGGCTTGATCCGGTCAAAATGTTCGGCGCCACCGGCTCTTCCGCCGGCAAAATCGTGGCCGGCTTTGTCGGTCCCGCCGCCACGGGCTGGCTCTGCCTGATTTTGACCTATGTTGCCATCACCGCCATTCTGGCCTTCGGCGTCAAACTGATGAACGCCGATGTCGGTGCGTTCGTCAAATCCTTTACTCTCGTCTTTTTCGTCGCGTACATCTGCTACGGCATCGGCAACTATGCCCACATCGCGGTGGCCCCCACCCCGGGCGATCTGGCCAAGGCAAAAATCACATGGTCTTTGGGTCTTTCCGGAGAGGCGGGCTATATCGTCGCACTGGTCGTGGGCATCATCATAGGCAACTTCATTCCGGGCGTGGCCGAATACATGCGCCCCGCCTGCCGCCCCGAAATGTTCGTCAAGATCGCCATCATCATCATGGGCGCCGAACTGGGCGTCAAAGCCGCCCAGGCTATCGGCCTGGCCGGTCACGTTGTTTTTCGCGGTCTGTGCGCCATTGTCGAAGCCTACCTCATCTACTGGGCGGCCGTGTACTACATTTCGCGCAAATATTTCAAATTCAGCCGTGAATGGGCCGCGCCCCTCGCTTCCGGCATTTCAATCTGCGGCGTGTCCGCGGCCATCGCCACGGGCGGCGCCATCCGCGCCCGCCCCATCGTGCCCATCATGGTTTCGTCCCTGGTGGTCGTGTTCACCTGCATTGAAATGCTGATTCTGCCCTTCATCGCCGCCTGGGGACTGCACACTGAACCCCTGGTGGCCGGCGGCTGGATGGGCCTTGCCGTCAAATCCGACGGCGGCGCCATCGCCAGCGGCGCCATTGCAGAAGCCCTGATTCTGGCCAAGGCCAAAGCCATTGACGGCATCACCTACCAGGCCGGCTGGGTGGTCATGGTCACTACCACCGTGAAGATCTTCATCGACATTTTCATCGGCATCTGGTCCATGCTCCTGGCCTATATCTGGTGCACGAAGCTCGACGACAGCTGCTCCACCCGCTCCGTGTCCTGGTCCGACGTGCTGGACCGCGTCCCCCGCTTCGTCATCGGCTACATTCTGACCTTCCTCATCCTGCTGTACCTCAGTCTGCAATCCAAGGAACTGTATGCCATGGGTTCGGCCATGACGCGCAACATCAACTCGTTGCGCACCTTATTCTTTCTGATGACCTTCTTCACCATCGGGGTCATTTCCAATTTCCGGCGGCTGTGGGCGGAAGGCATAGGCAGACTGGCCGCGGTTTACTGCGTCTGCCTGTTCGGCTTCATCATCTGGATCGGCCTGTTCATCTCCTGGCTGTTCTTCCACGGCATCAAGCCGCCCGTCGTGTCGTAATTTAGTGAGGATACCGATATGCAAGAAGAGAAAAAAGAAGTGACCATGAAGGATGAAATGGAAACCATGAAGTATGAGCCGCTCAATGAGATCGAGATGAAGCTCATCAAATGGAGCATGGGCCTCGGTATTGTTCTGCTGGTGGTGTTTTACGCCATATCCCAAATGGTTCCGGGCGCCCATTAGAGCGGTTCCGCCTTAAGATGCTTGCTTAACGGCGGGTAAATCCTTGTAGAGCGGATAAACATTTTCTGTGGTAATCCAGTCTAACAGCGGCAACAGGTCTGTCCGCCCCGGCGTGCCAGGGCGGACAGACCGCCCACCCTCAGCCCGCAACCCGATCTTTATGAACACCTATCGCATACGATACCTCAGCGGCCCGCAAGAAGCATTGCGCAGCGAGCATGAAGAGTGCGTCACCGCCGCCTCTCTGGCCGAAGCTCTGGCTATGCGCTGCCGCTGGCCCGTACAATACAACATGGAACAAACCTGCGCCTGGGCCAAACACCCCGGCACCAGTTTGTACGACGTGGCCGCCTGGGAAGCCAGGCTGATTTCCGGCCGACCCGACACCCATCGAGACAATACCTGGTAGAACAATAGCGAGGAACGCCTGACGCGCCACGCCGAACAATTCTCGGCTTTTGCCGGCCGGTCCGGCAATTGGCAACTTGCGCCTTCGTTTGGAAATGGCTACAAGAGCACTGTGCTTTTTACACAGCGTCAAACATACAGCGACCGGGCGGCCATGTCTGCACCATCCAAGCAAGAAAACACGATGCGCGCTATGCAAAGCTCCCGGCGCAAGACTATTTTCTTTCTGTCGTTTCTGTGTCTCACCCTGGTCACTTTGCTTTTTTTTGTTTTTTTCCTGACGCGGACAGCGGAAAAAGGCCTGCATGAAGCTTCTTACAGCACGCTTCTGAATTCAGCCGTCATCGCCGGCAACAGCATCGCTGAACAGATAGCCAACGCCAAAGCCGACATCGCTTTCATGGCCAGAAGGCCCGACATCCGTTCCGTAATTGATCCGCAGGAACAAGGGTCGGCCCCCAGCCGCGAGGCTTTCGTCGGTTCCGCCAATGAGCGCCTGGCGCTCATGAGGGATTCCGACAACACGTTTGAAATGCTTTTTCTCGTTTCAGAGACGGGCGCGACGCTCAGCAGCAGCAATGCGTCCACCGTCGGCACCTTCAATGTCGCCAACCGGATCTGGTTTCAAAAAGCGCTGTCCGGCAGAGATGTCGTCGTATCCGCCCCTCTGCGCAGCCACTTCAGCGGTGAGCCCCTGCTGGTTTTCGCCGTTTCTTTTTTGCGCCAGGGCTACAACGGCGTCATGGCCGGCTCTCTTCCGCTCAGCCGAACGGCCAGACCTATTCTTGAAGAACAGCGCAAGGCCGGGGTGCAGACCCTTATCGTCGACAATGCCGGCATGACCGTGGCCTCGCTCAATGAGCCGGAAGTCGCCAGCAGCAGCTACGCCCAGGCGTCCTGGTTTCCGGGCCTGTCCGAAAATGTTCGGGGCGTCCTGCCCGTCATTTATAACGGAAAAAATTCACTGCTGGCCTTTTACCGCCTGCCGGACACGAGCCTGTACGCCCTGTCCGTTGTGGACATCGAGTATCTGACCAAACCGGCGCGCAACATACGCTTTGCCGGTCTGGCCGTTCTCGCGCTGGCGATGTTCAGCTTCGGCGGCGCGGTCTGCTACGTTGTGTTTTCCCCAACCAAACCGAGCGAAGACCCCGTCACGACGCCGCCGGAACACAGCCGAATCAGGAACGACTGGCTGTCTTTCATAAACCATGAAATACGCACCCTGATGAACGCCGTCATCGGCATGGCCGATATCGGCCTGCAAACAAAACCCGAAGCGAAACAGCGCGACTGCTTTCTAAAAATACGCCAGGCCGGGTCGACTCTCATCATCATGCTCAACGACATTCTCGACTACGCCGACCTGGAAGCGGGCGAGATGGAACTGTTGCCCGTGACCTTCCGCCTTTCCGGCATGCTGCGGTCCATTACCGATCTGCTGTCCGGCAAAGCCCGACAAAAAGGCCTGGAACTGCGCCTGGATGTCGCAAGCAACGTTCCGGACATACTTGTCGGCGATTCATTCAGACTTTCCCAGGCCTGTTTGCATCTGTGCAATAACGCCCTGAAATTCACTAATCAGGGCGGCGTTACCCTGCGCGTCGCCCTCGCGCCTTCGTCTGAAGAGCACGAGCTTATGCTGCGCTTCACCGTGGAGGATACCGGCATCGGTATCACCGAGGAACAGCAGGACATCATTTTTGAAGCCTTCGGCCGCGGCGGGCGGTCCGCAACCGGCCCCCACCACCGCACCGGCCATGGGCTGGCCCG
>JAVBRE010000009.1:0-13887 GCA_031548325.1 Desulfovibrionaceae bacterium
CGAGCCATCTGCGTGTTGTCCAGCCCGGCCCGTCACGGTCGGACGAGCATTGGGCCATGGAGGCGGACATTTCCCTCACCGGGCAACGCGTGGTGCGTGTCCTGGAAGGACTGCGCCTGCAAGGACGGAAACCGCAAGTCCAGCGGGTGGGCAACAGTCCGGAGTTTACCGGCAAAGCCCTGGATGCCTGGGCGCATAAGCACGGCGTCCGACTGGAATTTACCCGTCCCGGCAAGCCCATGGACAACGGTCATATCGAGAGCTGTAACGGCAAGATCCGTGACGAGTGCTTGTACCAGAACGCTTTCGTGTCCCTGGCTGACGCCAGGGGCAGCCTTGAAAGGTGGAGACGGGACTATAACCGGGAGCGGCCCCACAGCTCCCTCGGCTGGATGACTCCGGAAGAATACCGGACCCAACATCAACCCTATTACCCCGCAGGGATTACGAACTTAAATTTGGTATCACTTACGGGGTAGGGTCAGGTGAAGCTTCGGCGTCCAGGTGCAACTCAAAGGCGGTTCATCCGCCTTTCTATTTCTCTAGACTCTTTTCTTGCGAGGTTTTCACCCTCAGGATATATCTTTCCCAGATGGACAAGGCAAGCCCGGAAAAGCGAAGCTGGACAATGGCCCAGGTCAAAGGGCGCAACACGGGGCCGGAAAAGGTCGTGCGCTCCCTCCTTCACCGCATGGGCTATCGGTTTCGAATTCAACGGGCAGACCTGCCGGGCAAGCCGGATATCGTCTTGTCCAAATATCGCACGGTCATATTTGTCCATGGCTGTTTTTGGCATCGCCATGCTGACTGTAAACGCGCCACCATGCCCGCTACCAACATCAATTATTGGAATCGGAAATTTGAGCGGAATGTGACGCGAGACGCGCAAAATAAAATGGCTCTCGAAAGCGACGGCTGGCGCGTCTTGGTCGTGTGGGAATGCGAACTAAAAAATTTGGCGACCCTACAGGCACGCTTGCTTGATTACTTTAACACGCTCCGCGTTGACGGCGCATGACAGTTATGAGTTTAGCCTACCAAGCCCTGCAATACAGCTTTTCCTACTCGGCGCCTGAGTTGCCGCAGGAAGACGCGCGCCCGCCGTTTCTTGAGTTTTTTGCGGGCAGCGGCTTGGTAAGCCATGCTTTGGCTCCATATTTCAGCGAAGCGTGGGCAAACGACATTTGCCCTAAAAAAGCCGCAGTTTTTGGGGCCAACCATGAAGGCGCTCCTTTCGCCCTATGTTCTATCACCGATGTAAACGGCAAACGCCTCCCATCAAGCGTCCTTTCATGGGCCAGCTTCCCTTGTCAGGACTTATCCCTTGCCGGCAACGGCGAAGGCATCAGGGCCAAGCGTAGCGGCCTTGTCTGGGAGTGGCTTCGCGTCATGGATGAAATGCCGCAGCGCCCGCCGCTTCTGGCGGCTGAAAATGTGGTCGGCCTTGTGTCCACTGACGAAGGCGCTCATTACCGAGAACTTCATGCGGCTCTGGTGAAACGCGGCTATAAAGTCGGCGCCATGCTGCTTGACGCCGCGCATTGGCTGCCGCAATCCCGCCCCAGGATATTTGTGGTCGCGGTTGACGCCCGTGCGCGTATTCCGCAAAAGCTTGCATCAGGAAAACCGACCTGGGCGCACTCGACGGCGATTCAGAAGGCCGCAGCGGGTCTTGATGGCTGGGTATGGTGGAATCTGCCCAAGCCGGAAAAGCGTTCTGTAACTCTTTCCGAAGTAGTGGATTTCTCCTTGCCCTGCCAGGATGCGACGACTAGCCGGAAAAATTTAGCGATGGTTCCGCCCGCGCACATGCTAAGGCTTCAGGAAAGCGGGCTTTCGGTAGTCCCTGGATATAAACGCATTCGGAACAAGAAACAGGTCCTTGAACTGCGTTTTGACGACATTGCCGGATGCTTGCGCACCCCGGCGGGCGGCAGCAGCAGGCAATATCTTGTGATTAGGCAAGGGGCCGAATGGAGAACGCGCATTCTCAGTCCCCGCGAAGCAGCCAGACTTATGGGCGCGCCGGAAACCTTCAAGCTTCCCGGTACATTCAACGATGGATACAAGGCCATGGGCGACGCGGTAGCCGCTCCTGTCGCCGCGTACTTGGCAAAACACCTCCTTTCCCCTCTTGCGGCGGTTTGCGATGACCTCTCTTGAAAAACGTCTGACAGAATTTCGTGATGCGAACTCTCTAAGAAGCAAAGGGCAACTGGCCGTTATGCTGCATATCACCCGGCTTGCTGCTGAAAACGGCCTTCCCATCGACCCGGAAACTTTGCGCACTGACAAGGAAGGCCAGGTTAAGGGGTTGGGCAAAGGCCGCGTGCAGAATATTTTGAAAACCCACGGCATTACTCGCGTGCTTGCCGAGGAAGGCGGGCGCACCAGCCGGGGAAGCCTTGGCAACGCCTCTGATTATGCGATTTTTTTGAACGCGCTGCATAAAGAAAAAATGGATGACTTGCCCGTCATTGAAAATTGGTGGATCGCCCGCGTTCAGGATTATTTCAGCAGCAAGCCTTTCACGCTCAAGTTTGACCCGAGCAAATCTTTGCGTTCAATCGTAAGTGACCTGCTCGCCCAGGCCATGAAGCGCCAGAAAGATAACCCTGGCACCACTTATGCTGGGACTGTGCTGCAACACCTTGTCGGCGCCAAGCTCGACCTGGTTTTACCGGAAGAAAAGAGAGTCGCCCACCACGGCGCGAATGTGGCGGACTGCCCCACCGCGCGCGCTGGCGATTTTGTGTTAGATGACGTAGCTATTCACGCTACAACTGCCCCTTCTGAGTCGCTTATTCGCAAATGCAAAGCTAACATCGAGGCGGGCCTTCGCCCAATTATTGTCACCATCGCAGAAGGCCGCGCTGGCGTGGAGTCTATTGCCAAAGGCTTTGAAATAGAAGGTCGGATTGATGTTATCGAGGCTGAACAGTTTATTGCTACAAACCTCCTAGAGTGGAGTAAATTTTCAACTCAAAATCAACGTGTTGAACTTGAACGTCTAATTGAAGTATATAATAAGCTTGTTAATCACTATGAAACGGACCCGAGTTTGTTGATTAGCATTTAAGACTGTTAAGTAAATCGGACTCTATTATTTTTAATTTTTTTGTGTTTCTGAAAAAGTATACTAAAGGAGTTCCTTCATATTTAGCCTCAATAGATGCGTATGTTTGAGTAAATACGTTACTTGTTAGGGATTCAGCTCCTTTTAAGGCATCCTCTAGATTGAATTTATCCGACCGCATATTTTCTTTGCTAATGCGTCTTAAGCACTGCGCTGCGATAAAAATATTACCATAAATTAAATACTGCTGTTTTCTTTTGTCTGCTCCAACGATACGTTTTATTTCATTCTGTATTTTTGTAAAAATAGAGACTACATTCCTTACATAGTAAGCGTTATTGGATGGATTAAAGAGTATCTTATATGGAGCTTTTTCAATATCATCCCAAATTTTACCAATTTCTCTTTTTGCTGTTGCGATAAGGTCAATGTCGTTTGTATCTGCAATAAGCGCTTGGGTAACATATGTTAAGTCTACATAATCGCCATCATTTGGCGTTTGCTCGCCAGTTTTATAGATATACTTAACACCAAGGATATCGAGATCTTCCTGTAGTTCTTTTTGAAACGCGTCTGTTGCGACAAAATCTTTTCTTTCAATTTTATTTTGCGTATTTGCAGCTTTGGTTATAGTCCTTACAAATTCACTGTCATGCTGTGTAGTTGCAATAATCTTTGCAATAACATATGCTAAGTCAGTTTTTTCTTTGTTACGCTTATATGCCCTATTGCAGGCTCCAACAGTTTGTGCGCCATTGACAACAGCTAATCCATTACACTCAAATATCCCACTTTCGTGTGAGTTCCCACCAAGCAATTTTTTATTCACTTCATTAGCAATCAACGTAATTCCATTATTTAAATAGCAAAACAACTCTGGAGCTGAGAGCAAAGACTCAACAATGCCATTATTTACGTCTGTGTCGCCCTTAAATGTACGTATATTTGGGATAAACAAAGAATCTTGATGTTTATCAAATAAGCGAGCCAAATCTGATGCCGCGACAAGGCCATAATATGCTGTTTCGGAAAGTTTTATCCATTGCCTTATAACGACATCTTCATTGATTGGTCCTTGGCTCTTTGAGGCAACTTCGTAAAGCTTGCTTTGATTCGCCACTTCAAGGCGCATAATATCATCGCCTTCATTAATACTCTCTGCATATTGAACAAGTATTCTCTCAACGCTATCCGCGAGATTATTATTGCTATTATATGCCGGGCATAAAGCTACTTTAACGCTTGCATCATCTGTAATTTTTTTAAAAATCGATGTTTTTTTGACAACATTCTCGTTAAATCCATCAAAATCAAGCCCTAAAAGCTTTTGGACCCCATAGACAAGCTTGTGGGCGGCGGCTTCGTCTATTGTTTTATTTCCATCGCTGCTCCATTTTGACTGAACAAAAAAGACAGTATTCATATAACTATCATAGTAAATAGCATCAATGCCGTTATCTCCACCTCCATCTACTACTGAGTCTGCTGCATCTTGAAAATTACAACCAGTAAAATGCATGACAGCAAGGGCGGCAACGCCGCGTGTTAGTAGAGAAATTGGCCTTTCACTTTCTTTTACACAGGACAAATCTATAAGGCCTGTGAAATTCTGCTCGATATAAGATTTAATGCGCGAATTTTTTAAATTAGACATAAAACTGCTCCAATTAAAAAATTATTATCTTTATTACGGATAAGGCAATAAATCGCAAATATCTAGCAAGAGTGGCACAATAGTGGCACAAAAGAGGCAGGATTATAGAAAACCACCTTTCGTGAATGGGGGCGAAAGGTGGTTTTCCTCAGTCATTCCAATGGTGCCCAGGACGGGACTTGAACCCGTACAGTATTACTACCGAGGGATTTTAAGTCCCTTGTGTCTACCAATTCCACCACCCGGGCGGGTGCTTCATTTGCCGCGTGTGGAGCCTGCATAGGGTTCCGGCGCCTTGATCGCCACAGGTTCCGCCTTTTCAAGATGTCCCGCCGGCGGCAAGGCCAGCGTGCTTTCCTGCCACTTTCCCGCGCTCAGGGAATAATAATACAGGTCGTGCAGGTCCTTATCAACAAAAAGCAATCTGCCCGCCAGGCCTTCGGCCATATACGGGCAAAGGCCGTCACAGATCCGATGAAAAAAAACCTCGCCGTCGTCGGCAAAAACGCACTGCACGCGCAACGCGTCACCCAGGGCTTCAAAATGAATGAAATCCGCGCCAGACTGAGCAAGGACGGCCTGAATCAAATTTTTCAATGCCTCTTCACGTTCCAGAAGGTCATGATACGACAGATCCGAGCTATACGTAACATGCCCGAAAAGCTCTATCTGATGGGTTGCCACGACTGTTGCCCCAGGGCGCATTCAAAGACGTTCGCTCTTCGGCCACGTAAAAACTCCGTACACCGGAGAGTGAAACCCGTATGCTAAAACGCTTGTGCTTATTTCTGCACTGAATGCAAGTTAAAATAAACAATCCTTTTCAGGGCTTATCCCTTCTTTGGCCCATTTTTGTACCCATAAAGCAAGCAAAAGTCAAATTTCAGGTTTTTTTGAGAGCCTTCGCAACTCATTCAAACTCCTCGAATTCCTCCGCGGAATAGAAAAGCTTCCGAATCTCGCTTCCCATTGCTCCCGCTTGGCAATGGCGAAGCAGATATTCCTGCCCGACCTTGCGGGAAACATGTGCCTGCTTTTCCATTTCTTCCAGCTTTTGCGCGATGCCCTGGTCCTGAAGCCGGAATTTGATGTCGCCGAACATGGCTAAACTGCCGTGCAGCAGCACGCCTTCATGCAATATTTTACAGGCAACCATGCGTTTGAAAGTATCAAAGCGCAGTTGTTCGTCAACCCGCGCCATTTTTTTCACGACGTAGTCAATCTCTTCCCTGACCGAGGGGGTAATCAGCGCCATATACTTGCTCTGGTAGATCGCCTCATCAAGACGTTCGACAAAGCCGTCCGGAACATCGTCCGCCACAATGACAACAAGGTCGATGTCGGAGCCGTCCACCAGTTTGCCCGTGCTGCGTTCCGGCCGCGGAACCCTGTGCGCCATCCCATAGACGACATCGCCCGCAAGGACTGCGCAAAGTCTGTCTTCCGGCCAGACGTCCGGGCAATCGCCTGAGCAGACGTCTTTGAACCGGTCGCGGACGCCCTCGATAAAGCGGCGGGCCAGTGCATGCTTCTCCCGGCTGATCACATCGATGCGCGAAGCAATTTCAAGCCTGCGCTTCTCCAGCAATTCCGATTCGCCGACCAAGCCGATGACCGAGTAGGTGGAAAACTCTCTCAGGATGGAAGGCGAGAGACGGGCATACCCTTCCACTTGCGAATCGAGCCTCAGGTATTGCCGTCCCAGCGTCCTCGTTTCCAACCTGCTTGATAAGCTGCACACCTGCCATAAGGCCAGACTGTCGCCCCTGATATGATTTTGTATTTCGGCGCCCGTGAGGGGGCCTTTCACACGGATAAGCTCAAAGATACGCTCTTCGAGTTGATTCATGCTGCAACTTCGCGCCCGACTTGGGGAAACAGGATTTTTACGCCTTTCTTTTCCAGGATGGAACGGGAAGCCAACAGTTCCCGCGCCGCGACCCTGTCGACGACGTAGTGGAGATTGCCGCCTTTCGCGGAGTAGATCTGGCCGTACGAGATAGGCACTTCCGGCGTCGGTTCGTTGAGCAGTGATCGGGCGACCGATTCGACCTTGCGTTCGCCGTTGGCCAAAAGGACGACGGTTTCCGCCTGATAAACCAGCTCGGCCCCCATGCTGACGGCGTAACAGGGGCTTTCCTTTACTGAAGCAAAGTGCCCGTCGGCCACGGCGTTGGCCACCGTGTTGCTGTCGAGTTTGACCAACATCACCCTGCTCTTTTTGAACGGGATGCCCGACTCATGAAAAGCCACATGGCCGCGACCGCCAACGCCGATGATCTGCAGGTCGATTCCGCCTGCCCGTTTGATTTTTCGCGCATACCCTTCGAGAATTTCTTTGCGAATCCAGGCCAGATAGGACGATGCCGGCGCAGCCTTGATGACGATCGAGCGGCCGCCGTCCGCGCCTTCCTCGTTCCAGTCTTCCGGATGCGTCGCGAGCTCCTTGATCAACTGCGACTGGTCAATCAAAGTCCCGTACGGAACGCTGGCTTCGATGAATTTGCGATCAAGGCGGCTGAAAAGATGCTCGATCATGAAGCTGCAATAGCTTTCACGGTGCAGGACACGCTGCTGCGCATTCTCACCCGGCAGGCCGACGTACTCGTCGAGGTTGAAACTGCGAATGCGACGGCTGTCCAGTTCACCGGAGTTGGCCGCCCGGGCCAGATGCCGGTAAAGGCCGATTGGCGAATTCCCGGTGGCCAGCCCCAAAACCATTTCACTTTTCCGCTTCAGGGTCCGGACAACGCATGCCTTGACGATATCCGCGCCGACCTTGCTCATGTGTTCGAAATCGTCCGTGACGCATACCGTGATCGACATGGTGTATCCTTTTATGTGTGAGCGGAAAAAGGGCCGGACCTTTTCCTCAGCGGACCAATTGCAACGCGGGCGCCTGCGATGCCAGAAGCTGGAAGGTGTCGCCGACGACCTGATCAAGCCACCGTGTTCCTTCCCGTGCTGTTTCTTCCGGAAGATTCTGCACGGTAAAAATATATCCCTCGCCCTTCCGGCGGCTCTTTTGCAGCCCCGCCAAAAACAGGTCTTGCTGCCGGGAACCGGTTCGGCGGATCGCGCCGTCGGCCAAAAGATCCCGTATCCCGGCGGCGTTCTCAGCCAGCTCACGCCGCCCCGGTTCGCCAGAAAGGGCGTTCGGAGAGGCCGTAAGCTTATTCGCCATTTCTTCCAGCCGCTTGCAACGCTCCTTTGTCGCCATCGCCAGTTTTTCAAGAGCGCCCTGAAAGATGAGGTCGCCGAACTCCTGTTCCTGAAAAAAGGGTTGACGAACATGGACATACCACTGCTCGAGCGCCGCCAGATTGGCAAGGTAGATGAAGTTGTTGCGAATGATGCGGGCAAGGCCGAAATACACCCTCGGCAAAAACTTGGCCGTTCTGCCGGACACTGCTTTAGCGAAAATCAGCTGGCCGTCGGCAGGAGCATCCTTGCGCAGGATGCTCCCCGCGGCGACCACATTGCCGAACCCCATCAGCAGCGGCCCGACCATGCCGCCCTGGCCGCCGAGAAAAATCGGCGTCTGGTTAAGCTACACGCCGCGCGGCACGTCGCCCAGCAACGAAGCCGTGGTTTTGGCGGCAGCGGGCGTGAAAGTGAAATGAATCTAAGAGCTGCCCACTGCGCTGTGGTTCTTTCGGCTGGTTCCGCCGGACATCAGGCAGTCGCAAAAATTGACCAGGCTGCCCAGGGTGACAAAAGGAAAAAGGATCGTCTGCTTAAGTCCGACACAGTGCGCTCCGCCCGCTTCCTCTTCAAGGATGCAGGCTTCCCTGACCTGCGCCCCCAGACCAAGGTTCGCTTGCCCAAGAAAAACCGACTTGCAGAAGTATCCCCCTTTGAGCTCAACGCGAGGACCGATCTGGCAGTCTTCGATGGTGGCGGGACCTTCGCGGCCGATCTGCGCGCCGGCCGAAATGACCGTTTTGTCGCCATCTATCCGGCAGCCCGGATAAATCTTGACGCCGTCGCCCGAAATCCGGTCAATATCGACTTCGTCGCCGATATCAACGCTCAGGGGATTGCAAAAGGTCACGCCTTTGTCGATCAGGCGTCTTATCTTGTCTCTCAGCGCAAGTCTCAGTTCCACATTTACCGCTCCGTATAAAGATGCGGAAAAATTAATTTGCCGCAGTCCGGGTGTCAACGAAAAACTGCAAACCTTTAATATATAAACTTCCTTTCCCTATTTGTTATCAGCGATAAGCCCCGGCAACCCAACAGGGTGCCATCCCGCCCAAGAAGAACCGCAAAGTCCAACGGGGGCTGCGACTCGGAAGAAGAATGTTTTTGTTTTCATGACGGCCGCTCCCGCCTGACGATCATCACGGCAAACCGGGCCGCAGCCCCTTGCCGTTTGCCGTCAAAACACGTAAGTTGCAGCGTTCAGCATTTCAATTCGCAAGGACCGCACAGGCATGAAATACGATCCGCAAGTCATTGAAACCAAATGGCAAAAAATCTGGGCCGACGCCAATTCCTTTCGCTGCGACATCGGCAACGACAAGCCCAAGTATTATTGTCTCGAAATGTTTCCCTATCCTTCGGGCAACATCCATATGGGACATGTGCGCAACTATTCCATCGGCGACGTGGTGGCGCGCTTCAAACGCATGCAGGGCTATAACGTGCTGCACCCCATGGGCTGGGACGCCTTCGGCCTGCCCGCCGAAAATGCGGCCATCAAAAACAACACCCACCCGGCCAAGTGGACTTACGCCAATATCGAAAACATGAAGGCCCAGCTCAAACGTCTGGGTTACTCCTATGACTGGGACCGCGAACTAGCTACCTGCGACCCGTCCTATTATCGCTGGGAACAGCTGTTCTTTCTGCGCTTTTATGAAAAGGGCCTGATCTATCGCAAAAAGGCCCCCCAGAACTGGTGCCCCGACTGCCGCACGGTTCTCGCCAACGAACAGGTCATTGAAGGCCTGTGCTGGCGTTGCGACTCTCCCGTGGTGCAAAAAGACCTTACCCAGTGGTTCGTGCGCATCACGGCCTATGCCGAAGAACTGCTGGCGGATCTGGAAAAGCTGGAGGGCGGCTGGCCCGACCGGGTCCTGACCATGCAGCGCAACTGGATCGGCAAGTCCATCGGCGCGGAAATCCAGTTTCCCCTCGAAAATTCCGATGAGCGCATCACCGTGTTCAGCACCCGGCAGGATACGGTTTTCGGCGCGACCTTCATGAGCCTGGCCCCGGAACATCCCCTGGTGGAAAAACTCAGCGCGGGCACGCCGCAGGAACAGGCCGTGCGCGATTTCACGGCCCGGACCCGGGCCATGGACAACACCGCCCGCACAGCGGACACCATAGAAAAGGAAGGTGTGTTCACCGGCGCTTACTGCATCAACCCCTTCACCAAGGCCCGCATACCCGTCTGGACAGCCAACTTCGTATTGGCCGGCTACGGCACCGGCGCGGTCATGGCTGTTCCCGCCCACGATCAGCGCGACTTCGAGTTCGCGCAGAAATACAACCTGCCCGTGCAGGTGGTCATCCAGCCCGAAGGCCAGACCCTGACCCTGGACGACATGCGCAAAAGCGGCGAAGCCTACACCGGCGAAGGCGTCATGGTCGCTTCCGGCGAATTTTCCGGTCTGCAGAGCGAAGAAGGCAAACTGCGCATCGCCGACTGGCTGGAAAAGAACAACCTGGGCAAGCGCACCGTCAACTGGCGCCTGCGCGACTGGAACATCTCGCGCCAGCGGTACTGGGGCGCGCCCATTCCCATGGTCTATTGCGACGCCTGCGGCCTGACGCCGGAAAAAGAAGAAAATCTGCCCGTCATTCTGCCGCTGGACATCAAAACCCACGCCGACGGGCGTTCTCCCCTGCCGGACAGTCCGGAATTTTACGCCTGCGCCTGCCCCCGATGCGGCGGAACCGCGCGGCGCGAAACCGACACCATGGACACCTTTGTGGAATCGTCCTGGTACTTCGCCCGCTACACCGCCGCGCGCAACGACAAGAAAGCTTTTTCCAAAGAGGCGCTGGCCCACTGGCTGCCGGTAGACCAATACATCGGCGGAGTGGAACACGCCATTTTGCACCTTTTGTACTCGCGCTTTTTCGTCAAGGCCTTGCGCGACTGCAGCTTTCTGGATCTGGCCGAGCCCTTCGCCAATCTGCTGACCCAGGGCATGGTGCTCATGGACGGTTCCAAGATGTCCAAATCCAAGGGCAACACCGTGGACCCGACCGAAATGATCGCCCGGTACGGGGCCGACACGGTGCGCTTGTTTTGCCTGTTCGCGGCCCCGCCTGAACGCGACTTCGACTGGACGGAATCGGGCATTGAAGGGGCCAGCCGTTTCGTGGGCCGCATCTGGCGCCTTTGCGAAGAATTGCAGGGCAAACTGCCGCCTTCCCGCGCCTGCTCCGCAACGGCCCGGGACGCTGCGACCCCGCTCGCCCGCGAAGTCCGGCTGAAAGAACACGCCACAATAAAAAAAGCCGGCAACGACATAGCCCAGCGTTTTCAGTTCAACACCGCCATCGCCGCGGTTATGGAACTGGTCAACGCCCTGTATCTGGCCAAAGATGAATTGCTGCAGACCGAGGGCGGCAGAAAAACCCTTTCTTCGGCCCTGGCCACGGCCGTGACCCTGCTGTCGCCGGTTATTCCTCACATCTGCGAGGAATTGTGGCAGCTTTCCGGCATGACCGCACGTCTTATCGACGAACCCTGGCCCACGCACCTGGAAGAAGCCCTGGCTCGCGACGAAATCACCATCGTCGTGCAGATCAACGGCAAGCTGCGCGGCAAAATCCTCATCGCCAGCGACGCGGACAAATCCGCCGTGGAAAAGGCAGCTCTGAAAGAATCCAATGTTCTCAAACATCTGGAAGGTCTCACCGTGCGCAAGGTGCTGGTCGTTCCGGGCAAGCTCGTCAACGTCGTGGCGAATTAAGGACACCTTTATGCATTTACGGGCGCGTCATAAGGGTCTTTCGCTGCTTTTGGCCGGGCTGTTCGCTCTGGCGGCCCTCGGCGGCTGCGGCTATCACTTCGGCGCGGACATGCCCACCGTTCTGCAACAAAACGGCACATCCGCCGGCGGCAGCCTGCCCACCTTGAAAATCAAGGACGTGGACAACCCCACCATGTACCCCTGGCTGACCTACAGCCTGCGCAACCGCCTGCGTGACGAACTTGCCGCGCGGCAAGTGGCCAGATGGGTGGACTCGGGCAAAGCCGACTTTGAAATAAGCCTCAAGGTGCAATCCTTTACCTACCGCACCTGGATGCGTGACGACAACGACGTCACAACGCTGTATGCCGCCAACATGATCCTGGAAGGCATCGTTTATCGCGGCGACACCAATGCGCTGCTCTGGCGGTCGGGCAACATCGCTTACTACCAGACCTACGAAACCATGCAGGAAAGGATCGCGGGCGAAGATCTGGTGGTCAACCTCGTCAGACAGCTTGTGGACAGGATGCGGAACAATTTTTAATTCTTGGAGCAATTTCACTTTGAAATTGCCCGGCAGACACGAAGCGTCCGCCCGCTTGCCTGTCGTTCAATTTGCAGAATTTCACTCTGCTCTGTGAGAGTGATGGCGTGCTTGGCTGGTCTCGAATTATATAATCTCAAAGTTAAAATTCCAGGTAATTCGCATGCAGCGTCCGGGATTTTGCGTTTACCTCTGCCCTGACAGGCGCCTGATCCGCGCGCAGGTGGAAAAGACCCTGGCGGACCATGCGGCCGAATCTTCGGCCTGGGAACGCCACGCCTACTGGGGAGATGACCCCCTGCCCCCCGCTTTTTGGGAAAATCTGACCGTGCAGGGACTGTTCAATACGCCCAAATCTCTGATCATACATAACGCCCAGAACATTTTGGCGGAAACCTGGAAACGAATTTCCAGCGCCCTCAGCGCTCCGCTGGGCGACGTCTGGCCTTTTTTCTGTCTGCAGGTCGATTTTGAACGAGGCCAGCCCAAAATTCCCGCCCATATCGCCAAACTGCAATGTCTGGTCTTTGCGGAAAAAAAAGGCTGGATCTGGTCTTCTCCCGGCCTGGACGCGCGATCTCGCGGCCTTTTCGTGCAAAACGAGGCGAGGCGCCTGAATCTGACCTTGCGTCCCGGCGCGCTGGAAGCTGTCTGCGCCAGACTGCCTTTTGACGCCGCCGTCATCAGCCAGGAAATGAAAAAAATTGCCCTGGCCGCGCCCAAGGACGGGGCAGTCACGCCTGAGCTGGCGAAAATTCTGGAATACGAACCGGAACCGGACATCTTCAGCCTTATTCGCACCCTGCAACAGGGCAATGCCGCCGCCGTATGGCGGCAGACGCTGGCATGCGCAAGCGGTTCGGACAATATGACTTTCGCCTTTCTCTCTACGCTCATCCGCGAAGCGCGCCTGATGTGGCAACTGCTGGCCGGAGAGAGCGTGCGTCTGCCGCCCCAGGTCGTCGCCGCCAAGACGGCGCTGGCCCGTTCGCTGGGTTTTGCCGGCATTGCCCGGCTGTGGCACCTGGCCCTTGAGGCGGACAAAGGCATTAAAACCAACGAGCGCGGCGCGGACCAGGCCATGGAAATCCTGATCGCGGAACTCTCCTTGCTTTTTCGTACAGCGCCTTCAACCGGACGGCGCTGATTTCATCATTCAGGCGGCCCGCCCATGAAAGAGCACACTCGGGGACACCGTCAACGCCTGCGCGCGCGCATGCTTGCCAACCCCTCGGCTCTCGCCGATTATGAAGCGCTCGAACTGCTGCTCGGCCATGTCATCCTGCGGCAGGACACCAAGCCTCTGGCCAAGGAACTGCTTGCCCGCTTCGGGTCCCTGCGTGGCGCGCTGGACGCGCGCCCCGCGGAGTTGACAGCCGTGCCCGGCTTCGGCCCTTCCCTGGCCGCCTACTGGACGCTGCTGCGCGAAGTGCTGGCCCGCTATGCCGAAGGCCCCGTGCGCAAACGCGAAGTTCTCGGATCTCCCCAGGTTGTCGCCATGATGGCTCGCCGGCGCCTGGCCGCATCACCCCACGAAGAAATCTGGATTGCCTACCTGGACAGCCAGAATCGCCTGCTGGCCTGGGAACGCGCGAGCAAGGGCACTCCGGAAACAGCCCCTCTTTACCCCCGCGACATGTTGGAACGTACCCTTGCCTTAAAGGCGAGCGGTATT
>JAVBRE010000027.1:0-7935 GCA_031548325.1 Desulfovibrionaceae bacterium
ACGGATGATTCCGCCCGGATTTTGATCAGGGCTTCGATCACGGAAAAACGTACCCACTCGTCGTCTTCCAGCGCCTTGTTCAGGCTGGGGGCGGCTTCAGGAAAAGCGAGATCGCCCAGACTTACCGCGGCCTGATAGCGCACGTTCACTTCAGGGTCGCGCAAAAGCGCCGCGCAAAGAGGCGCGACAGCCAGAACGGTCGCGGTCGAGCCCAATATGTCGGCGACAAAGATGCGGATATCGGCATCCTGGTCATGCAGCAACTGACAGAGCGATTCCAGATCCGTCGAGCCGACGGCCCGCACAAGATCCATGGCCAGGTTGCGGATCGGCGCGTCGTCCGAACGCAAAAGAGGGATAACCCCTTGAGCGACTTTCGGCCCGCCTATCTTTCTGAGCGCCCTGTCGGCGGCTTCCTGCACGCCCAGGTCAGGGTTCTGCAAATGGGTCACCAGCAAGGGGACGGTTTCTTCCAGGCGGTCCTTGCCCGCAAGGTAGGCGCCTTCACGTATGCTTTCACTATCGGAACTCTGGAGCAGGGCTAGACCATTAGGATGTTCAGACATCTGTGTTCCCCGGAAAATGGATTATCGGTACAAGCCATTCATAATGGCGAGAGCCATATCGTCAATATCCACGATTTCGTCTGCCAAACCCGCATCAACAATGGCTTTGGGCATGCCGTACACCACGCAGGAAGCGTCGCTCTGCGCTATGGTCCGACCGCCTTTCTGTTTCAAAACTTTGATCCCCTCAAGGCCGTCGCTGCCCATGCCGGTCAACTGTACCCCCAGAACCCGCCTGCCCAGGGCATTTCCCACGGACTCGTGCAACACGTTGGCCGAAGGTTTGTACAGGGCTTCTTTCGGATCGTCGCTGACCACAACTGTCGTATTGCCGGAATTTATGACCAGCCTGATATGCCGCCCCCCGGGAGCAATATAGGCCCAGCCCGCTTTCAGCCTCTCGCCCGATTCGGCTTCCTTTACGCCGATTTCACACACACTGTCGAGTCTGCGGGCAAAAGGACCGGTAAAAGCGGCCGGCATATGCTGGGCAATCAGAATGGGCACGGGAAAATCCCCGGGCAGGGCCGCAAGCACTTTTTGCACGGCCGGCGGTCCGCCGGTGGAGACTCCGATGGACACAATTTCCCGCACGGGACGGCCTGCGGGTTTGACCACAACCTGCGGCGGCACGGCGCCGAGAGGCAGGCCGGACGATGCGGCGGAAGGCCGCAGAGGCAGATTCGATTTTGCCGCAAACCCGGTCGAGGGGCCGCCGGATGCGGTCGCCCGCGCGACTCCGGAAAGCGGTTTCGCCGCGGGCGCGGAGACAACGATACGCGGACGGCGGCGAGCCACAGCCTTCACCTTGTCCCGAATTTCCTGTTCCATATGGACTATATCCAAAGAAACTTTGGAGGCCGGCTTGGAAATAAAATCCATGGCGCCGGCTTCAAGGGCTTTCAACGTGGTTTCAGCGCCGTCGGTGGTGATGGAACTGATCATCAGAACGGGCTTGGGAGATTTCGCCATGATGGCCCGTACAGCGGTGATGCCGTCCATGCGGGGCATCTCGACATCCATTGTAACGACATCGGGGTTCAACGTGGAGACGAGCTCAAGGGCTTCCATGCCGTCCCTGGCTCTGCCGACAACGGAAATTTCCGGATCTTTGGTCAAAATGATTTCTATTGCCTTACGCATAAAGGCAGAATCATCAACAATCAAAACGCGTATCACAAACACCTCGACTGTACGCAGAACCAGGCCCGAACGTCTTTTGCGCAGACCACAAAAAACACGCGAATACGCTGTCACAGCCTGTTCACGTTACGGCACGCGGACGGTTTTGTTTCCGCCTCTTTTCAACACCAATCTGTTCATAACAAAAGAAAAAATAAAGGAATAGCTTTTTCCGCGCGATCCGGAATTTTCTTTCCCTCTTGCCAAGAGAAGCAAGTTCACGTATTGGATTGCCCTTGCCGACGAGGAACGTGTTGCCTGACGGCTCGTTTTTTTTCACAAGCACGGGATGTGGCTCAGCCTGGTAGAGCACTGCGTTCGGGACGCAGGGGCCGGAGGTTCAAATCCTCTCATCCCGACCAGATTTTTCAAGGTGTTATCCTCACAATGAGGATAACACCTTTTCTGTTGCCGCTATCAATTCGATAACAAATGTTGCTTTGGGTATATTTTTGCTATGGGCAACATCTATAGATGCGCACATCTATCCCCGCCCGCGCTCCTTCCCCTGCACCCCCTCAATAAGACAGACAGCCCAGAAGGTCCCATTAGCACGCCCGTCGTCTGCCTATGGGGGCGGGTCCTTCCCCCCTGCCTATGGCGAACACACACCGCCCCGCGATCTGACCGCCCTGGCCGAAAGCCTCAAGATAGCCCTGGACGCCCTGACCGTCTTCATGCGGTCCACCGCCACCACAGCGCCCAACAATGGCGCACCCCGCAGGAACACACGAAACGGCCAAGCCAACAGGACCGGCAGAAGGGTCAAGGCAAGGCCGGGGAACTCCGCTGTTATCGCGTCCCGCCCTTCGCCCTGGAAGATGAACGGGAATACCTATGGGCCCTGGCGCGGAAAGCTCCCTTGATCTCATGGGTCGCACCCTTGATCGGCTATACCTGATGCTGACCCTCATGGCGCATACGACCAGAAGGGAAACCATGTCCGAAGACTTTATTGCCCTGCTTGGCGGGTATTTACGCAACGATCTTGATACGCTGGAAAGAGTGTTGAGTTTCCTTGGGGAAATGAAACCGGTCAACGCCGGGAAAGAGCAGAAAGAAATATAGGTCTTGCCTTGGGCCTGCTCCATGTATATCTTACAGATATACGGAGGATGCCATGCCCAATCAGACAAAAGTTTCCCAATGGGGAAATTCCCGTGCTATCAGGCTCCCTCAAGCTCTGGTCAATGAGTTGTCCATAGAGCGCGGGGTAGACGTTGAACTGGAAATAGAAAGTGACGGCTTCAAGGTCAAAATCCCGTCCATGCCCAAAAAATTCACCCTCGACGAACTTCTTGCCGGTGTCACATCGAACAACCTGCATGGTGAAACGGATTGGGGCAAGACGCAGGGGAAAGAGGCATGGTAGCTTCTTATGTTCCTGACAGCGGCGATATCGTCTGGCTGAACTTCGACCCCCAGGCCGGTCATGAACAGGCAGGACACAGGCCCGCCGTTGTCCTTTCCCCAAAAGCCTACAATGGCCGTACCGGGCTGTGTCTGGTTGTGCCTGTTACCAATCAGGCCAAGGGATATCCGTTTGAATTGCCCCTTCCCGCCAGTAGTAAGGCCACAGGCGTTGTCCTTTGCGATCAAATGAGAAGCCTCGACTGGAAAGCCCGTGCTGCTACACTGAAAGAAGCGGCAGGACAAGACTTCGCGCGGGAAGTCCTGGCGAGATTCCTGCCCTTGGTGGAATGGTGAAGAGATCCCCCGGAATATTTCAGGGCAGATTTTCGAGCGCCCAATACCGTATCCCTTACCTGTGAACTTCCCCCATGCCGGGGCGTCCTTCTGTCCATGCGCCGCGCTCTTTCCATAAACAGGCACAGCCCGCCGCGGCGTCAGTAGCGCGGTTGTCCGCGCGGCTGGCATAGTCATTTACATGCTTTTATCTACCCCGCCTGTGATAACCAATTGAGCATTAAAATGCGCCTCAATATTCTGTAGGCGAACGGAAAACGCGGGCTGTGAAATATGCAGCGCGCCGGCCGCTTTTGTAATATTTTTCGTTTCAAACAGCGTCTTGAGCAAAAGCCAATCGCGCGCCGTCATAAGTTATGCCCGCCATGCTCGAACGTGGTTTCGCGGAACACTATACATTCGCTATCTTCATGCAAATGTCCAGGTTCCATCTGGGCCATAAAAACCAATGACTTGTACGGAAGCGTGTCAGTCATTTTTAGTGATGCAACGCGGCCGGCATGTCGCGGGCGCTGAAAACAGTCTATCCGGCCGCGCCGATTCTCTTGCAAAAGGTCCGATTCGGTATACAGTTTCAGGCATGCGAATGCGCCGTTCTTTTTATGTTTCCGGCCAAGCCGGCCGATCTCGATAAGGAAGCGACAATGCACCGTCGTACTTTTTTGCGCGCCATGGGAACATGCATCGCCGTGAGTCTCATGCCGCTTTCGGCTCCGGCGCAAAACGGAGCCCCTGCCATACCCGTTCTGATGTTCCACAAGGTGGATGACGTTCCGCATGATCCGGAAAGCATAAGCTCCGCGCAATTTGCGGCACTGCTGGCGAATATGTGGGCTACGGGCTTTTACCCGGTGAATATGAGCGACATTCTGGGCAACAGCGTGGATCGGATCGTGCCCAAAGGTTTGAAGCCCGTAGGCATTACCGCCGACGACGCCCACCGCAGCATCGTATTTTCCCGCGCGGCCGGTTCGCGCGAAGGACAACGCAATGTTCGATCGTTGACGGAAATTTTGCGCGATTCCCTGAAACCGTTCGGGCGCATTCCCCGCGCCACTTTTTTTGTCGGCAGGGTGGAAGATGATCGCGTCTCGAAACGGCCGGAAGGATATTTCGGCAACTACACATCTCTGTCCGCCGTAATGGAAGGGATAAAGGATATGCCGGGAGTGGAAATCGGCTACCACACCGTCAGACATACGCGCATGTCGAACATGGACGCGAACCAGGTCAGGGAAATAATAAAAGAGCAGATGGACGACTTCAAGGCTCTCGGCGTGCTGGAGCGGGTTTCGTCCATACTGGCCTATCCGTACGGCGTACGCCCCTCGCCCGAAGGAATAGCCCAGTTGCGCCGCATGGGCTTCAAAGGGGCGGTGTTGGCCTATCCGGGCGTACGCGAGGCGATGTATGACACGGTGCCTTCTTGCGCGTATGACGGAACATTGCTGACGGACCCTTTCCTTATTCCGCGCGTGTGCATAGGATCGCACGCCTATGCCTACCGCAATGCGGCCAAAAGCGGCAGTTTCGTGCCGATTGATCCGCTGGAAGACTTCCGCAAGGACGTGACTGAAGCCTTGCCGGACATATATGTGAGCAAGGGGCAAGCGTAGCCGGCCGCCCTATTTGCCGATGCAAAAGCGCGAGAATACCCGCCCCAGAATGTCGTCCGTGGCGGCAAATCCCGTGATTTCCCCCAGATAGGCGGCTATGCTGTCCAGCCGCGCCCCGAACAGATCGCAAGACATGCCGGCCCGCATATCGGCGGCCAGAGCGTCGGCTTCAGCAAGAGCCGCGGCCAGAAGCTGCGACTGGCGCAAATTGGGCACCAAATCCCCTGCCTGCGGTTCACCCTGTTCTTTGTGCTGTTCCATGATGTGGGAACGCAGACGCTTGCACAGTTTTTCAAGCCCTTCGCCTGTTTTCGCCGACACGGCCACGACGGGCAGATTCTGCCAGGTTTCGGCATCGCGCGCGGCGGCGGCCTCCACGGCGGGCAAGGTGTCGAGCTTGTTGCGCACCAGCATGATTCTTTCCCGGTGCGCGTCCATAAATTCTCGTTCCGCGTCTCTTAGTTCCGCGGCGACATCCAGGACCAGCAGAATGACTTCCGCCTGGTCCGCAAGCTCGAGAGTCCGGCTGACTCCGGCCATCTCCACCGGATCGCGGCTGGCGCGCAGACCGGCCGTATCGGACAGGCGGATCAGCAGCCCGTCCAGGTTGACGGACTCTTCGATAAAATCACGGGTTGTACCGGGAAGCGGAGAAACTATGGCCCGCTCGCGGCCGAGCAGCGCGTTGAGCAAACTGGATTTGCCCACGTTCACCCGGCCGGCCAGAACGACGCTCACCCCTTCCTGCCAGTGTCTGGCGCGCGCATACCCCGCCAGCAACTCGCCGATGTCCTTTCGCATTTCCTCCAGCCCGGCGAAAAAATCCGCAAGGCCGAGGTGTTCGGCTTCCTCTTCAGGGAAATCAAGAGCCAGGGCGATGCGGGCGCGCAATTCCTCAACCCGGATGCGCAGTTCCTCCACCCGGCGGCCCATCAGGCCCGCAAGTTTGGCCTGGGCCAGACGCACCCCTTGACGCGCCGGCGCGGCTATCATTTCCGCCACGGCCTCGGCCTGGGTCAAGTCCAGTTTGCCGTTGGCAAAGGCGCGATAGGTGAACTCTCCCCGCTGCGCCGGACGCGCGCCGGACGCGCAGGCGGCCTCGACGACGGCCGTCAGCACAGCCTGCCCGCCATGGCAGTGAATTTCCCCCACATCCTCGCCGGTAAAAGTTCCCGGTCCCGGCATGAATACAGCCAGCACCTCGTCCAGGGGCTCGGACGCGCGCCCCTGCGCGGCCGGGGCATACGCCAGACCGTGCCGCAACATGCGCGGCGGCAGTTTTTTGGGAAAAGAGACGGGATCAGAAGACAGCAGGCGCTGCAAAATGGGCAGAGATTCAGGCCCGCTCAGGCGCACGACGCCTATCCCCCCCTGTCCGACAGGGGTGGCGATGGCGACAATCGTGCCGGCCAGAGAATACAGAGCGGCCATGATACCCGGAACCCGGCCGAATTATGCCGGTTTGTCTTGTTTGCGGCGCAAAGTGACGGCGACGCGTTTCATCTCGCCCTCGCCCTTGCTGTGGGTCTGCACAGCAGGATCATCCTGCAGGGTCAGATGAATTACCCGGCGGTGATATGAGCTGAGGGGACGCGTCAGTTGGGGTTTGCCGCCCGACTTGACCTTTTCGGCAAGCGAAAAGGCCAGATCGCGCAGACGTTCATCCTGGCGCTCTCTGTAGTCGCCCGCATCAATCTGAACCCGCACCAGGGCGTTCATGCGATTAGAAACCATGCGCGTCGCCAGATATTGCAGCGAAGACAGCGTTTGGCCGTCCCGGCCGATAAGCAGGCCCGGATCTTCCAGGCCGCTGATGCTGACCCGAACCCGATCGTTTGCGCTGACAACCTCAATGTTCGCATCACCCAACAAGGGAAAAGTCAGACGTTTCGCCACCTCGCGGGTCACGGCCAGCAAGCTGTCCGAATCCAGTTGATCAAAGGGAACGCGGGGCAGTTCCTCGCCGCCGCCATCCCCGGCGTCCGCCGGAAAGAGTTCCGCTTTGCCCGCGCCGCCGTCTGGCCGGGCTTGTTCTCTGCGTTTGCCGCCCGACCCGGAATTTCCGGCAGAAGCGGTTCGGGCCGTTTCCTGCGGGCGGTTCCGTCGAGAACGCGCATCTTGCCCTTCCTTGCCGGGGCGTTTTTCGGGCTGGGGAACGGGAGCGCCGACAGGCGCTGTTTCAGCCGCGGCAGAACCTTTTCGCCCCCGGCCGCGCCTGGAAGACGATTGCCGTTCCCGGTGGGGGGCTTGCGCCGCCTCAGCCGCCGTTTCGGCTGCGGCCGGAGCAGAAGGCGCAACCTTCGGCGCGGACGCCGGCCGGGATTGCGGGGAAGACGCACTGTCGCGGCGTCCTTTTTCAGCCGGCGCTTTGGGCGCCGCAGGCGTCGCCGGAGCGCGGGCGGGCTCTTCCTTCCTGCCGCCCGCCACGTCCAGTTCGTCAAACACGCTGCCCAATTCCACCTGACGGGCTCTGATCAATGCTTTGCGCGCGCCAACCAGTCCGAAAATGCCGCCTTTGGCATCACTGATGATGTCTATTTCCAGCTTTTCCCGTGGCGAATCATAAAAAGCGCAGGCGTCCCGTATAGCTTCATCAAGGGTTTTCCCTTGAAATTCCCTGTAATCGCTCATAAAACCTTCCCGGCGGCCAAGCTACGCCCGGCGCAGCTGCCACCATTGTTGGGCGATAGAAATCACGTTGTTGGCCAGCCAGTAAATAACCAACCCCGAAGGAAATCCCAGGAACAGGAAGGTAAAGACCACGGGCATGATCAACATGATCTTCTGCTGGGTCGGGTCCCCCGCCGCGGGAGTCATGAGCTGCTGCAAAAACATGGTGCCGCCCATGATCAACGGCGTGATGT
>JAVBRE010000044.1:0-13404 GCA_031548325.1 Desulfovibrionaceae bacterium
GGGTGGCAAAATAGCCGGAATTGGCGAAACCCAGCCTGAGGGCCAGGTCCGTGACGGGCAGGTCCGTGGTCAGCAGCAGATCTCTGGCCCGGCTGATGCGCATCTCCAGCAGGCAGTCGGCCATGGTGCTTCCGGTCAGGCGTTTGAAGGTGCGGCTGAGATGCCAGGGGCTGACGTGCACGGCCCTGGCGATGTCGGCAATGCGCAAAGAAGCGCCGATATTGGCCGCCATATGGTCCAGCACGGCCCGGACCACGGCGTGTTTCGGCGCTTGCCGCGGCCGTGCCGGGTCCGGCGGGGCATTGTCGTCAGGCTGTTTCGTTCCGGCGCATTTCCGGATGATCCGCGCCAGTTCCGCAGGTTTTACGGGTTTGAGCAGGTAATCGGCGGCCCCGGCGCGCAAGGCTTTTTGCGCATAGTCGAACTCGCCGTATGCGGAAACGATGACCACCGCGCCGCAGACGCCTTCCGCCAGCAGGGCCCTGGTCGCGCTCAGGCCGTCCATGCCGGGCATGCGAACGTCCAGAAAGGCCAGGTCGGGCCTGTGTTCGCGGGACAGAGCCACGGCGTCAAGGCCGTTGTCGGCTTCCAGCAGCCTCGCCACCGGCAGTTTTTCGCGCGCGATGACGGCGGCCAGAAATTTTCTGGCCTGCGCTTCGTCGTCGGCCGCCAGCACGATCAGCTCACGCATGCGTTCCTCCGTTCTTGTCCGGGGCGGAAGGCGCATCCGCGCGGCCCGCGGCGACGGCGCTATCCAGCGGCAGCCTGATGATGCATTGAGCGCCCTGGCCCGGCGCGCTGGTCACCGCAAAGGATGCGGCTTCGGCAAAATGGTGCCGCAGGCGGTCGCGCACGCTGGTAAGGCCGATGCGGTCCTTTTTTTCCGCGATGCCGGCCGGGTCAAAACCCACGCCGTTGTCCGCGATGCGGCAGACGACCATGCCGCCATCGCGACGGGCGCTGATCTCGATGCGGCCGGGTTTCAGATGCGGTTCCAGGCCGTGGACGAAGGCGTTTTCAACCAGCGGCTGCAAAAGCATACAGGGGATGCGGGCCTGCTCCAGACCGGGCTCAATGTTCCAGTCTACCCGCAGGCGGGGACCGAAGCGGGCCTGCTGTATTTTGACGTAATCGTCCAGCAGCCCGAGTTCCTCATGCAGGGGAATGGTTTCTTCGGTTTTGCGCAAGGTATGGCGCAGAAGCCCGGCAAGGCTCCAGACCAGCTCGGCGGCTTTTTCCGCGCCTTCGATATAGGCCATTTGCGCCACCGTGCTCAGGGTGTTGAACAGAAAATGAGGATTGACCTGGGATTGCAGCAATTTGAAATCTTTTTCCTGCAGAGCTTTTTCCAGACGGGCGGAGGCCATCTGCTCACGGGCCAGCGAAAGCTTGCTGCTGTCCAGTTCTTTGCGGCTCTGGGCCGCGGCGGCCATGTCGGCGATATAGCTGGTGACGGCGAGAGTGGCCTCGGCTGCGGCGTACAGCGCGCTTTTCAGGCCCACGCGCACGGAAGACGCCGCTTCTTTCATAAGTTGCACCGGGTCCAGGCCGTACCGTTCCGCCGTGGTCAGCAGGCTGTCGGTCATGATGTTCTGGTCAGACATGGAAAGAAAAATCTCGCCGCACTTGAGGTATCCCCTGACCCTGCCCTTGACGAGCACGGGTATGAGCATGCCGACCACGGAGTTGCAGCAGATGAAAAGGCGGCTTTTTTGCGACTCTTTGCTTTCGCTGATCGCGTTTCGCATGCGGTCCCGGCAATGGGCGCCCTTGCTGGCCGCATGCAGGATGCGGCAGAATTCGGGCGCGCCGCCCGAATCGATAAGCGGACGGCAATGCTCGTCCATGAGCAGGATGTGATAGCCCAGCGCCTGGGACAGCTTGGCCAGAAGAGAGCTCAAAGCGTCGGAATCGAGCAGTCCCCAGAGGTCGCCGTCTGCATCCGGATCGGTCGGGGTATGGGAACGTTCCACGACTTTTTGCGACTCTTGCGGAAAATAGAGCGAGACCAGCGTCAGGGGGGCGTCGTTGTCGTTGTATATGGCGTGACGGGCAAAAGGCGGAATGTAGATCAGGGCGCCCGGAACAAGCTCGCTCGTCCGGCCGTTTACGCTGTGCCTGCCGCGGCCGGAGACGATATAGATGAGCTCTTCGTAGCCGGTATGGGGGTGCTCCGCCTGCGAGGAACGGGCGTTGAAGGTGGCGAACCCCGCGCTGATGCGCTCGACGCCGCCGCTGCCCGGCTCTGCCAGCCAGCGGATGCTGCCCCAGTCGAACTGCTGGGATTGGGCAAGATGTGGTGTTTTGGGCATTGATCGTTCCGTCTCGGGACCTAATACCCCAGATCGCCCGGACAGGCCAGAACGGATCAACGTTGAAAAGCGGAAAGGTCTTTTCGGCGTTCCCGCCCGGTTTTTCCGGCGCATTGCGCCGGAAAAACCTGACGGGACGGTCAGGACAATGCGGGCTACGCGCCGCGGGTCGACATGAGCGAAGGCAGCCAGGTGCTGATGCTGGGCACCATAATGATCAGGCCCAGAAAAAAGACCATCAGGACGATGAAGGGAGCAACCCCCTTGATGACATCCTCAAGACTGATGTCGTCGCGCAGGCCCTGGATTACATACAAATCCATGCCCACGGGCGGCGTGATCAGCGCGATGGTCATGTTCGTGGTAAGCACGATCCCGTACCAGATGGGGTCGATGTTCAGGCTTATCATGATGGGCAGAATCAGCGGAGTTGTCAGCAAGATGCAGGAGATGGTCTCCAGCAGCGCGCCCAGGACCAGCAGAAGCAGGTTGATGGCGACAATGAACACGAGGGGAGGCAGGTTGTTTTCCACCACGATTCGCGTCAGTTCCTGCGGAATGTTCATGAGCGTCATCAGTTTGCCGAACAGATGGGCTCCGATGATGACCATACCGATCATGCAGGTGGTGCCCAGCCCGTCGCAAAGGATTTTTGGGAGCTGGCTCCATTGCAGGGTCCGGTATACCCATTTCGTCAGCACCAGACTGAGCACCAGGCCCACGGCGGCGGCTTCCGTCGGGGTGAACAGCCCGGTGTAAATGCCGCCGATAATAATCACGGGCAGAGTCATGGCCGGCATGTTGTGCTTGGCCAATTTCCAGCGCTCTTCCCAGCTGGCCTTGGGCAAGGGCGTATACTCGCCGCGCAGGCTGCGAAACACCGCATAGCCGGCAAGAATGAAGGTGAGAAGAAGACCCGGAACGACTCCGGCCATGAACAGCTTGTCCAGTGACGCGTCGGTCACCGAGGAATAAATGATCATGGGAATGGACGGAGGAAGCAGAATGCCCAGAACCCCGCCGGTCGCCAGCAGGCCGCAGGTGAATTTTTTGTCGTACCCGCGTGAAAACATGGCGGGATACGCCACCATGCCGATGGTTGCGGCTGTCGCCGCGCCCGAGCCGGTGATGGAAGCGAAGATGGCGCACGAAAAAACCGTGGCCACCGCCAGCCCGCCGGGAAGGTGGCGGACCCAGGTGTTGATGGCTTCAAAAATGCTGTCCCCCACTTTGCCCACCAAAAGAATCTGGCTCATGATGACGA
The DNA here is from genome assembly GCA_031548325.1 of Desulfovibrionaceae bacterium. Classification (GTDB taxonomy): domain Bacteria; phylum Desulfobacterota; class Desulfovibrionia; order Desulfovibrionales; family Desulfovibrionaceae; genus FLUQ01. Next base: position 3,577 of record JAVBRE010000044.1, read on the forward strand.
ACAGAGGGATGGCCAGCAGCGTGAAGCTGTTTACCGACTCCAGCACCGTGATGGTCAAAAAGTTCAGGGAAATATCGTTGAAAAAAGCCAGAATCACCGAAGTGCTGCCCAGGCCGAAGGCCACGGGCAGCCCGATGACAAGGACAAAGGCCAGTACGCCGATGGTTACGAGAAAGTTCAGCATTAATGGCCCCCTCCGGTGTTCAGGCCCTCACGGGGGCTGCCTTTTTGCAGGCGCACAATCCGGTCGCATGCCTGGATAAAAAACTGGACGGCCAGCAGAACGAACCCGACGAACACGGGCATTTCCGTCAGCCACAGAGGAACGCGCATGGTGGTGGCCGTGGTTTCCCCGGTTTCAATAACGTCCATGAGATCTATCCAGCCGTGGTGGGCCACGAGAACGCAGAAGGCCATGCCGGCGAAGGAGGTGACAAGAAAGAGGATGTCTTGAACGCGCGGGGAGAAACGGCAGGTGGCCAGTTCCACGCGGACGTGTTTTTCCCGCATCAGCGTGTAGGACGAGCCGAGCAGCATGGCGCCGGCAAAAAGATACACGCTGGTTTCCGGTATCCAGTCGGTGGGGTTGCCGGAATAGCGGCAGACAACCTCAACGAACAGAATCAGGCCCGCCAGGAACATGGCCCCGCCACTGAGCAACCCCAGGGCATTGTTCATTTTTCCGTAAAACAACTTAAACGCTTGAAACATATTCGCCCCCTATCGGGAAGCTTTGGCGGCCATATCGACAAGGGTTTTGCCCAGCTCTCCTGTTTTTTTCAAAAAGTCCTGCTTCACGCTTTCCGTGGCCTTGATGAAGAGTTCCCGCTCCGCGGGGGTGGTGACGTGGACTTCAAGCCCGGCCTTGCGCGTCACCGCTTCGGCGTCATCTTCGGACTTCTGCACGGAAGAACGGATATGCTGTTCCGCGTCGCGCGAAGCTTTCATGATGATTTCCTGCTGTTCCGGCTTCAGACTGTTGAACCACTTGCCGTTGGCCTGAACCATGAACTGGGCGGTGGCGTAGTTGGCGATGGTCAGATATTTGGCCACTTCGATGACCTTGCGGGAAACGGCCGCGGGCATGCCGGTGGTGGTGCCGTCAACGGTGCCGCGCTGCAGGGACATGTACAGTTCCGCGGAGCTGATGATGGTGGGGGCGGCGCCCAGGGCTTTCAGGGTTTCGGCGTCGCCGGCGGAATACGAGCGCAGGGTCAGGCCTTTGAAATCCGCGGGGGTTTTGAGGGGGCGCTTGCTGTTCCAGAACTGGATCCAGCCGTAGTCGACCCAGAACAGAAGCTTGGCGCCGTATTTGGAAAAAGTCTTGTCCATGAGGGGTGTGGACGTCTTCAGGAAGCCCACCAGGGAGTTCAGATCCTTGAAAATGAAGGGCACGTCAAAGATATCGACGGCGGGTTCAATGCCCGACCATTTGTTGACCGGAACCAGTCCCGTTTCCACACTGCCGGAACGGATGGCTTTCAGGATGTCCGCATCGCGGTAAAGAGCGCCGGCGTCGTAAACCTGAACTTCCATTGCGCCCTTTGAATATTCTTTGACCTTGTCGGCAAACACGTGGATGCCGACGGAAATATGATGGGTGGGCGGGAGTTGGTTCGAGAGCTTGAACGTGGTGGCCGCGTCAGCCGCCGGCGCTTGCAGGCAAAGCATGCCGCAGGCGAAAACTACCGCCAACGCTGTACCGATGCGGGACGCAAAAAACCGTTTTGTGCTACTCATGCGCGTTCTCCTTCATGTCGAGTCGGGTTTTTTCGGCGAAGGCCGAAAGTAAAAGAATTTCATAGAAAAAACAAGTGATTGTCATAATCTGATCCCGTTCTTTGTCTCCTGCGCGTCGAGGCTTTAGAATACGGTTTCTTTCGGATCGAAAAAGCGGAACTCCTTGAAGCTGCGGGCGGTGGCAAACCTGCCGGGCAGCGTGGCGTTCAGGTTTTCACGAATCAGCCCGACCACCTCAAGGTACGCGTCCATGTCGATTCCCGTGTCAATGCCCATGCGCTGAAGCATGTTCACGGTGTCTTCGGTGGCCGTGTTGCCCGCCGCGCCCGGCGCGAACGGGCAGCCGCCCAGGCCGCCGGCCGCGGTTTCAAAGGCGTGGACGCCCTCTTCAAGGGCGGCGGCCATGTTGGCGATGCCCATGCCGTGGGTGTCGTGCATGTGCAGGCGCAGAGGCAGATCCGGAAAGGCCTTGCGCACCGCGCGCAGCACGGATTTGACCTGCAGGGGGTTGCCCACTCCGATGGTGTCGGCCAGGGTTACGGACCTGGCCCCGTTTTCAAGAGCCTTCTGGATGAGGCCGATGCTGACGGAAGTGGGCACCGGGCCGCTGAAGGGACAGCCGAAGACGGTGGCCAGGGCCAGGTTGACTTCAAGCTGCGGCAGCGCTTCGGTGATGGCCGCGAGGTCGTTCAGAGATTCCTCGTGGGTGCGGCGGATATTGGCCTCGTTGTGGGCGAGGCTTGCGGAGATGACGTAGTTGATCTTTGTCGCGCCCGCTTCCGCCGCGTTCTGCGCGCCGCGCAGGTTAGGAGCCAGCACGCTGCAATCGACGCCGGGATGCGCGTCGCGCATGTACCGGGTCAGTTCCGCGGCGTCCGCCATTTGCGGCACTGCCTTGGGGCTGACGAAGGAGCTTATTTCCAGGGACCTGACCCCGGCCCTGATCAGGCCGTCAATGACCTTGATTTTGAACGCCGTGGGAATCCAGTCCTTGATGATCTGGAAGCCGTCGCGGGTGGTGATGTCGGTGATCCGCGCCTTTGCGGGCAACTTGCTGTTCATAGTTTCTCCTTGTGCGGCGAGGATTAAATGACGCCCTTTTCTTTCAGCGCGTCGATCTGGTCCGCGCTCATGCCCAGAAGCCCGCAGAGCACCTCGCTGTTGTGCGCGCCGAGTTCGGGGCCCGCCCATTTAATTTCGCCGGGGCTTTTGCTGAGCTTGGGCACGACGCAGGGCATGCTGAACGTGCCGAATTTCGGATGTTGAACCTGTACGATGTTTTCCCGCGCCTTGTAATGCGGGTCGTTAAAGCAGTCTTCTATGCTGTAGATAAGGCAAACGGGCGCGCCGGCGGCATCGAGCTTTTCCTTGATTTCTTTCCAGTCGCGCTTGGACAGCCAGTCGACGATGACGTCTTCAACTTCCGCGCAGTTTTGCATACGCACGGCGTTGGTGCAGAACCTGGGGTCGGTGATCATGTCCTTGCGGCCGATGGCCTCGGCCAGATAGTTGAAGGTCCGGTCCGTGCTGCATACCAGGACGAACCATTTGCCGTCTTTGGACTGAAAGGTGCCCACGGGGCAGGCGGTGCCCTTGATGTCCGGGCTGCGCTCCTGGACCACGCCCATGGTGGAGTACTGGGCGACGAAGGCTTCCAGCATGCGGAAAATGCCTTCGTACAGGCTGATGTCCGCTTCCTGCCCTGCCTTGTGGTGATCGCGGTGGTACAGACAGAGCATGGCGGCGAACGCGCCGTACAGGCCCGCGACATAATCCGCGAGAGCTATGGACGGGCTGACCGGGGACCTGTCCGGATGGCCGAGAACGTAGGTCAGGCCGGAAAAGGCCGTGCAGGGCGTGCCGAAACCGGCCAGGTGGGCGTTGGGGCCGGTCTGGCCGTAACCGGTGATGCGGACAACGATAATGTCGGGGTTGGCCTTTTTCAGGGTCTCGTAATCCAGGCCCCATTTGTCCATGGTGCCGGTGCGGAAGTTTTCGATAATAAGATCGCTTTTTTCAACCAGCTTGAGAAAGACGTTTTTTCCTTCTTCTTTACGCAGGTCGAGGCTTATGCTTTTTTTGTTCCTGCCGTATGTGGGCCAGCGCAGGGACTGGCCTTCATGAATGGGGCCGAGCCCCCGGCCCGCGTCGCCGTCGCCGGGCATTTCCACCTTGATCACTTCCGCGCCGAAATCCGCGAGAAGCGTAGCGGCAAAAGGACCCGCTATGACGGCTGACGCGTCGATAACCCGCAGCCCTTCCAATGCGCCTGCCATAAAAAACCTCGGTTTGTTTTGAGTGGACGATATATAAAATTCCGGCCTTTGTTACGGCCGTATCTGTTTCATGCCCATGTAGAGCGCCGCGCGGTTGAGTTCCAGAACTCGGGGCCTGGCGGCAAATTTTTTGCCGAACATGGCGTTCATGCCGCGCAGCAAGGCATCGGCGCTGACCGGGGCGCAGGCCGCCAGCACCACGCCGAGGCCGATCACGTTGAGCACCTTGTTGTTTCCAAGTTCGTCCGCCAGGTCGTTCATGGGCACGAGCAACTGGCGGATATCGTTTCTGTCCGCCGTTTCCGGGGCCAGGGACGAGTTGATGATCAGGGTTCCGCCCGGCACGATTTGCGAGGCGAAACGGGTGACGGAAGGCAGATTCATGGCCACAACCAGGGTGGGTTCCGTGACCACCGGAGAACCAATGGGTTCGTCGGAAATGGTCACGCAGCAATAGGCCGTGCCGCCGCGCATTTCCGGCCCGTAAGACGGAATCCAGGAAACCTTCCTGCCTTCAAGCATGCCGGCCTGGGTCAGAAGCTGGCCCATAAGCATGATGCCCTGGCCGCCGAATCCGGAGAAAATGATGGAATGGGTCACGGTCAAGCTCCTTGCCCGGCGTTTTTCATGACGCCCAGAGGGTAATGGGGCACCATGGTCGAGCCCACCCACTCGGACGCGGCCACGGGAGTCATGCCCCAGTTGGTGGGGCAGGTGGAGAGCACTTCCACCAACGAAAAGCCCTTGCCCGCGAGTTGCAATTCAAAAGATCGGCGAATGGCCCTCTTGGCCTCGTTCAGGTGTTTGGGCGTATGCACGGACACCCGGGCGATGTATGAGGGACCGTCCAGCGTCGCCAGCATTTCCGAAACCCGGATGGGGTTGCCAGCCAGCAAATGGTCGCGGCCGGACGGGGATGTGCTGGTGGTTTGCCCTTCCAGTGTGGTGGGGGCCATCTGGCCGCCGGTCATGCCGTAAATGGCGTTGTTCACGAAGATGACGGATATGTTCTCTCCCCGCGCGGCGGCATGGACGATTTCCGCCGTGCCGATGGCCGCCAGATCCCCGTCGCCCTGATATGTGAACACGGCCTTGTCCGGGTGGGAACGCTTGATGCCCGTGGCCACGGCCGGGGCGCGGCCGTGCAGGGCGGACACCACGTCGCAATTGAAATAGTCGTAGGCCAGAACCGAGCAGCCGATGGAGCCGACCCCGACTGTGCGGCCGCGAATGCCGAGCTCGTCGATGCTCTCCGCCACCAGGCGGTGGATGATGCCGTGGTGGCAGCCGGGGCAGTAGTGGCTGGGCACGTCTTTCAGCGCTTCGGGGCGCGAAAATATTTTCTTTTCCATAGATCTATCCTTTGGCGGGGGCGATCATGCCCCGCAGAGCGTCCAGAATATCCTGGGGGCGGGGCAGAACGCCGCCCATGCGGCCGTAAAAACGCACTTCGCTCTTTTCGGCGACGGCCAGGCGCACATCTTCCACCATCTGGCCTGCGCTCTGTTCCACAACCAGAAACTTTTTGCCCGTCTCCGCCAGAGCGCGAACGGCTCTGGCCGGAAAGGGCCAGAGGGTTATGGGCCGCAGCAGGCCGACCTTCAAGCCTTCGGCCCGCGCTTTCTGCACGACGGTCAAAGCGATGCGGGACGCGATGCCGTAAGCGGCCAGAACCACATCCGCGTCTCTGGTTTCAATTTCTTCCCAGCGGGTTTCATTGGCCGCGACAGCGGCGTACTTGTCCTGCAAGGCCTTGTTGTGGGCCTCGCACTTTTCCGCCTGCAAATAGAGGGAGGTGATCAGATTGGGATCTCGGCCCTCGCATCCGGCGCAGCCCCAGGGCTTGGCGGGCAGGTCCGTGGTCGCCTCGGGCAAAATGACGGGTTCCATCATCTGGCCCACAACCCCGTCGCTGAGGATGAGGGCGGGCATTCTGTATGCGTCGGCCCGGTCAAAGGCCAGGATGGTGAAGTCCAGCATTTCCTGCACGGAATTGGGGGCAAAGACCAGCAGCCGGTAATCGCCGTGCCCGCCGCCCTTGACGGCCTGAAAATAGTCGGCCTGCGCGCCCTGTATGGTGCCGACCCCCGGGCCGGCGCGGCCCACGTTGACAATGACGCAGGGCAGTTCAGCCGCGGCCAGGGAAGATATGGCTTCCTGCTTCAGGCTGATGCCGGGGCTGGAGGACGAGGTCATGGCCCGGACGCCGGACGCGGCGGCGCCGTAAACCATGTTGATGGCCGCGATCTCGCTTTCGGCCTGCAAAAATACGCCGCCGATTTCGGGCAGGCGTTTGGACAGGTATTCGGGAATTTCGGTCTGCGGGGTGATGGGATAGCCGAAATAGCGGAGGCAGCCGGCCAGGATCATGCCTTCGCCGACGGCCTCGTTGCCTTTCATCAGAATTTGTTCGCTCATGCCCTCTTCCTCATTTGTATACTGCGATGACCAGGTCGGGGCAGGTACGGCCGCAGATGGCGCAGCCGATACAGTCTTCGGGCCTGGAGCAGACCATGGGGTGGTATCCGCTCCGGTTGAAGCGCTCCGAGAACGCGAGAATTTTTTTGGGGCAGGCGGCGATGCACAGGCCGCAGCCCTTGCAGCGCTCTTCCCTGGTTTCTATTCTGGCCATAACGGCTCCTTATTTTCTGTTCGACCGTTTCCAGAATCCCAGTTTTTCCGCGTCGGCGAAAAGGCTTTCGCGAAAATCCGGGTGGGCGACGGCAATGATGCGTTCGGCCCGTTCCCAGATAGAACGGCCGGCCAGATCCGCGATTCCCCATTCGGTGACAAGGCAGTGGGCCTCGGATCGCGGGTTGGTCACGGCGGCGTATTCGGGCAGGGCCGGGCGGATGCGCGAATGCGTCCGGCCCGCCTTGTCCGTGTATGTGGAAGCGCAGCAGATGAAGCTCTGCCCGTTTGGCGAGAGATAGCCGCCGTTAAGAAAATCCAGCTGCCCGCCCGTGCCGCTGATCTGCCGCCGTCCCGAGCTTTCGGATGTCACCTGTCCGAACAGGTCGCATTCCACGCAGGAATTGATCGTGACCATGTCCGGGTTGCGGGCGATGATAGCCGGGTCGTTGGTATAGCTGCTGGGGTGGGTGGCGAGCATGGCGTTGTCCCGGGCCCAGGCGTACAGATCCGTGCTGCCGGCGCAGAAAGTGAAGACGCTTTTGCCCTTGTCCGTGCCCTTGCGGGTGTTGGTTATCCTGCCCGCTTCCGTCATGGCCATGTATGCGTCCACCAGCATTTCGGTATGCATGCCGAGGTCTTTGAGGTCCGATTCCACGATCATGGCGCCGATGGCGTTGGGCAGAGCGCCGATGCCCAACTGCACGGTGGCGCCGTCGCGGATGCGGCCCATGACCAGACGCGCGATGGCCCGGTCCGTGTCGGTGGCGGGCAGGGGGCGGATGACGGGCAAATCGTCGTTGGCGCTTTCCACAACGTAGCTGATTTCGCTGATGTGGACGCGGTGTTCGCTGCCCGCCGCGATGGGCGGCAGTTTTTCATTCACTTCCACGATCACGGTCCCGGCCGTCTCGCAAATGGCTCTGGCCGCCGAATTGGTCAGCGAGAAGCTGAAATAGCCCTGGCCGTCCATGGGGGACACGCGGAACATGGCCACATTTACGGTCAGACTCTTGCGGTAGTAAAGCGGCATGTTGCGATAGACCATGGGCGTGTGGCAGATGCGGCCCGCGTCGGAAAGCTTGCGCTCAAAAGCGGTCAGGTGCCAGCTGCTGTAACTGAAGCGTTCTCCGGCGGGGTCGGCTTCAATGATGCGCAAAGGCTGCATGCGCATGCCGCCGCGCACCTTGACGTTTGTCAGTTCACTTGCGCGGGCGGCCAGGGCCTCGTCCAGGGCCACCGGCTGGGCCAGACAGAAACCGTAGTCCACCCAGTCGCCCGCTTTGACGGCCCTCGCGGCGAGGGCCGGAGAAACCAGTTTTGCGCGGTATTCGGCGGCGATTCCCACGGTCTTCTCCCTTGAAACTGAAAGAATGCGGTTTGCCTGACGATATGACGAAAGTATAGCGCAGCGGCAAAACGCCGCTTTCGAGCCTGTGCGGAAAAGCTTTCAAATTTTGCGAAAAAGGGACCGGGCCAAGCGGGAATGTCGCAATCGTGCGCGCTGCTTTTGAAATCGTGCGGACCGAGAGGAAAAAGGCCGGCTGCGGCCTTTCGGCGGCCGGATTGACAGGCGGGCGTAAAACAGGCACCGAGGCTACAGGACATTCTGTATAGGAGGAATTGCCCATGCCCAAGCGTTTTTCCTCTCTCTTTTCCGTCGTGGTGTTTGCGGCTGTTACGGCGACCGCCGCCTGGGCCGCCGGTGAAGCGCTCAGCGTTCAGGTGCGCGAAGTCCGGATGCGAGCCACCCCCTCGTTCACCGGCCGGCCGGGGGCCAGCCTTTCTTACGGCCAGACGGTTTCCGTGCTGGAGGAACAAGGGGCCTGGGTGCGCGCCGGCGGCGCGGGCGGCGAAGGCTGGCTGCACAAAAGCGCGCTCAGCGAGCGGCCGCTCTCTCTTTCTTCGGGCGCGCGGGATGCCGCCGCCAAGGCAAGCGACCGCGAAGTGGCCGCCGCCGGCAAGGGCTTTTCCTCCGATACGGAACGGGCATACCGCCAGAGCAACCCGGAGGGCTACGTCCAGGTGGAAGCCATGTTGCGTTACCGGTATTCTCCTCAGGACCTGTATGCCTTTCTCAGGGCCGGCAAGCTTGTCCCCCGGGAGGCCGCGCGATGAAAGCATTCGCTCGCGTTTTGCTGCTTGCGTCTCTGGCGGTCTGCGTTCTTGGCGGGTGCCGTCTGAGCGTGGATGATTTTACCAAGGCTTTTTCCCTGGCCGACAAACACGCGGGTTCGCTGAACAAAGCTTCGGACGAACTGACTCCCGAACAGGAATATTACCTGGGGCGGGCCGTGGGCGCCCGAATAGTCCAGCGCTATGCCGTGCTCAAGGACGAGCGGGCCAATAGCTACCTGAATCAGGTGGGGCAAGCCCTGGCTTTGTGTTCAAAACAGCCGTACACCTACGGCGGCTATCATTTTCTGCTGCTCGACACGGACGAGGTCAACGCCTTCGCCGCCCCCGACGGGCTCATTTTCGTCACCAGGGGCATGCTGGGCCTGGTTTCCGGCGAATCGCAACTGGCCGCCGTGCTGGCCCATGAAATCACCCATGTTCAGAACAAGGACGCCGTCAAGGCCATCAAGGCTTCGCGCCTGACCGAAGCCCTGCTCCTGCTGGGCAAGGATTCCGCCGGGCAGTACGGCTCCGCCGCGTCCGGCGCGAAGCTGCTCGACCTGTTTTCCGGCTCCATTGACGACATCGTGTCCACTCTGATCAACCGGGGCTACTCGCGCAATCAGGAATACGCGGCGGACGCCGGCGCGAAAGAGGTTCTCGCTTTTGCCGGGTACGATCCGCAAGCTTTGGGCGATGTGCTGCGCGTCATGGAAGGGCGGGCGGCTCCGGGCAGTCCGGGCCTCGGCAGCACGCATCCTTCCGCCGCCGACCGTCTGGAAGCCGCGAAAAGCGCGGGAAGCCCGGCCGCGTCTGATCCGGAAGCGCGCGTCCGCCGCTTCAAGGCGGCTGCCGGCAAATACGGCGGCTCCGGTCTTTAGGGGATTTTATTTTTGAGATTACGCAACAAAAATTTAGCAAACAGTATAAGTTTCAGTATATAACAATGCAAAATTACAAAGATAAACGACACGCTTCGCGGGCATCGGCTTCGCGTCTGCCGAACAATTTCAAAGTGAAATTGTTCTAGTCCCATGAAAGTGATAAGCCCCATATGCCGCCG
>JAVBRE010000087.1:0-13508 GCA_031548325.1 Desulfovibrionaceae bacterium
GGCGGGGCTCGCCCCCGCGCGGGGGTGGGGCCCGGCCCCCCTCCGGGCCGGGGGCCTGCCCGCGGGGGGGGCGCAAGTTCCGCCTCGCTCAGAACAATCCTGCCGAACTCGAAGCCGGGCGCAAGCGTGCGCCAAACAGGCGCGGCCCCGGTCGGGGCGGTCGTCTGCGCGAAAGCCTCGCCCAAACATGGGCCGGGCAGCGGACAAAACGCAAAAATTGCTATAAGACACCAGAATCGCATGATAAACACCCTTATTATCTCTTTTTTCTACAGCAAAGCGCCGGGAAAAACAATATACAGACCCGGCAGCGGCCCGCTTTGGGTGCGAGGCCAGAAAGGCGCCGATTTTGATGCAGAGAGTGAACTTCTTCCGTCCATGACCGAATAAAAATCCAGCCCGACGCGGCGTCACGCCAAGCCGAGCCGTTGCCCATATACCTTCGCGCCGTTCCGGTGTATACACACGCGGCAAACCACACGACGCGCGAGGTGACCGGTGAAAATTATCGACAGCATGGCCCGGCAGGTCCGCCCTTTTTATTCCATGGAATTTTTTCCGCCCAAGGAGCGGAATCAGTGGCCCGGTTTTTTCAAAGCTGCGGAAAAACTGAACCGTCTCGCTCCGCTCTACGCTTCCGTCACATACGGCGCGGGCGGCGGCAGTCAGGACAACACACTGGAAATCACGGCCCGGCTGAAAGAGACCGGCGTAACCCCCATGCCGCACCTGACCTGCGTCGGCGCGACAGCCGCCAGCCTGGAATCTTTTCTTTCCCGCCTGCGGGACCTGGGGGTCGCCAACGTCATGGCCCTGCGGGGCGACCCGCCCAAGGGCGAAACCTTTGACTGGAACAAGGGGGCTTTTCGCCACGCATCCGATCTGGTGACTTTTGTACGCCGTCGTTTTCCCGATTTCGGCATTGCCGTGGCCGCGTATCCCGGCGCGCACCCCGAATCTCCCTCCTTTCGCGACGACCTTGTACGCGCCAAAACAAAGATCGACGCCGGGGCGGATTTCGCGGTCACCCAGCTTTTCTTTGACGTGCGCGAATATTTCGACATGGTGGACCGCCTGCGCGATCTCGGCGTCACCAAGCCCCTGGTGCCCGGCATATTGCCCATCCAGAGTCTGGAATCCGTGCGTCGCATTCTGTCGCTGTGCGGGGCCAACATACCCGGCAACCTTTATCTGGCTTTGGAAAAAGCCCATGAAACGGGCGGGGCCGAAGCGGTCAGGGAAGCGGGCATCGATTTTGCCGCGCGGCAAATCCGCCGGCTGATCGACGGCGGCGCGCCGGGCATTCATTTGTACACGTTGAACAGGGCCGAAAGCTGTCTGCGCATTGCCGAGGCCGTGGGGCCGCTGTAAAAAAAGCGGCTTTTGCCCCCCGGACCGCGTCAAACGCCGATTCCGGTCCGGGGCTGTCGCAGAAAGAACTATCCCCGGCCCGGAATCGGCGTTTTCCTTGCCAGGAAACAAAATCCACCTTTTTATTAGTAAACGCATATGGACCTGACCGCTTTCACGCCCCGCAAGATTCTGCTCTGCCAGCTTCGGCAGATCGGCGACGTGGTGCTGATGACTCCGCTGCTGGAACTCTTGCACAGGCGCTTTCCCGAGGCCGAGCTGCATGTGCTGACGGAAAAAAAATGTCTGCCCGTGCTGGAAAACAACCCCTACCTGACCCGCGTCTGGCCCCTCGATAAGGGCGCCCTGCCCACGCTGTGGCATGAGGTGCGCTATTACTGGAAGGTCGCGCGTCAGAACTTCGATCTGGTCGCGGATTTGCAGCAAACCCCGCGCTGCCGCTGGGTGCTGGGCTTTTCCCGCGCGCCGGTCCGCCTGACCCATACCCCGCCCTGGTATATTCGGCCTTTATACACCCACTGGACCGACCCCGAAGGCTATTACGCCTCGGCCAGAAAGGCTTCGGTTCTGGCCCCTCTGGGCATACGCTGGAACGGCGAGCGCCCCCTTATCGCCCTGCGCGGCGAAGAAAAGAAGGCCGCGGCGGCCTACCTTGCGGAACTCGGCCTTGCGCCGGGACAGACCCTGATCACCGTGGACGCCACCCATCGCAGAGCCACCCGGCGCTGGCCCGCGGCCCATTTCGCCCGCCTCTTGCAACTGGCGGCCGGAACTGACCCGAACTTGCGCTTTCAACTGCTGTACGGTCCGGGCGAAGAAGACGTCGTGCGGGAAATCATGGCCCTCAGTCCCGGCGCGATGCATATTCTGCCCCAAGGCCGGCTTATCGGTCTGCGGGAAATGGCCGCCTGCATCAGCCTGGCCCGCCTGCACCTGGGCAACTGCTCCGCCCCGCGCCACATGGCTGTGGCCGTAGGCGTCCCCAGCCTGACCGTACAGGGCGCCACCAGCCCCGGCTGGGTCTTTCCCGCGCCGGAGCACGGCTATACGCGCCTGGGCCTGCCCTGCCAGCCCTGCAATAAAAACAGCTGCGATATCGGCATACGCTGCCTGACGGAGCTGACTCCGGAAATGGTTCTGCCCGAGCTTCTACGACGCCTGGCGGAAGCCGACCCACGCGCCTGAACGCTCGTTTCGCCTGCCGGTTTGAAAAATCCGCCTGAACCTTCTTGACAGTTTATATCCACTTTTTTAAGGATAATAAAAATTACTATTATTAAGGGAGGAGCTATGGAACCCTGTACAAACGCTGTTGAACAGGCCAAAATCGGTCAGAAAATCAGGCCGTTCCGCCTTGAAACTTACAACCCCGCCATCGAAAAATTTGAAGAAGTGAATTCAGAAACCATGCTGGCAGCCGGCAAGTGGGTCGTATTGGTCTTTTATCCGGCTGACTTCACTTTCGTCTGCCCCACGGAACTGGCCGACCTGGCTGAAAGCCACCAGAAGCTCAAAAGCCTGGGCGTGGAGCTGATTTCCGTATCCACAGACAGCAAATACTCTCATCTGGCCTGGCGCAACCATGAACGCCTGCTGGAAAAAGTCCTTTTCCAGATGGGATCCGACCCCACAGGCAGTCTTGCACACTATTTCGGCATTTACGACGAATCCGCCGGCACAGCCTACCGCGGCACCTTCATTATCAATCCGGACGGCGAGCTTATCGGCTCCGAGGTCACCTTCTACAATGTAGGCCGCAACACCGCCGAGCTGGTGCGCAAAATGGAGGCCAACGTCCATTTGCGCCAAAACCCCAATGAAGCCTGCCCCGCCCGCTGGGAGCCGGGCAAACGGACGCTCATCCCCTCGGTAAAGGATGTGGGAAAGGTCTACGACATGCTGCGCAACACGCCGCGCGGCATGTAGCGCGCGGAAAAAGGAAGCGCTCACCCGCCGGCTATGGATCTGATCAACCCGCGGAGCATGCGCTGTCGCGTCTTCTCGTCCGGCGATTTGGCGTATGCCGCGACAAATTCCCGGTGCGTCCGGTCATTGCGGTCAAAGCGGATCAGTACCTCTTTGTTCGTTCCCCTGCCGCCGCTGAGAAAAAATCCCAGCGTGCCGTCGGCGTCAAGATTGAGCCCGCTGACTCTGCCGTCCAAAAATACGTCCAGGCTCACGCCGCCGAAAAGATCAGAAAAATCAAGCCTGTCTTCGCCGGTAAAAAAATCCAGAATGATGTCCGTACCGGCGTGCATGCCGTCGCGGCTGAACGCAAAGAGATAGCGGACCGTCGCCACGGACGGCGCATAATCGCCGGCGGGCGCAACCAGGCTTTCCACCGGGGAAAATCCGGGCAGGGGTTGGCCGTTGACGATGAAAAAGTCAAGCACGGTCACTGTGCCGCCGTTGTCTCCCGTAATCACCAGGTCGTTGCCCTTTCGCTCAAAACCGGCGGAGTCCGGATCAAAATCCAGTTGCATCTGGATCGCGGCCGCCAGTATCAAATCCGCCCCCGCCACAGGGGCAGGAATGCGGATGGCCCCCGGAAGCGGGTTCATGCCACGCGTCTGATTGGATACAGGACTCATAACTACCCCCGATGTCGCAGTAAACCCATGTCATGCCGTTTCGCACCTCTGAAAGATATGCCTACTATAATGTTTACATAAGCAATCGCGTTATGGTCAACAAAAAAATAAACAGCCGACAACAATACATGCGTCGCCTGTTGAAGATCGTCTACTATTCTTTTCAGATCAGTATATTACATTATCATGTAGGCAAAGGACGTCAGCCGGCCCGTTCCATACCCTTCTTCGTTCGCCGCGTGGGCACGGCTGCGATCGGGTCGTCCGGCCAGGGGTGTTTGGGGTAGCGGCCCCGCAGTTCCGCGCGCACGGCCGCATACCCGCTTTGCCAGAACCCGGCCAGGTCGCGCGTGACCTGCACCGGCCGGCCGGCCGGAGAAAGCAGGTGCAGAACCACCGGCACGCGCCCCTCGGCCACGAGCGGGGTTTTGCTCAGCCCGAACATTTCTTGCAACTTGACCGCCATGACCGGCGCATCCGGAGCGGGGCCGTAATCCAGACGGATTCGCGACCCCGAAGGCGCGCCCAGTTCTTCGGGCGCGAGTTCGTCCAGCCTGGCGTACAGGGGCCAGGGCAGTAGGGCGGCCAGGGCGGAACCCAGCATGTCCGGCGTGATGCGGCTCAAACGGTCGGCATCGCCGAGATGGGGCCCCAGCCAGTCCGCGAGCTCGGAACCGAGAGCCGCATCCGAAAAGTCCGGCCAACCGGCAGCCGGAATCAAGCCGCGCTCCGCCAGACCTCGGACAAAGGCCACGCGTGAACGCAGGCGCATCTGTTCTTCCGTCCAGGGCAGGCCGCCCGCCCCCAGTTCGGCCAGCGCCGCGAGCAGCACGGCGCGCACGCGTTCCGGATCCGGGTCCGGCAGCGGCCTTTCTTCCAGAACCAGGGCGTCCAGGCGGCGCAGCCTACGGCTGTTGACGGCCCGGCGCGCCTCGTCCCAGGCGATGCGGTCCTCAACAACGATATCCCGGGCAAAAAGGCTTTCCATATCCTGCCGGCAAAGCGGCGCGGCCAGGCGGATATACGCGTCCGCCTTACCTGGCGCGCCCTGCAGTTCCGCTATGGCCAGACAAGCCTGAGCCGCCAGGGGGTCATCTTGCCGCAAGGCCGCCCCGCGCCCGTTGCGCGTCAGGTAGCCGCCCCCGGCTCGGCGCAGGGCCACCCGTTCCGGCCAGGCCAGAGCCAGCAGGGGACCGATATTGTGATCTTCGCCGGACGCAGTTTTCGCGCCGACCCCGGCCCGCGCGGCAATGCGCCGCATCTGCTCGCGGATGCGGCGGACGGATCCGCCGGCCGCATCCGCTCGTGTATCAAGGATGCGTTCCAGGCGGACGGACAGGTTCGCGCTTTCGCCGCGCAGAGGATCGCGTTCCGCAAAAAGCGCGGCCAGGGCGCAGGCGTGCAGGCCCCGGCCGCGCGCCTTGCCTTCAAGCACCATATGGGCCAGGCGGGGGTGCAGGGGCAGAGCGGCCATAACACGCCCGCGCGCCGTGGCCCTGTTTTCACGGTCAAGAGCCCCCAGGTCGCGCAGCAGCAGACGCGCTTGTTCCCAGGCATTTTTCGGCGGCGCGTCCAGCCAGCGCAACGATATGGGAATATCGCCGACCGTCAGGCCCCAGACCGCGACCTCCAGGCAGAGGGAGGCCAGATCCGCCTCCAATATTTCCGGCATGCTTTCGGCCCGCAGGGCGGCCTGGTCCCATTCGGACCACAGCCGCAAGCAGAGGCCTTCTTCCAGCCTGCCCGCCCGGCCGAGGCGCTGGTCCGCCGAAGCTCTGGAGATGCGCTCCGTCACCAGGCGGCTCATGCCCCAGGTCGGCTCAAAGCGCAAAGTCCTGGCCAGACCCGAATCCACGACCACGCGCACGCCTTCAATGGTCAAGCTGGATTCCGCAATGTTGGTGGCCAGCACCACCTTGCGCTCGCCGGGCTTTGCCGGGACCACGGCCGCGTCCTGGGCTTGCGGCGGCAGATCGCCATACAGGGGCCTCAGTTGCACGCCGTCAGGCAGGGCCGGACTCAAAATCTCGGCCGTGCGCCGTATTTCGGCCGCGCCGGGCAGAAAGACCAGGATGCCGCCCGACTCCGCGCGCAGGGCCTCGCCCGCCGCCTGGGCCGCCAGATCTTCGCAGGCAAGACCGGGCCGTGATGGAGGTTTATAACGGACAGTTACCGGAAAGTTTCTGCCTGAAGCCGCAACGCGCGGGCAGTCGCCCAGAAAATCAGCCAACCGCGCGCCGTCCAGAGTGGCGGACATGACGATAAGGCGCAGGTCCGGACGCAAAGCGCTCTGGCTGTCCAGACACAGCGCCAGCCCCAGATCCGCGTGCAGCGAACGTTCGTGAAACTCGTCAAAGATAACGCAGCCTACCCCCTCAAGGCCGGGGTCGGTCTGAATCATGCGGGTCAGGATGCCTTCGGTCGCCACCAGCACCCGCGTGGCCGGGCCGTCCCTGCCTTCAAGCGCTGTTCGAAAACCCACGCGCTGCCCGGTTTCTTCACCCAGCAGGGCGGCCATGTGCCGGGCCGCGGCCTTGGCCGCCAGGCGGCGCGGTTCGAGCATAACGATTTTTTGCGCGCCCAGCCAAGGCTCGCTCATGAGCGCCAGGGGCACGCGGGTGGTTTTGCCCGCGCCGGGCGGAGCTTCCACAATCAGGCGGGAAGAGACCCCGAGGGCCGCGCGGATTTGCGGCAGAACGGCGTCAATGGGTAAGGCGGGCGCCATCACAGCCGGCCTTTTCAGTCTCGCATTATCTCCGGATTAGGCACATCCACCTTGCTTCGCTCGCCCAAATCGCGCAGATACGCGGAAAAAAGTTCGTTCTGCTTGGCCTGCAACAGGCCCGGCACAACCCGGTCGCGCAGGCCGTCCCATTCCGCATCGGTCATGGCGATGCTTTCAACCGGCATGACCAGCACCGCGCCCTTTGACGTGGCATAAGGCTGCGCCAGCCAGACGCCCAGAGGAGAACCGAACACGGCGTCGGCCAAAGCGCGGGAATAACCCAGACCGGGAATTTCACCCTGCCGGCCGAAGGCGGCGCTGGTCAGCAGCTTGTCTTTGAACGCGTCGGGCACGCCCTTGGCGAATTCCGGCGCGGCCTTACGGGCCGCTTCCTCGGCTTTTTTCTCCGCTTCCTGCTTTGTCAGCACTTCCACGATATCGGCGCGCACCGCGTCCAGAGATTTCACCCCGGCCGCCTGCTGACCGCTGATCTCGGCCACGGCAAAGCCGTCCTCGGTTTCCAGAATGCTGCCCACCAGGGCGCCGGCGGCCCCGTCAAAGCGGGAGGGGGCAAAGGCCTTCTTCAAACTCAGGGCCTGGGCCAGACTGTCGCGGGGAGCGAGCTGGGTGGTCTGCACGGCGACGTGCAATTCTTTGGCTATTTCATCCAGGGGTTTGTTCAACACCAGCATGTCCTCGGCCTGACCCTGAATGTCGCGAAAGGCCAGGGCGGCCTTTTCCTCGCCGATGGACTGGCGCAGGGCGGCCTTGATTTCCGCTTCGGGCAGCGACCAGTCGGGGTCGCTTTCTTCAAGCCGCAGCAGCACATAGCCGGCGGGCACTTTCAACGGCTGCGTGAGCTGGCCCTTTTTCAGGTTCTGCAGCGCCGCGACCACTACGGGGTCCAGCCTGTTCTTCGGCACCCAGCCCGCATCGCCGCCGGCAGCGGCAGAAGGATCTTCGGATTTTTCTTTGGCCACGGTCGCGAAATCCGCTCCGTCCGCGATCTCTTTGGCGATGCCTTCAATTTTGGCTTTGACTTCGGCATCCTTGGCCGCGTCCGCGTCCGCGGCGAGGGTCAGCGCGATCTGGCTGAGGTGGTAGCGCTGCGGGCCGCGCGCATATGCTTCGTTCACTTCCGCATCGGAAACGGTCATGGACGGGGCCAGAGTCTTGGGGGTCACTTCCACAAAGCGCAAGGCCGTCTTGGCCGGTTCCGCAAACAGGCTCTGGTTGGCGTCGTAATAGGTTTTCACCGCGTCGTCGCCGATGCTCACGCCGGCCCGGTAATCGTTCAGATCAAAAAGCACGTAGGAAATGGTTCTGCGTTCCATTTGAAAAGAAAAACGGCGACGGGCTTCTTCGGGCGAGACGCTGGCGGCCATGACCACATAGCCGCGCATTTTCTCCATGAGCAGGTCGCGGGCCATATCCTGCTCAAACTTGACCACGGACTGGCCCTGCTGTTCCAGAATTTTTTCGTAGCGAGCGCGGGCAAAGGCTCCCTTTTCATCTTTGAAGGCGGGTATGGCGCTGATGACGCGCAAAAGCTCCAGCGGGGTCACCGTGATGTTCAGACGGGCGGCTTCCTGTTCCAACATGGCGCGGGTGACTATCATCTGCAGGACCTGCCCCCGGATGTTCAGAGATTTCATCGCCTCTTCACTCATGTTCGGGTCCATGGCCCGCACCTGCTCGGTCTGGCGGTGCGCCAGCTCGCTGAATTCCTGCATCAGGATGGGCTTGCCGTTGACCGTTGCGGCCACGCCGGGGGAAGGCTGGTTGTAGCTGCCGACGCCCCAGAACACAAAAACCAGAATGATGATGCCGAAGGCAATTTTGACGCCCCAGGACTGGGCGCGCTGCCGTATAAGATCAAGCATGGATTCTCCTTTTACGGGAGCGGAGATTTGCCCCGCGCCCCTCAAGGGGCCTTTCGCCCCTTGACCCCTCAATGGGGAGGCTATGGAAACGGGTACACTAGAAGAACAGGCCCGCTTAGTCAACAGAACATGCGCCGGATGCAGCGGCGGCATATTTGGAGTCAAGCAAGAAAGACGGCCTTTTCGGCGACGGGAGTGTACTCTTTTGGTACATGACCGGAGCCGAAAGGGCCGTCTGACGCGGCATCACGCCAAATATGCCGCCGCTGCCTAGTCTATCTCCAAACCCCGAATGCGGTACTCGTTCAATTTATTACGCAAGGTGCGCACGGAAATGCCCAGCAGGTCGGCGGCCTGGGTACGATTGCCCTGGGTGTGTTCCAGTCCTTTGATGATCATCAGCCGTTCCATCTCGTGCAGGGGGATCACCGCGCCCTGAAAGTTCGCTTCGACGCTTCCCGCTCCGGCGGCGACTGCGCCTTCCGGCGCGCCGGAGGGCGTTCCGGCCGGAGCGTCCGGCAGGGGCGCGTCTTCGGCAAAGAGCGGCCAGGCATCGGGGTCCAGCAAAAAATGGGCGGATGTGACGGGAGCGCCGCCGCAAAGCAGCACGGCCCGTTCCATCAGATTCTGAAGCTCACGCACATTGCCCGGCCAGTCGTAACCGTTCAGCCAGTCCAGAGCTTCTTGAGAAAATGAAACCGGCGGCAGGCTATATTCGCGGGTGTACATGTCAGCAAAGAAACGGGCCAGGGTCACTATATCTTCGCCCCGCTCGCGCAAGGAAGGCAGACGCAAGGGAATGACGTTGAGACGAAAGAAAAGATCCTGCCGAAATTTGCCTTCTTTAACCCAGCTTTCCAGATCCCGGTTAGTGGTGGCCAGAATGCGCACGTCCACGGCCACGGTTTCCATGCCGCCGACCCTGTCCACTTCGCCTTCTTGCAGTACGCGCAGCAGTTTGGCTTGCAGACCCAGATCCATTTCGGAAATTTCGTCCAACAGCAAGGTGCCGCCGTCGGCCAACTCGAACTTGCCCAGCTTGCGGGCAATGGCCCCGGTAAAGGCGCCCTTTTCAGGGCCGAAGAGTTCGCTTTCCAGCAGATGCTCGGGCAGGGCGGCGCAGTTGACCGCGATAAAGGGCTTTTCCGCCCGGTCGCTTTCCGCGTGCAGATAGCGGGCGAACATTTCCTTGCCGGTGCCCGATTCTCCGGAAATAAGCACCGTGGCTTTTGATCTGGCTACCCGCCTGGCTAAAGCCAGCACTTTGGCAATGGCGGGGTTGACGCCCACGATGCGCGGGCCTTTGATTTCCGGCTTTCTGCCGCCCAGCGTGCTGGATGCGGGCACGGCCGCCGCCTCTTTGCGCAGAGGCACGGCCGCGGCGATCTGCTCGAAAAGCAGGGGCTCCACCCAGTAGTCTTTGGCGCCCAGCTCCATCAGGCGCAGGGTTTCTTCCGGTCCGGGCCTGTCCGTGAAGATGTAGACCGGCGGAAAAGCCGGATCTTCCTGTCCCACGCTGAGCAGATCCTCCACCCGGTAGCCGGGCAGGGCGGGGCGGGAAAAAATGGCATTCACCGGGGCCTTGCGGATAAAAGAAGAGGCCCCTTTGAGATTTTCGGCGATGCCCACCTCAAAGCCGGAATCCCGCAGCTGCGGAAAAATGCGTGTCACCGACTGGGCCGGCGCGAGAAAAAGGACGCGGCGTGCAGACATACAAGTGCTCATACCCGCAAGCGGCCGCTTTATCAACTATCAGCCGCATAAATACCAGACCGGCCTTGTTAAAAAAATTGCCTCAAAAAACAATGCCCGCCAAAACACCCCGTCAATCCGCCCCGTTCCCCCTCGCCGCCTTTGCTTGTGGCGGCCACCAGCCCATGCTATAGAACATGCCGGATCGATAAAACCTCTACCCCTGACGCCATGCCGGAAACCGATCCTCTTGCCGCCCTGCTCGCCCGTGTGGCCGCGGGCGGCCTTTCGCCGGAAGACGCCGCCGCGCAACTCCGGTTCGCCCCTTTTGAACAGATGATGGATGGGGTGACCGTGGACACCCACCGCAAGCTGCGCACCGGCGCGCCGGAAACGGTGTTCGCGCGCGGCAAGAGCATTGACCGGTTGATTACTGCCGTGCGAGCTCTTTCCGGCCCGGACGGCAAGACTCCCGTGCTGGTCAGCCGCGCCACGGACGAACAGGGCGCGGCGCTGAAAAACGCCTTTCCCGACGGCATCTTCTGGCCGGAAGCCGCCATTTTCAGCCGTAACCGGCCCCTGCCCCAGAGTCCGCCCTGGCCGGAAGCCGGAGACTTGATGGTGGTCACGGCCGGCACCTCGGACATGCCGGTGGCCCTTGAAGCTTTGGGGACGGCGCTGTTTCACGGCATCAGGGCCGGCCTGGCCGCCGACATCGGCGTTGCCGGGCTGCACCGGGTTCGGCCCTGGCTGCCCGTATTCGACAAGGCCTTGGTGCTCATTGTGGCGGCCGGCATGGAAGGGGCGCTGCCCAGCGTCATCGCCGGACTGACGGGCAAACCCGTGGTGGCCGTGCCCACGTCCGTGGGCTACGGCGTGGCCATGGGCGGTTTCGCCGCGCTGGCGGGCATGCTTTCATCCTGCTCGCCCGGCATTGCCGTGGTCAACATCGACAACGGATACGGTGCGGCCATGTTCGCCGCCCGCCTGCTGCAAACCCTGGCTTCCAGAGAATTGGAACTTTGAAATTGTACAGTTGAAGTTTCGTAAACGGCACAGGATGTAGCATATAACAACGCGAAATTACGAAGATAAACGACATGATTCGCGGGCATCCGCTTCGCGTCTGCCGAGCAGTTTCAAAATTATATTGCTTTAAAAAACCGACCGGCCGGAACCGGATTGATCCACGGGAGAAAGCATGTTCGACAACGAAAAGCGGGCCTTCATCGCCATCGACGGCAAAAGCGAGATCTGCCTTGTGCCCAGGATGGCCAACCGCCACGGGCTGATAACCGGCGCCACGGGCACAGGCAAAACCGTGACCCTGCAAGCCATGGCCGAAACGTTCAGTCAGATGGGCGTGCCGGTGTTCGCGGCCGACGTCAAGGGCGATCTTTCGGGCGTGGCCGCCAAAGGCGGCAACAAGGAAAGCATCGTCAAACGCGTGGAGTCGTACCGCCTTGCGGACAAAGGCTTCGTCTTTCAGGCCTTTCCCGTGCAGTTCTGGGACGTGTTCGGCGAGCAGGGCGCGCCGGTGCGGGCCACCATCGCCGACATGGGCCCCTTGCTGCTCGCCCGCCTGCTGTCTTTGAACGACACCCAGACCGCGGTGCTGACCCTGGTCTTCAAGGTGGCGGCTGATGAAAAGCTTGAACTCATCGATCTCAAGGACCTGCGCAAAACCCTGGAGTATGTCGGCAACAGCGCGGCCAGACTGCAATCGGCCTACGGCAACATCTCCGCCGCCAGCGTCGCCGCCATCCAGCGGGGCCTGCTTACCCTGGAAGAAGGCGGCGCGGACGCTTTTTTCGGCGAGCCGGCCCTCAACATCGACGACCTGATCCAGACCGCGGAAGGCAAGGGCGTCATCAACATTCTGGCCGCCGACAAGCTGATGGCCTCGCCCAAAGTGTACACGACCTTTCTGTTCTGGCTGCTGACCAAACTCTTCGCCGTGCTGCCCGAAATAGGCGACCCGGACAAACCGAAGCTGGTCTTCTTTTTCGACGAGGCGCACCTGCTTTTTGACGAAGCACCCAAAGCGCTGCTGGAAAAAATCGAGCAGGTCGTCCGTCTGGTCCGTTCCAAAGGGGTGGGCGTGTACTTTATCTCGCAAAGCCCGGCGGACGTGCCCGATTCCGTGCTGGGGCAACTCGGCAACCGCGTGCAGCACGCTCTGCGCGCCTATACCCCCAAGGACCAGAAAGCCGTCAAGGTCGCAGCCCAGACTTTTCGGGCCAACCCCGGCTTTGATACGGAAAAGGTCATCTCTGAACTGGGCATCGGCGAGGCTTTGGTCTCCTTTCTGGATGAAAAAGGCGCGCCGTGGCCGGTGGAACGTTCTTTTATTCTGCCGCCCCAGGGTCAGATCGGCCCCCTGGCCGCCGAAGAACGCGAGCGCATGACGCGAAGTTCGCTGGTCTACCGCTTTTATTCTCAGGCCCAGGACCGTTTTTCCGCCGCCGAGAAACTGGCGGAACGCCCTGACGCCGGCCTTTCGGCAAAAGATATCGCGGCCAGGGACAAGGCCGAAGCCAAAGAACAGGCCGCTCGGGAAAAGGCGGAAGAAAAAGCCCGCAAGGAAGAAGAAAGGGCCAGGGCTGTCGCGGAAAAGCAGGAACAGCGCGAAGCGACCGAGTCAAAACGCATGTGGACCGGGGTGGCCAAATCCATTCTTGTGCCCATAGCCCGAAACATTTTGGGATCGCTGTTCAAGCGCCGGTAAAGCGTTTTAATTTCGAATATGCTCCGGCGGATACGAAACGCAGCGAAGTATCCGCCCGCAAGCGAACAGCGCATAGCGCCTTCAGTGACCGCGGGGAATCTTCGCCCTCGCGGATGAGTCAAAGTTCAATCCACGCTCCCGTGCGGGGAGCGACGCGGATATTGCCGCCGGGCGTATCGTCGGCGCGGGTTTCAATCCACGCTCCCGTGCGGGGAGCGACTCCCGCCCCTTCCTGCGCTACCACGGCGGAAAGTGGTTTCAATCCACGCTCCCGTGCGGGGAGCGACTCGTCGGGGTGGTCGATGGTGACGGGCTTGCCCTCGTTTCAATCCACGCTCCCGTGCGGGGAGCGACTGTTGCGCAAGCCTCGGGTGCAAACAGAGGTCTGGTTTCAATCCACGCTCCCGTGCGGGGAGCGACCAGGCGCGGCGGCAGTTGATGCTGTTTTTTGTCGTTTGAATCCACGCTCCCGTGCGGGGAGCGACCATTCCACCGCGCGCGGATCCGCGCCTCTCCGG
>JAVBRE010000257.1:0-21932 GCA_031548325.1 Desulfovibrionaceae bacterium
GTCCAGCTTTTGCAATTCTTTGATGGCCTTCCAGACTTTTTCTTTGCTGTTGAAGTTGGAGCGAATACGCGGAATGCGGGTCAGGCCGTTACGGATGATCTCTTTGGTTACCCCGGACAGCACGGTGCCTGTTTCGTTGGAGCCGATGTTGCTGGGACCGATGTCCCAGAGCACGTCGAGCACTTTGGCGATTTTGGGAATGGCCCCTTCGTTGTTGATGTTGGCGGCCGCGGTCACCAGAATGATGTAATCGTTACGGAGCTCTTCGGGCGTGCCCCGGCGGTGCAGTGAGTGCGTCATGTTCGTATCTCCCTTAATTCGCGATGGAGGCGAGAGGTTTGCCCATGCCCAGGTTGACCTTGGCGTTCATGCGCGGGGTCATGCCCAGACGTTCGAGAATCGGCAGAATGGGTATGGAGCCGTCCTCGTCGTAACAGCAGATGACGTCAAGGGAGAACACGGTATCGAGCGTTCCCGCTATCTCTTTGATGTCGTTCAGAATTTCTTCGGCCCGTTCAATAGGAATGGAGGCTTCGATGATGGCGGACATGACCCGTTCGCCCCGCATCTCGGGCTTGATTTCTTTCTTTTCGTCGTCCCAAAGCAGGGTGGTGGGGTTGCACTCTTCAAAGACAACGCCCTTGGCGGCCAGGGGGCCGAAGACTTTGCCCAGTTCGGCGATGGTCGTGCCAATGTTCGGCCGCCCCATTTCGATGGCGATGCCGATTTCGCCCCGGCGCACGCGGCCGGTGACGTCGTTGGTCTTGACCTCTTCCGTGCCGCGGCCGGGAACGCCCGTGGGCGTGGCTGTGGACGGGTCGCTGAGAAAGCGGCGAAACAGGCGGGGACCGCTGGTGTTTTCCGCAGGCTCAAAAATGGCGCTCTTGGGACATTTGACGACGCGCGGCCGGATGCAATTGCCGCATTCGATGCAGGCGTCCTCATCGATCCGCGCCTTTTTGTTTTCCAGGGTAATGGCTTCCGCCGGGCAATACGGCACGCAGAGGCCGCAACCGGAACATTTTTCAACATCGATGCGCATGGGTAGGTACTCCTTTGGTTAGCATAGTAATATTATTATCATTTTTCATTGTTTGCTTTTTGTAGGATTAGTGTACCGGTAAACTAAAAATAAGAAAAAAAGTGCATTCAACAAAGCTGGAATACAAAAATTTAGAAACCGATCCACAAAAGTGAGAAAGCAAATTCTCAAACGCTTTGCCAACTGCCGGTGGATTCGCGAATCGCCAGTTCGCCTTGCAGCTTTCTGATTTGCGGCTCCGGCGGCAGTTTGCCGCTCAGGCGTTCCATCAGCAGCAGCGCCGCCGCGCGCCCCAATTCCAGAAAAGGCTGGTTCAGAGATGTTATTCCGGGGCGAATCAGGGCGCCCCAGTCGAAAGCGTCGTACCCGCACAGGCCGAGGTGCGCGGGAATGGATATGCCGAGCTTTTGTACGGCGGCAAGAACCGCGCAGAGCACGGCCGCGTTGGCGCAAACCAGGGCTTTGCGCTCAAGAGGGTGGCGCTGTAAAAAAGTCGCCACCGCCTGGCAGGCTTTGACTGACAAGTCCTGCTGCGACCCCGGCGGCAAATAGAAAATGTCGTGTTCTTCACCCGGACGGACCCGGGTCATGAAGTCCGCAAATGATTGTTCGCGCCAGGCCTTGGTGCTGATGGGGGCAAGGTTGTCGGTAATGAAGGCGATACGGGCGTAACCGTTGCCCCACAGATGGTTCATGGCTTGCTGCACCATGGCGTAATGATCGGTGTAGGCCGCGTCGAACTGCCAGTCCGCGGCGTAGCGGTTGGCCATCACCACCGGTGTGCCGCGCTTGCAGATGTCGGAATAGAAGGAAAAATTGGAAGAAGAGGGACTGAGAATGATTCCGTCCACCTGTTGGTCAAGGCAGGTCAGCAGGTTCTGGATTTCCAGCGCCTCGCCGTTGTAGCTGTTAAGGATGATGGGGCTGTAGCCGTGCTCGTACAGCACGTCGCACAGGCCGCGCAGAAAGAGGACGATAACGTGGTTTTCAAGACTGTGGATGACGATGCCCGCCAGTTTGCTCTGCTTGGATTTTAGGCTGCGGGCGACGTAACTGGGGCGGTAGTTGAGTTCTTCAATGGCCCGGGCGACGGCATTACGGGTCTCGCCGGACATGAATTCATATTGTCCGTTGAGATAGCGGGATATGGTGGTCTTGGAAACCCCGACCCGTCTGGCGATATCCAGTATGGTCACCGATTTTTGCCGCATTGCTCCCCGCGTCGAACAAACGATTATTTATTTAGAAACCGGTTTGCTAAATCGGTATATCTCGGTGACGAAACCATGTCAAGCTGGCGTTGCGGCCCGGCTTGCCGCGGCGTTCCGTATGCGCCGGCCGAAAGACGCGGCCGCGCGGACCGAATTTACTCCACCCTGATGCAATACTTGCTGGAATGAATGTCGCCGCAGTCAAGCGAAGAAACGCTCATCAGGTCATAAACGTACGCGTTTCCCGCGATGCTCAGTCCGGAATCCCGTATCCTTTGAATCATTCCGTCAAATGACCGCATGTGCGTATGCACCGTTCCCCTGTGGGCAAGGACGGCGTAGCTGCCCGCCGGTTTTTTGTGGAGCTGGAAATTCGGCGTGAACCGTGTTGCGCTGCTGAAGAGAAATCTTTCCAGATAGCGGCCGTTCATCACATCCGCCTGCATCAGGATGACGCCGAAAGGATAGCTGGGAACTCTGTTCTGTTTTTCATAAAGACCAATGTATTCGGCAAAACGTTCCGCGAATTCGGCCGAGGGCTCCAACGGAGAGGCGGTTGTCGGCAGTGCTTCCAGACATTCTTCTTCATGCCGCTGCACCATAAATGTATCATAATCAATATGTAACGATTCGCGAGTGCAATCAATCATGTCATTGAGCATTATTTCTCGTTGTTCCATTCTCTCTCTTTTTTTTTTGAGAAAAGCACTTCTTTCCTCAAGAAGATGCAAAAGCCGTTCGCCGTTCATGCCGCGAATCAATGTCCTTATTTCCTTCAGCGAGCTGCCTGCTTCTTTGAGTATCGAGATTATGTCAAAAGTGAAAAACTGCTCCGCGCTGTAGTATCTGTAGCCCCTTTCCGAAAGGTATTTCGGTTTGAGCAGATTTTCTCTGTCGTAATGAAAAAGGGTTTCTTTCGTTGTTTTGCACAATTTGGCGAATTCGCCGCTGCTCATCGCGGATTTGTTTTTCATGTTTGTCCTTGACTCTAGGGTTACCCTATACCTCATCCTTACAAAACTCCTGTGCGTATGCAAATGGTTTTGTCAGGAAAGTGAGTGGGTACTATTTTATTTAACAATAATAAGCTGGAGGATGACGGTGAGCGCCTGGATTTTTCTTTTTTTGGCCGGAATATGCGAAATCGGGTGGCCTTTGGGGTTCAAGCTGGCGCAGGCATCCGGGCACCGCCTTTCGTACATTGTTTTTTCCGCGGTTTCCATGGGGGTCAGCGGCTGGCTTCTCTATTTGGCCCAGAAAAATATCCCCATAGGAACAGCCTATGCGGTCTGGACGGGGATAGGAGCGGCGGGAGCTTTTGCGGCGGGCGTAATTTTGTTCGGCGATCTGCTTAATGCCGGGCGCGCCCTGGGAGTGGGCATGATCGTGGGAGGAGTGATCGTTCTGAAACTCGCGGAAGGCGGCTCATAGTGCGCGGCGCCCCGTCTGGAAACCGGACGGGGCGTTGCCCATGGGAGACTGCCTTGCACTATGCGGTTGCAAAGAAACCGCTGCCGGTCTTGTGTCCCAGTTGTTTTGACTGCACCATTTTACGCAGGAGCGGAGCAGGCCGGTACTTGTCTTCTCCAAGGTTTGCGTGCAACGACTCCATGATCGCCAGGCATACATCCAGACCAATGAGGTCAGCCAGGGCCAGGGGGCCTATTTTATGATTCGCTCCCAGGCACATGGCCTTATCTATCTCTTCGGCGCCGGCTATTCCCTCGGAAAGAATAAAAACGGCCTCGTTAATCATGGGGATGAGAATTCTGTTAACAACAAAACCGGGCGCCTCGTTTACTGTCACCGCCGTTTTTCCCATCTTCGCACAGAGCTCCAAGGCTGCCTTGCAAGTGTCATCCGAAGTGAAACTGCCTCTGATAACTTCTACCAGTGGCATCACCGACGCAGGATTAAAAAAATGCAGGCCGATGACTTTGTCGGGACGCCTTGTAACAGCGGCCATTGCAGTAATGCTGAGGCTTGAGGTATTGCTGGCCAGGATACACTCCTGATTCATCGCGGAATCCAGACAAGAAAATATTTTTTCTTTTATGAAAAGATCTTCCAAGGCAGCTTCAATGACAAATTTGCAGTGCACAGCATCTGCAATATTATATACAGGATAAACATTATGCCTGTAAATAAAAGCATCTTCTTCAGTAATTTTTCTTTGTTGCGTTTTTTTGCTTAAAAATTCATATATGTTTTTTATCCCCTGATCTGTTAATTTTTTATTAATATCATGCATATATACACGGCAATTGTTAAGAAGAGCTGCCTGGGCAATTCCTTGGCCCATAGCTCCGGCGCCAATCACTAAAATGTCGGCCATGAAATTTTCTCCCATCGAAGCGGGCTATTTGGTTTTATGTTTTGCTAAAAAATTTTGCATCAGCATTTTGGGCTCCTGGCGGGAAAAGCACAGACTGAATGCTTGATTTTCATAAGAAATGCTCGTGTTAAAGCCATGGTCCAGGCCGGCAGTCACGCTTTGTTTGCATTGAGCGACGGCATAGGCCGTGTTGGCCGCGATACTGTGAGCCAGAGCCAAACCTTCGTATTCCAGTTGATCGTCAGGCGTCACCGCATCAACCAACCCCCAGCGCAAGGCAGTTGCCGCGTCTATCATGGCCCCGGAAAAAAGCATATATTTTGCTCTGCTTGGCCCGATCAGCCGGCTCAAACGCTGTGTTCCGCCGAAACCGGGAATGATTCCCAAACTGACCTCAGGCTGGCCGAACCTCGCATTTTCACCGGCCAGCCGAATGTCGCATGCCTGCGCCAATTCGCAACCGCCGCCCAAAGCAGCTCCCTGTATTATGGCGATGCTTGGTTGCGTCATGCCGGCCAAACGGTTGAATATTGAATTGCCGAACACACTGAATGCGTAGGCTTCTTCCGGCGTGAACGACGCCATTTCGCTTATATCCGCGCCTGCCGCGAAAGCTTTTTTTCCACTTCCCTGCAATAAGATGACCCGTATTTCCGGTTCCGCTTTAACAATATCCAAAATTGAATCCAACTCATACAGAAGTTGTGTATTGAGGGCATTGAGTTGTTTAGGGCGATTCAGGGTTATTCGCGCAACGGAATCGCATTTTTCAAAGACAATAGTTCTTTCCATGTCGCATTGCTCGTTATTTCTTAAATTTCTGTAATTCTGAATAGCTAAGAATGAGACCTCGTTTGGTGATACAAGCTATATCTTATGGTTTTGCTGGTTTTATACCAGCCATACTCCATGATTTTATAAATTTATTTTCAACGTAGCGCGTGTCATAATTGCCGGCCAGAAAATCCATATCGGCCATCATGCACTGATGCAGATCAATATTGGTTTTAACGCCTTCCATGATGAATTCATGCAAGGCGCGACCCATAACCAGTATGGCATCGCCGCGGTTAGCGCCATGCGCGATTATTTTGGCTATCAGCGAATCATAAAACGGCGCGATTTCCGAACCGGTGGTTACGCTGCTGTCCACTCGTATCTGGGGTCCTCCCGGCTGGCTCATAAAAGTTATGGCGCCGGGGGAAGGAAGAAATTTTTTATGCGGATCTTCGGCGTTGATGCGACATTGTATGGCATGGCCGTTGAATTTGATGTCGCTCTGTTTCCAGTTGAGCGGCAGCCCCTGGGCTATTTTTATCTGCTGGCGCACAATGTCCACTCCGGTCACAGCCTCTGTAACCCCATGTTCCACCTGCACTCTGGGGTTAACTTCCAAAAAGTAGAATTTATGCTGTTCCATATCAAACAAGAATTCTACCGTGCCGACGTTGTTGTAATGAAGGTGACGAGCGGCTCTCACAGCCAAATCGCATACGTTCTGGCGCATCTGCGGGGAAAGAGCCAGTGAAGGAGTTTCTTCTATAATTTTTTGATTTAAACGCTGCAATGAGCAATCTCTTTCACCCAGGTGTATTACATGGCCATAATTGTCGGCTGCGATTTGCACTTCAATGTGACGGGCGTATTGGATGTATCGCTCAATGTAATAATTGACAGCGGTGATATCAATGCGCTTTGTCAGTATTTTTTGCAATTCAGCGGGCGAGTGGGCCGCGTACATGGCCTTACCGCCTCCACCGTGCGTGCGTTTGAGGATAATCGGATAACCGAGCCTGTCGGCTGTGGATACGGCATCTTCAATGCTGCGCAGAACATCGCTGCCTTCAATAATGGGCAGACCGGCCTGCTGCATGCTGGCCCGGGTGGCGTCTTTATCGCCGGTGTGCTTTAATATGTCAGCCCGGGGGCCTATCCAGATAAGTCCCGCGTCCTCCACCGCCTGGGCAAAATCCGAACTTTCCGACAAAAACCCGTAACCGGGGTGGATAGCTTCCACGTTGGCGTCTTTGGCCGCTTTGAGAATGGCTTCGACGTTCAAATAGCTTTTAAGAGGTATACTGGCGCCGATATGTATCGCCTGGTCAGCCATGCGCACATGCAGGGCGTCCTTATCGGCGTCGGAATACACGGCTGTCGATTTAATGCCCATATCACGGCAGGCCCGGATAACCCTGATGGCTATTTCGCCTCGATTGGCAATCAGAACGGATTGAAACATATATACTCCTGAAAAAATACGCGATGCGATTCGGCATTGCGTCAAAAAAGTTTGCTACCGTCGCGATGGGTGCCGATTTTATTTTCCATATCCGCTTAAAAATTTGAATATGCGATGCGGTTCAATATTTTTACACGCTATGCGCAATATATCCTGTAACATCATCATGCCATATTTCTACTATCTGACCGCCCACTTGCAACAGAAGCTGTCCTTGCGGGCCGATGCCGCGTGTGATGCCCGCAGTTTTTTTTCCATTATAGGTGACGAGCACGGGAAGATTCATATGGTCGCAGCGGGAGATCCACTCCTGTATGAGCCGGGGGCGTTCTCCTTGTTTCCATGCCTGTATTTTGCGGTGCAAAGCCATACGCAAATCATCGCACAGGCGGCGGGTATCCCACGGTCCTGCGCCGATTTCCGTCAGGGCGACGGGGGCCGGCTGCACTTTTTCGACCGGGGGCGCCGCCAGAATGTTCATGCCGATACCGATGAAAACTCCCTGTATGAGCCCTGAAGAGCCCGCGACGCATTCAGTCAGGATGCCGCAGAGTTTTCTGCCTCGTATGCGGATGTCGTTGGGCCATTTGCATGCCGCGCGGATACCATGACTATCCAGCGCGTCCAGTACGGCAAGCCCGGGCAAAAGGGGAAAAGCCGCAAGCGATGCGAGAGGAAGGTCCATGTTGAACCACAGCGTGCACAGCAGACCCGTGCCTGCTTCACAATGCCAGGAACGCCCGAATCTGCCGCGACCGGATGTCTGGGCGTCCGCGAGAAGGGCGGTTCCGTCGGCCAAGGGTGCAACGCGCATTTTTCTTCGCAGCTCGGCAGTGGTGGAATCAATGCAATCAACATGAATAAGCGGCGGAAACATACTCAGTATTCCAAGATATGCGCATGCATTGCTGCGGGCGCTGCTCCGCGAAATATCATGACGCCTCCCCATTCCTCTTCTCTGTTGATGATTTCGTGTCATTGCTGTCCGGCTAACAGCCGGCAGCAATGGCCGGTTTGAAAAACCGGCCCGCGCGCGGGCAGCGCGGCGTGCCTTGTCCGGTGCAGCAGCTGCTTCATAATCAATTATGAAGCAGCTGCTGCCGCTTTGTTTTTTAGGCTGTTTTGCCGGAACTCTCACTTTTTAAACTGTATGACCCAGTCTGGAGTACAGATGCTATTCCAGTGAAAATAACAGACTGCCGTTGTCCACCGAGGAACCTTTTTCCACATGGACTGCGGTAATGACGCCAGCGCTTTCTGCAACAACGGGCACTTCCATTTTCATTGAGTCCAGCATAATCAGTTCATCCCCATCGGCGACGTTGTCGCCGACATTAACCAGAATACTGGAGACCACGCCTGCCATGGAACAAAGAACCGCGCTCATAACAACTCCTGATAATATGGTTATATTTTTTACGGACGCAGGCCATAGGGGTTTTGCGCCCAAGTTCAGTTTCAAGATGATGCAGTGATGCGAATGCGCTTGCCGTTCGAATACACAGCGATCTGTTGCCCTTCTGTAGAAGATGTTTTTTTTAATGGCTGGGTTTATCCGGCACCTGTGCCTTAAAATCCAGGCAGTAATATGCCGCGCAAAGTGCTGCCATGCCCATCAGCGGCTCTCCGGCGAACGCGTATTTATGCATCCATTTCAAGTAGGCGAGGCCGGTAAGCGACTGGGGAGACACCAGCATCCATGAACCAACGGCTATAAGTGCATATCCAACAGCCTTGCGCATCACGCAAACTCCTCTTTAGTGTGGGACCGGGCCGGGGACTGGCCATCGATCCAGTGACCAAAACGATCTTGCAGAATACATCCGACCACGCCATCGTCCGTCGTATTGCCGGCGGAGTTGAACATGGGAATGAGGCCGCTGAACACCGCCACGAATGTGGACACATATACGGCTGTATCAGGCACGTTGAGGAGTACCGCGATAATTGGCGACATGAAATAAGCCGCGCCGCCCGGAACACCCGGCGATTCAAGCCCCAGAATCATAACCGGCGGGATGAGCAGCAGAATTTCGCTCAGAGAAATGGGCAGCCCCAGGAGTTTTGACACGGCGATCGCCGTGAGTATTACCGCCATCGTGCTGCAGTTCTTGTTCAGCACAGTACCGAATACGATGGAAATCTCGGCGATGTCTTCCCGCAATCCCAGGTCGCGTTCCGCGGATATGATATTGACTGCGAGCGTATCGTAGGATCCGCAAATTCCGAAACCCGCGAACCATACTGTTCCATAGTAAGAGAAAATTTGTTTCCACGTGCGCTTCGTGCCGTATCTGCAGAACAGGATCATCAGTATGCACCAGGAGCAGATTACAAGCATTACCCACAGCACTGTCTGACCGTAGATGATCAAACCCTTGGAACCGAACTTCAAGGGAATTCCCATGGCAAGGCAGCCAATCATGATGGGGTAGTACCACATCAGTTTTTTGAAAATCAGCAAGATTTTATCGCCCACCTTGATGAAGCCATGGGCAACAGGATGCAGCTTTTCAAATTTGGCGGTGGCCCAGCCCAGCGCAAGAGATCCCACCAGCGCCTGCATCAAGGGCTGGTCCGTCAGGACATTGGCGAAAGTGTTGCCGATCTGCGCCAACCAGGCTCCGGCGCTGGGAACCTCTTGCCCCGGCAGTGCGAAGGGAGTGTCCGTCAGGAAAGGAATCCAGCAAGTCACGTATATCAAGGAAATGAAGCCCATGGTCACATATACGCCGAAAATAAGCCCAAACAGCTTGCCAGCCCTTTCTTTATGGAAAAGTATGAGTTTTGCCATGGCGCCGGCCAAGAGATTAAATATCAACAAGGCGGCAAACGTAACTATAGTTTTGGGGAATAAAGTGCCGCTGGTGTGCAAGGCGGCCATGACAGGGTTTTCAGGAAAAAAGTAGCCAAGCGTCATTCCTGCGGTCAGATAGCCGACTACCAGGAATGGCAGGGAAATTGAGTTGTACCGGGCTAACCAATTTCTGAGATTCATGCGTCCTCCGTGTTTTTGGAGTTTCGGTTGATGTTTCAGATATCGCGGTAAAAACGCTTGTTGATGTCCCGCCGGGAACCGACCTTTTTCTCTATCTCTTCCCGAAAAGCCGGATGCGCGATGTCGACCAGCGCGCGCGCTCGCTCGGCGAGGGTCTTGCCTCGCAGAGACGCCGCGCCGTATTCCGTGACCACATAGTCGGCCAAAGCGCGAGGCGTGGTGACGCCAGAACCTTCCGCCAGCGTGGGCACGATGCGTGAAAACTTTCCCTTACCGGCGGTGGAAGGCAGGGCGATGATGAATTTTCCGCCTTTGCCCATGTGGGCGCCCAGAGCGAAATCCAGCTGCCCCCCCGGCCCGCTGATCTGTTGGGAACCGATACTTTCCGCACAGATCTGCCCGGTCACGTCCACTTCCACCGCGCCGTTGACTCCGACAAAATTGCTCTGCTGCGCCACGATGGCGGGCGCATTGGTCTCGAGTACGGGCAGTAGTTCAATGTCAGGGTTTCGGTGTACGAAATTGTAGGTGTCTTTGCTGCCCCGGATAAAGGTGGCGGTACTTTTGCCCGGATGGTAGCTGCGCTGGGTGTTGGTGATGACGCCTGCCTTGATCAGTTCCACCATGCCGTCGCCGATGAGTTCTGTATGCACGCCAAGATTTTTGTGGTTTTTAAGACCGTCCACGATAGCGTTGGGAATTCCTCCGATGCCCAACTGAATAGTACTGCCGTCTTCAATCATTTCCGCTATGTATGCGGCGATTTTGCGTTCCAGCTCTTCCGCGCGGGGCAATATGGTTTCCGTGGGCGCGTAGTCGGCCTCGATGAGATAATCTATTTCTGAAAGATGAATTTGACTGCCGTAGGTGTACGGGCACTGTTTGTTTA
Source organism: Desulfovibrionaceae bacterium (assembly GCA_031548325.1). Classification (GTDB taxonomy): domain Bacteria; phylum Desulfobacterota; class Desulfovibrionia; order Desulfovibrionales; family Desulfovibrionaceae; genus FLUQ01. The sequence continues at coordinate 10,715 of JAVBRE010000257.1, forward strand.
TTTCGGCGATTACCGTTCGGGCGCAGCTAACGGCCGCGGGCATGTAAGAGACAGTCAGTCCGTAGCTGCAATAACCTTCGTCATCAGGTTCGGAAACCTGCATGGCGCAAATATCCAGAGGATACTGGCCTTCTTCGAAAAAACCGGGAATTGTGGTCAGCGAATTGCTGACGAAATCAGCCCGACCCTGCCGCAGCGCATCGCGGGCATCAGGGCTGACCATGAACGCCTTGTGGAAAAAAGCGTCGTCATAGTCGTCGGTCAAATAGCCCAAAGTCCCTTCAATGCGCAGATGGGCAAGAGTGACATTGCGCAAGTCTGCGTGCCGCTTCAGCAAAGCCTTGATGAATTCATCCGGAGCCGCTGCGCCGTGATTCAGCAGAATGTTGTCGTTGTCCTTTACCAGTGTCGCCGCTTGATCCGGCGTGATGATTTTTTTCCTGTACAGCATCACGGACCTCTTTCCGGCCGTCAGCCGGCTTTGTGGACGGGTTCTGAGCGCCGTTCAAAAAATGAAACAGGTCGGCGGCGGTCAGAATTTCGGCATATGCCGGGGACATGGTCAGTATGACGTCGGCCAGTTGCTCAGATTGTGCTTGCCGATGGAACTCATCGGGGAAGCGTGGATTTCCAGCATATCTTTCAGGTAGTCCCGGCTTTCCCGCGGATCGATGATCTGGTGGGTTCCGAAAACACGGCCGAGCTCATAAACCGAGTTGAGTTCCTTGATCTTTTCCATTTCGGAAGCGAAAAAGTCAGGGTTATCTTCCGGCCGAAGACCCTTGGTGATGATCAGTGCGGAAGCGGGATCCATGAAACTGGTTTCCGCCGTCCACCAGGCGCCCATGCAATGCATGCCCGTGGTGCAGCCCATATTCAGTATGCCCTGGCCGAAATTCTTGCGTAGCTGCAGGGCAAAGGTGGGCACGGTCATCATGCCGAGGGCGTTCATCCAGTTGATGATTTTGCGGGGCATGGAGTGGCGCTCGCCGTCCAGGCCGATCATAAAGCCGGGCTGGTCCACCAGAAAGATGGTGGGGATGTTGAAGGAGTCGCAAAGGACCATCATGCTGATGGCTTTGTCGGAGGCGTTGTATTCCATGGCGCCGGCGTTGAAATAGGGATTGTTGGCGATAATGCCCACGGCGCGGCCGTCGATGCGGGCCAGACAGCAGACGATGGCGCGGCCGAATCGGGGTTTGAGCTCGAACATGCTGTCCTTGTCCACGATGGCGCGAATGACGCGTTTGACATCATAGACCTTGGCCCGTTCTTCGGGAATAACGTCCAGAATATTCTTTATGGCTTCGTCGGAATCCTCCGGCACTTCGGCGCGCGGAGTGAGGGATTTGTTGTTGGAAGGCATATAGCTGAGAAACCGTTTGATGGCGTCAAGGCATTCGGCATCGGTTTCAGCCACATAGTCGGCAAGGCCTGTAATTTCCGCATGCAGCTTCCATCCGCTCAATTCTTCCGCGTCGACCTCCACTTTGGTGGCCGCGGAGCAGACGCGATCGCTGGCCACTGCCAGGTGAGCGCCTTTTTTCATGGCCACGAAATCGCTGAGACAGGCGTTCCAGCAACAAAAACCGAAAGATTCTCCGGTGATGGCGTCGGCCATGGGCACATCGCGCAGCCGGACATATTTACGGCCGTGGGTGCAGTGTTCAAAACCGGCGGCTCCCATATTGTCGGGAATGCGGGCGCCGGCGGCCTCGCCCATAATGACGATGGGGTAGCCGTTGCGGCTGCACACTTCCTTAATATGGCTGTTCTTGGCGCTGTTGAAATAGGCGGAAGTGGCGTTAAGGCCCGTAAAGTCGTTGAATACCCCGCCGACCATACGACCGTTCACTTTGCCGAAACCGGTAATTCTGCCGTCGCCCGGAGCTTTTTCGCGGTGGTCGGGGTTTTCCGGCTTCACAAAGAGCCCGGCCTCTTTGAAAGAACCTCCGTCAAAAAAATAGTCGATGCGCTCGCGAGCGCTCATATTTCCGGATTTTTTGAATTTTTCGACTTTTTTCGGCCCGCCCATAGCCAGTGCTGTTGCTGTTCGTTTTGCATGCTCTACGATTTCTTTTGCAAATTTCATATTGCATTACCTCGTTGTTTTATGTTTCGCATTTTGTATATTTTTTTGTATCAATTATTCAGGTAAGTATAAATTTTATTTTTAATATTCTGTATTAAAAAATATTATACACGGTGAATATAGCTTTTTGACAAATAATATAGGGTATCAAGTAATTATTTTCTATTTACCTTATATTGGGAGTGAAGTTTTAAGACACTATATTGACGCATCGAGTGAATAAGAGGCATATGACTCTCATGTTTGCGGACATGGAGAACGCTTCGGTAAAACCGACGAAATCGATTGGCGGGTCACAGCAGAATATGCCTTGTGAGGGGGGGGGTGGGACGTATGCAGGAGCCGTTGCCCATGCTGTCCGCAAGGGCGCCGCGCGGTCTGCCGGCTTCAAAAAGCCCGAAGTCGGTCTCGCGCTTGAATTGACATCACGCGGCTATCCGGGGTGGGCACGAAAAAGGTGCCCTTCCCTTATCCATGTTGATTCTATTGATTCCACCACTCCAAACTGCGGAAAAGCGTGCGTTGCGCCCTGGCCGCCGGGTCTGCCCTTCTCGCGAATGTCCAACAGAATCTTGTCTTCACATTGCGGTGAAACTTTGATGAGGTGCGAGTATGAAGCTTGAGCAACTGATTTATCTGACCACCATCGCCGAAACGAAGTCTTTTTCCAGGGCGGCGGAAAAATTATATATTTCACAGCCTTCTATCAGTATCGCCATTGCGGAACTTGAAGACGAATTGGGAATAAAACTTTTTGAACGCACGCGTAAAGGAACCTTTCTGTGCGAGCATGCCCACCCGGTACTGGAAGAGGCGAAAAATGTCGTGTCTTCTGTGGGAAAGATCAAATCCATGTCATCCAACATCGTTACCGCTCTTGAGCACAGCCTGACCATCGCCGCCATACCCAGTATTGAAGCTATTTATCTTACACAGGTTATATGTGAATTCAGAAAAAAGTTTCCTGATTATAATATATATATTCATTCGATGCCGGCGTCAAAAATTCTTGATATGCTGTATAGCAATGAAGCCGATATTTGCATTATTGCAAAACTTGGGTTACATAATATAGATTTTGACAATACTTCGTTCACTCCATTTTTTACTAGCCGCTACATTGCTTGTGCAAGAATAGAAGATGCAGCGCTATATCAAAAAAGAAAAATTCAGTTAAAAGACATTAAAGAACCTATTTTTTTGAATGTGCAAAAAAATAAAAACTTATCAACAACAATACTCAAGCCTTTGCTTCCTTATATTGCCCATAAAAAGACTTCTCTTCAGACCCCATCATATCGTTCCATGTTGGAAATGTGCGCTGGAGGTCTGGGAATAGGCATTCTGCCCGAGTTCATTTTTCAATTCTATTTTGATGATTTCAATAATGTGCTCGCGCCGCTTGAGCTTCAGGATTCCATACCGGAAATACACTATGGGGCCGTTTATAAAAAGAGTTTCATCTGCTCCGAAATTTTTACCAGCTTTCTTGATCTGCTCCGGTCTTTTCCCGAGTTCATCGGCAAAGGCTCTTCCGCCCGAGAGGCGGCCGGCGGCCGTTAAACGACTGTGAACGCTCTGGTCTCCCAAAGAGCTATCTGCTATACCGGCGGCGAGGGCGACCCTGACAGCGGTCGAGGCGAATCCGCAAGGGAGACATATTTTGGGAGCACTGCTTGAAATCAACAACCTGAAAACGTATTTTTATGCCTCAGGCAAAGCAATACCGGCGGTGGATGGCGTCAGTTTTACCATTAACGCGGGGGACACTCTCTGTTTGGTGGGTGAAAGCGGCAGCGGAAAAAGCGTGACCGCTCTTTCAATTCTGCGTTTGATCCCAACCCCTCCGGGCCGTTACGAGGGGGGGGAAATAATTTTCGACGGACAGGATTTGTTGAAAAAGCCGGAAAAAGACATGTATGACATCCGCGGTAATGCCATTTCCATGGTTTACCAGGAACCCATGACCTCTTTAAATCCGGTTTTCACCATAGGCATGCAAATCAGAGAGGCGCTGCACATTCACAAGGGGCTTTCACGCCGCCAGGCAGATGAACGGGCCGCCCATATGCTCTCTTTGGTGGGCATTCCCGACCCAAAAGCGCGTCTGAAGGACTATCCGCATCAGCTTTCCGGGGGTATGCGCCAAAGGGTTATGATAGCCATGGCCCTTTGTTGTGAACCCAGACTCTTGCTTGCCGACGAACCAACCACTGCCCTGGACGTTACCATTCAGGCTCAAATACTTGATTTAATGCGCACATTAAAACGGGAGCTCGGCATGACCATACTCTTCATCACCCATGATTTGGGGGTGGTGGCGGAAATGGCGGAGCGGGTGGTCGTGATGTACGCCGGCCGAATCGTAGAGGAAGCCCCCGTCAGGGACCTGTTCGCTCAACCCTTGCACCCCTATACGGAAGGGCTGATAACCTGCATTCCCAAAATCGAAAACAATGTGGCGCGCTTGAATGTGATTGCGGGAATGGTGCCTCCTCCCGGCAATTTTCCGCCGGGTTGCCGTTTTCATCCCCGTTGCCCATATACCCGGCCGTTATGCTCCGTTCTGGCGCCGGAAACGGCGCAGCACGGCGCTTCCAAAGTCGCCTGCCATTTTCCGCTTTTCAAAGAACGCCGGTCCATGGATGTGACGGCATGAACTTTGATGCGCCAAAGCTTTTAGAGGTAAAGAATCTTACAAAGCACTTCGTGACTGAAAACGGTAAAACGAGGCGCGTCATCCACGCCGTAAACGGCATTTCTTTTGACGTAGTGCGCGGAGAAACCTTCGGCATTGTCGGGGAAAGCGGCTGCGGCAAAACGACGGCAGGCCGTGTAATCAACCGCCTTGTCGAACCGACGGACGGCCAGGTCATGTTTGACGGCACAGATTTGTTCAAACTGAATAAGCAGGAACTGAAAAGGAGCCGCCGCGATATTCAGATGATTTTTCAGGATCCCTTCGCTTCCCTGGACCCTCGCATGACTGTCGGCCAGACATTGACCGAACCTTTGATCATACACGGCATAGGCGACAAAGCTTCTCGCCGGGAAAAAGTAAATAACTTGCTGGAAATGGTGGGGTTGCAGCCGTCATATTATGATCAATATCCGCACGAGTTTTCAGGCGGCCAGCGCCAACGCATCGGCATAGCCAGGGTCTTGATATTGAACCCCAAAATGATAATTTGCGACGAGCCGGTTTCTGCTTTGGATGTTTCAGTGCAATCGCAGATTTTGAATCTTCTTGCCGATTTGCAAAAGGAATTTGGGCTCACGTATATTTTTATCGCCCATGGCTTAAACGTTGTAAAACATATATCCAACCATATCGGCGTCATGTATCTGGGCAAGATGGTAGAGATACTGCGTTCCGAAGATTTGCTTGCCAGCCCGGCCCATCCATACACGGAAGCGCTGCTTTCCGCCGTTCCGGTGCCGGACCCCACAAATCCGCCCAACCGTATTATCTTGGAGGGCGATATTCCTTCTTCCGCACAATTGCCGAGCGGCTGCTATTTTCATTCACGCTGCCGCTACCGTCAGGCTGTTTGCGAACAAGAAGCGCCCGCCCAAAGGTACACCGGCGAAAGGATGGTATCATGCCATTTTCCTCTGACTTAGAGCCGCAATCCTGTGCGATGAACAAAGATCGGCCCGGCATGGATCGTCTGGCTTCCTATCTGCACTCGCTGGGCCCTTTGCCCGAACGGGTGGAGCAGGTGGTTCGCCTCTGCCTTCTCGACACCCTGGGCAGCGGCATTTACGGCGCAGCCACGCCGGAAGGCCGGCGCATTTTGCACGCTGCGGCTGACCTCAGCGACGCAAACGACGCCCCGATTTGGGGTACTTTTCAGCGCGCCGGCACGGATCAGGCGGCGTTTATCTGCGGCGCCCTCTGTCATGTGCGGGAATTGGACGATGTGCACTTTGCGATACTGCACACAGGGGCGGTTTGCGTGCCGGCCGCTCTGGCCGTGGCCCAACGGCAAGGCTCCGATTTGGCGCAACTGTTGCGGGCCATAGCGCTGGGGGTGGAGGCCATCGTGCGCGTCTCTTTGGGTATGGATTATATGAGCCACCGCCGACGCGGCTGGCATGCCACGGCTACCTGCGGCGCTTTCGGCGCCGCCGCGGCGACGGCGTCCATACTGGGACTGGACGAAGGGGCGCTGGCCGACGCCATGGGCATTTCCGGCAGCCGCACGGGAGGAAGCTGGGCTTTTTCTTCGGATAACGCCATGTCCAAGCGTCTTCATCCCGGCCTGGCGGCCAGGGACGGTGTTTTGAGCGCTTACTTGGCCGCACGGGGCATCACCGGTCCGCATTATGTGCTGGAAGCGCCGGATGGCGGTTTTTACCAAGCTTACAGCGACAGCTGGGATATGGAGCAATTGGATCGGCCAAATGCACGCTACGCCATAGAAGATGTGGAATATAAATGGTTCGCTTCCTGTAAATCGGTGCATTCGCCGCATTCCGCAGCCCTGCTGATCAGTAAGGAGCATCCGGAATTGAAGCCGGAAGATATTCGCCACGTCACGGTGGAAGTAAACTCCTCGGCCCTCTCTATCGCTTCAAAAATGTATGATCGCGATTCTGTGATTTCAGCCCAGTTGAGCATCCCTTATGGCATAGCCCTGGGTTTGCACGGTCGCCAGGGAGAAGCGAAAGATTATGAACCGACGGCTTTGGCGGACGACCGGTTTTTTGAATTGGCCGGCAAAGTGCGGGTGGCGGAAAGCGAAGAGATGAATCGCCTGCGCAAAGCGGAGTTGAAAAGCGGGGCCAGGCTGCGTGTGGAATGGCAGGGCGGCCAAAGCGCCGAAGCTGTGGTTATCGCTCCTAAAGGCGCCAGAGCAAATCCCTTGAGCCGGGACGATATAGTAAAAAAATTCAGCGGCCTCACCGAGCAGATATTAGGAAAAAGCAAAGCAGCCTCCTTGGCGGAAATGGTTTTGAACGGTTCGGCGAGCAGCCCTGTGGCGGAATTATGCGCTTTATTAACTCCTACAAGATAAGAGGTCACTGTAATGTCGGATAAAGAGGGCGGCTTTTTTGAGCAGGTGCAAGGCAAAATAAACCCGATTGTGGTGAAGTATTATTACGGGCCGCGCTTCGAAAAGGCCCCTGCATCTTTTTCGTATCTGCTTAAGGTCATGAAGGCCCATGCGGTGATGATCTCTGAGCAGGGAATCATTCCCAAGGAAGCGGCGGGACAACTTCTGGGAGCCATGCAGGAATGGGACAACATGGTGCCGGAATTGGATCCTCGCCTGGAAGACCTGTATCTCAATTTTGAGCATATGCTCACAGCCAAGGTGGGCGCGGAGGCGTGCGGGCAATTGCCGGTGGCCCGCAGCCGTAATGACGTGGAGGCCGCCATGTGGCGCATAGAGCTCAGGGAAGCCCTGTTCGCGCTCGCCGACGCCCTGCAGCGAATGATAGCCGTACTGCATGAAAGGATCGAGGAAACCGCCGATTTTGTTTTTCCGGGGTACACATACGGGCAGCAGGCCCAGCCCACAACCATGGGGCATCATCTGCTCGGCGTCGCGGCTCCTTTTCTCAGAGATCTGGAGCGCATACTGGCTTGCGTGGATCGTTTCAACCGCAACCCGCTGGGCGCCGCCGCGCTTTGCGGCTCCAGCTATCCCATTGACCGCGAACTGACCGCCAGGCTGCTGGGTTTTGACGGCGTGTGGGAACATGCGGAAGACGCCGTGGTAAGCGCCGACTATATGCTCGAAGCGTCCAACACCGCCCTGATGAGCCTGCTGACCCAGGCGCGTCTGGCTGAAGACATAATCTACTGGTGCTCCAATGAAGTCGGATTTACGGATTTGCCCAATGATCTGATTGACTCCAGCAGCATTATGCCGCAAAAACGCAATCCCGTTATTTGCGCCTCGGTGCGGGCTCAGGCTCGCGTCTGCGCGGGCCGCTACGCCGGCATTTGCGCGGCCAGTTCCGTGGAATACTATGCCAGTCGTGATGTCACGCTGGCCTGGGGAGATGTTCTGGAAATCATCCGCGAAGCAACCGGCATGTGCCTGATCAGCGTCGAATACGCCAAGGGCTTGATTTTCAAAAAGGAAGCCATGGAGCGGATGCTTTACAAAGGCTTCAGCAACGCCACGGAGTTGTCCGACAGTCTGGTCATGCAGGGGGGCCTGCCTTTTCGTACGGCGCATACAATAGTGGGCGGCGCCATTTCCCAGCTCTTCAATGCGGGCAAAGGGCAGGATGATCTGACCTGGGACTTGCTGAATGAATGGAGCAAAAAAGTGGCCGGCCGGGATTTGCCTCTTTCAAAAGAGCAGATGGCCGAGGCCAAGGATTTTCGGGTGGATGTGGAGCGCCGTGTTTGTCAGGGGGGAACTGCCCTGAAAGAAATACAGCGTATGCTGAAACTGCAAAGGAAGGCAAAAGCCGACTGTGAAAAACAGTTTGCCGAACGCCGCGAACAGTGGAAGGCGGCGGATGCTTTGCTGCAGAAGCGTGTGTCGGAAATAGCGGACTGCAAATGATTTGAAGGAAGGAAAGCAATGAAAGCAAAAGTAATCCGGGTTCTGCTGCTTGTTGTTTCTATGGCTGTCGTCACAGCGGGTTCCTTTGGCGTTGCCCCTGCCGCCCCGGTTGCCGAGCGGCTAATTGTGCTTACCGGCGCCGATGCCTCCACCTTTGACCCGCACTTTGCCACAGATTCGGCCACAGAGCTGTTCAATAAAAATATCTACAGCAATTTGACCCGGTTCAATGCCAAAATGCAGATAGAGCCGGATCTCGCCCTTAGCTGGAACACCTCCGCCGACGGCCTGGAATGGACATTCCGCCTGCGGCCGAATGTCATGTTTCATGACGGAACCAAACTGACGGCCAACGATGTGAAAAGCTCTTTTGAACGCATTCTGAACCCCGAGGTAGGCTCTCCGCGGCGTTCGGTTTTGAGTTCCATTCAAAAAGTGGAAGTAAAAGACGCGTTGACCGTGGTGCTGCATACCAAGTATCCCACCGGCGCATTGGTGCAGTTTCTGGCCCACCCGGCGGCCGCTGTAATCAGCTCGGCCGCTCTGAAAACCTATGGCAGGGATCTGGCCAAGAACCCTGTCGGCACAGGGCCGTTCAAGTTCAAAGAGTGGAAATTGGGCGAGGAGATTGTGTTGGAGCGTTTCGAGAATTATTATGACGGCGAGCCGATGGTGCGGAACGTCCATTTTCGCATCGTGCCCGAAGATTCCGTCCGCGCCCTTCTGCTGCAATCCAAACAGGCCGATGTAGCGCTGTTGCTTCCGGTAACCGAAGTGAAGCGCCTTTCTTCCGATCCCAATATCAAGACCCTGGAAGTTACCTCGGTAATGACGTATTATTATGCCTTGAACTGCACCAAGCCCAAGCTCAGCGATGTACGAGTGCGCCAGGCCCTTAACTACGCTTTGGATTTGGATCTGATAGTGGGCAATATTCTGGAGGGGCAGGGCGAGGTGGCGGACGCGCCTCTGTCCAAGTTGACCTGGGGGTACAGCCCCATCAGAAAATACCCTTATGATCCGGAGAAAGCCAAAGCCCTGCTGGCCGAAGCCGGTTCTCCGAACGGCATAGAGCTGGAACTCTGGCATACCGTCGGCCGGTATTTGATGGATGTTCAGATCAATGAAAATGCCCAGGCCCAATGGGCCAAAGCCGGCATCAAGATCAAAATCCGCCAGTGGGAGTTTCAGGCCCTGATGGAAGCGGTGAAAAAGGGCGTTCACGATATGGTCTACCTGGGCTGGAGCCCGTCTACCGGGGATGCCGACCAGGCCCTTTACGCCACCCTTCACGGCAGCCAGTGGGTGCCGCAATCCAACCGGGCTCTTTATAAAAATGCCGCGGTGGATAAACTTTTGGCAGACGCCCGCGTGGAAGTGGTTCCGGCGGTGCGGGCGGATCTGTACCGCCAGGCCATGACGATCATCATGAATGAGTGCCCCTGGGTGTTCATGTTCTGGCCCAAGGAGGTATTGATGTACAGAAGCAATGTTGACGGCCTGGTATTTCTGCCCACACAGCATTTGCTGCTGGGGAAAGCCACCAAGCAGTAAAACAGACTGACGGCCGGGCGGGGCCTGTCTTCCGCCCGGCTTCCATACCCGGCGCACCGCGGAGAGAGGGGCATCATCTCTCTGATTCAATAAGAGGTAGTTACTTGCTGCGATACATATTCCAAAAGATCGGCTTCACCATTCTGGTGCTTTTGGGGGCTGCCACTTGCGCCTTTTTTTTGGTTAACGCCATACCGGGGGATACGGCCACCGCGCTGGCCGGACCTCAGGCCACCCTTGAAGATGTGGAAAACCTGCGCCGCTCTCTCAATCTGGACGCGCCGCTGGGCAGGCGCTATTTCAGTTACATGGCCAACCTGGCGCAGGGCGATCTCGGATACTCGTACCGCAATAATAAACCCGTAATAGAAGTTGTCATGGCAGCTTGGCCCGCCACCTTCGAGCTGACCATGTTCAGCATGCTGATAGCGGTTCTGCTGGGAGTGCCTCTCGGCATATACGCGGCGATCAATCGCGGCGCTGTCGGAGATACTGTTTCCATGATAGTCGCCTTTTTGGGGGTTTCCATGCCCTCCTTTTGGCTGGGCCTGCTTCTGATCATCACTTTTTCCGTCAAATTGCCCTGGTTGCCGTTTTACGGCCGGGGCGGTTTTTCCAGTTTAATTTTGCCCGGTCTCACTTTGGGGCTGGGGGTGGGCGCCAACATAGCGCGGCTGACAAGAACCAGCATGCTGGAAATATTGGGGCAGGATTATATGCGCACCGCGCTGGGCAAGGGGGTCAAAAGAAGCCGGGTGATCTGGGTGCACGCGTTGAGTAACGCCGCCATTCCCATTGTTACTATAATAGGCCTGCAATTTGGCGTGTTGTTGGGCGGCCAGGTGGTGACGGAAATGATTTTTTCCTGGCCGGGCATAGGTCGCATGATTATCAGCGCATTAACCACACGAGATTTACAAATTATTCAAGGCGGAATATTGGTTCTTGCTTTTACATTTGCCGTTATCAACCTGATTACGGACCTTATTTATGCATTTTTGGATCCGCGTATACGTTATTAGAAGCCATTTCATAATTCATC
>JAVBRE010000162.1:0-6500 GCA_031548325.1 Desulfovibrionaceae bacterium
CGAAGAAGCCACAAGGCGGCAAAAGGACTCATCAGCGGCTCAAAGTACATTGTCCGCGACAAAGGATGCCGAAACCGGCCTCATGCGGCCTGTCCTCATAAGAAAACGCGGCGCGAACCGGCCGTGTTGCCGGAGCGCGCCGCGTATGCAAGTTGGGATAGAGCCTAAGCCGCAATCGCAATGCGCATTGCTATTTTGTCCCGATGTCCATGTTGGGCCCGACGAGCGATGTGCCGCCGTCCACGACAAGCACCTTGGCGCCTGAACGCGCCAGCAAAATTGCAGCTGCCCGCCCATTGCCGATGCCGTCGCCCGCCGCGCCGCCGCCAGTCACGATGGCAACCTTCCCGGTTAATCCCCATTCATTACACGCTGCCATTGCATATCTCCTCGCCAGTGCCTGGTGTGAATACATCATATTGAACGTTTAGCTACCCGATGAAGAGGAGCGGCACGCTTTGCTTTTGCTGTGATCAGAGCAGGCCTTTTTCCTTGTAGTACTTGAGAGCGCCGGGATGTACGGTAATTTTGTCCCCCATGCCGTCCAGGGCCGTTTTCAGGTTAAAGTCTCGAAATCGATTGGGTTGGCGTTCCCGCAGAAAAGAAGCATTTCCATGCAGCACCTTGGTGATCTTGTAGATGACTTCATCCGGCATGCCTTCGTGCGTGACCAGTGCTCCGGGAGTCGCAAAGGTTGCAATATCCTGCGGATAGGCGGAGTATTCGCCGCCGGGGATAGTATACCGTATATAATGGGGATACTGTTTGACCACCTTATCAATAATGTCGGGTTCCGGCGTCAGCAAGAACACCTCTTTGTTCCTGGTCAAGTCATCAACCATTGCATTGGGAGGGGGTGTGCCATAAAAGGCGGCATCTATAATGCCGTTCCTCCAGGATTCTTCAAATTCACTTCTCCCTAAACGTTGGACCTTAAGGCTCTTGATGTCTACTCCCCACAATGGAAGAAGTTCACGCATTGCCGTTTCAACATTGCTGCCAACGGCGTTAAAATCAATGTTCTTGCCGGTCCAGTCAGAGACACTTTTGATGCCGCTCTTCGATGCGACCATAACATGCAGTACAAGGGGATAAATACTTGTCACATACCGAAGGCGACCCACGGGTTTCTTGAAGGGCCCCTTTCCTTCAATGGCTTCATTGAGCGTGGAGGTTCCGCTAAGGGCAAATTCGAGATCGCCTTTTGAAACGAGCAGACAGTTCCTGCCGCTGCTGCCGGTAACCGCGGAACTTACATACTTCGGCAGCTCGGCTTGCCAAAGCTGGGAAATGAGCCCGGCTGCCTGATAGAAGCCGCCTTCAATGCTGGATGAACCGATGCGGAGATTCATTTTTTCTGCTGCAACAGCAGTCACGACTGGAACACAAAGCAGCAACGCCATCAATACCAGTTGTTTTACTATTTTCATTGTGACTCTCCTTCGTTATGCACCAGAATTAAAAAAGCGAACCCCTTGTGCTTCGCCCGCACAACACAGGCGGCGCCGGCTCCGGACACGATCAACGCCTCGCGCTCAAAAAATTGCACCCTCCTCCAGCCCTGATCATGCTTTCAGGCGCACCCTTCGTACCGCTGAGCACCAGAGATCAATCACGCCTGCGGGATTATTAACGGTATTCATGATTGTCTTCCCAGGTAATCATAAAAAACTGCTGATCATCCGGTCGTTGGTTTGGGGATTCCGCCTTTAGCCCGCAGGGAAGCAAGGGAATACCCGGTAAACAGCAGGGCCAGTCCCACGGCGTCGGAAAACACTCCCGGCGTGATCAGGCTCAGAGCTGCCGCAAAGAACATGGCGCGTTCATACAGGCGCAACTCCACTTTCAAAAATCCTTCCGCCCCAATGATGAACGTAAAAATATAGGTGGATGATACGCCGGTCACCAGGCCAAAGAGCCCGTCCGTAGTCAGGTATAATTCCTCAATCAGGCCGGTGACGGAAAGCCCCGCGTGCGCGAATGGGCCGGGTATGTACTTGCCGAAATAGGCAAACGCGAGAAACAACGCGCAGAATGTCGGCAGAATGTTGCCCAGAATTCGCCGGCCGGCTTCAAAGATGAGCAGAATAAAGGCCCCGCCAAGGTAAAGGTCAAACTCGCCCGGCATATACGCCATGTCCTCATAAAAGAAAAAAACACGCATGGAGGCCACCGCGGCCGTTACAGCGAAAATTCAGTCGAAAAAGGAAGGCCTGGTCTGCGGCGAGGCGGGACGGGCGGGATACAGGAGAAAGATGAGCGCCAGCACAAAGGCCACGTGGAAGCTGCGTTGGTCTGTGGACGGCAAAACGCCGAACATAGCCGTGTACAGATGGAAACTTGACAAAATCACGGCCAAAACCGTGATGACGTATTTCATGGGCCCCGTGAATGCCCGGCGTTTACTTTTTTTCTTTGAAACCTGGTCTTCAGCGCTGAGAAGATCTGTATCTGGTTGGGCCATACTTTACTCCTTGGCGTGGATAGGATGAGCAATGAACCCCGGCCGCGTTTCCCATGCGTCTGCGGTTGAATTCAGGGCAACGGGATTGCAGGCCATAGGAGTGTATACAAAGGTTTTTTGCATCCTCATTGCTCATATGGTGATCTCGGCTTCCGGCACCTCCTTACTTGCCCTGCATCGTAACAGAGCAGTGGGACTCCACACAGAAATAATTCAAGGAGGCACTGATCGATGGGTTCAAGTGCGCTAACTATTCTGCGGAGAGAAACCTGAAGAGCTCAATTGTCCGCGCAAAAATAACGCCAACAGTTCAAGAGACCGAAGGGGGAGAAATTGCCCAGGCCATATCCCGCAAGCGGCAAATCATTGTTGCATAATTCAAAAAACTGCAACATAGTGAAACAGAGAGGTGCAGTATGGCCGTGCTGTTTGCCACCACATCGCCAAGTATGTTGTCTTTTGCCCAGGATATCTTGAAAGATCGATATGGCAGTATCCGTTTTTTCCAAATCCCATGGACATCGGATTTTGCCGATTGCGGCATTGTACAGGAAATCAGCCAAAACGGCATTGAGGTCGTTATCGCGCGCGGGGCCGTCTCCCGGCGTGTGCGCGCCTTGGGATTTCCCGTTTCCGTCGTGGAACTGCCCGTATCAACCATGGATCTGCTGAAAACCTTGCAACGGGCCGCCAAACACGGGCGCCGGATCGCCGCGGTCGCCTCGCGCAGTATGCTCGGGGGCATCGAAAACCTCGGCCCCAGCCTGGGCGTTGACGTAACATTGTACCATCTGGACGACCATGTTTCGCCGGAAGCGCTGGTGCGCCAGGCTATCGAGGAAGGCGCCGAGGCCCTGGTCTGCAGCTATTTGACGTGGCGCATCGCGCAGAGCCTGGACGTGCCGGCCGAGATACTTGCCGTTTCCCCCCACGTCATTCTGGAGGCCGCCGCCGAGGCCCTGCATATTACGGAAAGGCTGGCCCAGGAACGGGCCAAGAGCCTTTTTTCCAAAAAACTGCTGGAGTATACGCCGGACGCGCTGGTGGCCGTCGACAGGGCCTGCCGCATCGTGGCCTGGAACCACGAGGCCGAGCGTATTCTCGGCATATCGTTCGAACAGGCTCAGGACCGGGAAATCTGCCAACTGTACCCGGAACTGAAACTGGAAGAGACCCTCGCCACCGGCAGGGATGAGCAGGGACTCGTCCTGAAACTCAACGGACTGGATGTCGTCTGCCACAAGCGGATCGTCCTCAGCGAAGGATTGCCGGTGGCGGCTTTTGCCGCGTTTCAGGAAATAAGCCGCATGCAGCAGATTGAAGAGCGCGTGCGGCGCAAAATATACGCGGACGGACATACGGCCGCCTGTACTTTCGACGATATCGAGGGAACGCACCCGGCGTTGCGCCGGGCTGTTTCCATAGCAAGGGAGTTCGCGGTCACCGACTCGTCTGTTCTGCTGCTCGGAGAGACGGGTGTGGGCAAAGAGATCTTTGCCCAGAGCATCCATAACTTCAGCCGCCGCAGTTCAGGGCCCTTTGTGGCCATCAACTGCGCCGCCCTGCCGGGAAATTTGCTGGAAAGCGAGCTTTTCGGCTACGTCGGCGGCGCGTTCACCGGCGCCAACCCCAAGGGCAAACCCGGCATGTTCGAGCTTGCCCACAAGGGAACGCTGCTCCTTGACGAAATGGGCGAAATGGATCTCATGATCCAGGGCAAAATTCTTCGGGTGCTGGAAGAGCGCAAGGTCATGCGCCTCGGCAGCGAACGCCTGATTCCCGTGGACGTGCGGGTTCTGGCCGCCACCAATCGGAATCCGCTGTCCCTGATCGCCGAACAGCGCTTTCGGCAGGACCTTTACTATCGCCTGAACGTGCTGCGTCTGACCATTCCTCCGTTGCGCGAACGCCCCGAAGACATCGCCTATCTGGCGGCCTATTTCCTGGCCCAGTATGCCGCAAAGCTGAACCGTTCGCTACGCCTCAGCCAAGAAGCGATACAGGTGCTGCAGCAACATAACTGGCCGGGAAACGTGCGTGAATTGCGAAATTTCATGGAACGCACGGCCGTGGTTCACAAAAGCCGCACCGTGGACGCTGGGCAAGTCGCCCTGTCGCTGTCCGAAGAACAATCCCTGTCGCAAATAGTGCTGCCCGCGGCGACACCCGGCCTTGTCCGGCCCCAAACGCCGCCTCAGGAATCTGACCGGGATATTGCGGCGATCCGCCACGCGCTGGATTGCTGCAAGGGAAACGCCAGTCAAGCCGCCCGGCTGCTGGGAATAAGCCGGATAACCCTGTGGCGCAAACTCAAGCGGGATCAAGAGACCGCAAAGATTGTTCCATAGTGTGCGAGCTTGATTGCTTGCGGCCGCCATGCTTCAGGATTACGGCTTCGAATTCCGCGTCGGGCAACGGCCGTCCCCGGAAAGACGCCGCAACGTTTTTCAGTGCGTTCAGCGCCGCGTTCTTATTCTCTTCCGGCAGGACAAAGCCCATTTCCTTAAGCTTCAGGTCGAGCGTGTAAGGGCCTGTTTTTTTGCCGATCATTACCAAACGTTTATTGCCCACCAGTTCAGGCAAAATGCCCTGATACGCATATGGATTTTTGGCAAAGGCCGCATTGTGATTATCCGACTGGTCGGAAAAAACGAAATCCCCCACCAGAGGCTTGGTGGCGGGTACCGGTATGCCCGAGATCCTTTCAACATACCGACTCAATTCATACAGCCCTTCCAGCCCGCGGAGGCCGCAGTCCACGCCATACAGCAAGGTCAGCACAATGGCGATCTGGGCGAGATCGGCGTTGCCGGCCCTCTCTCCCAGCCCGTTAACGGCCACATCCGCAAAATCTGCGCCTGCCAGGATGCCTGCCACCGTATTGGCCCCGGCTAACCCGAAATCATCATGGCAATGGATGCCGATTATGGTCTTTGCTCCCAACTCGCGGATAATGCTCTTCGCCTTGCCGACAAGATAACGAATGCTGTCGGGCGTGGCCGTGCCCACGGTATCGTTCACGCGCATCCTGTCAATGCCGGCGCTGACGCAGGCGGTGACCAGCTTTTCGAAAAAACTTTCCTCTACCCGCGGGCAATCAAGCATGTTCAGGTTGATCATTTTGGCGCCGCTGGAGCGTGCAAAGTCGATATATTCCAGGGCGCGGCCTATCGTGGCTTCGTCACTGAGAGGAACATTAACGCCGCGTGTCTGCCGGGAAACAGGTATCAGCGCGTGGATAATGTCGGCGCCGCAGTCAAGGGCGGCCAAAACCTGATCACGCCAGTCGGGCGCGTTGATGAAGGACATGATTTCAATATTGGCATTGAGATTGAGGGCGCACACGGCTTTGGCCGCGCGCGTGGCCTCTTCGGAACTTTTGACCGCGGCGTATTGCAGCTGCTTAATGCCGAGGGAATCAAGACGGCGGGCAAGCTCAATCTTTTCTTCAACGGTAAAAGAGACGCCCACAGTCTGCTCGCCGTCACGCGCCGTCACGTCGCACAAAAAAACACTTCTGCCGTCCTGGGTTCCCTCTCGACCAAGTCGATTATAAGGGCTGACTTGTATGCTCATAGTCGATCCGTTGCTAAAAGTGTTTCATGCTGAATACATCAACAGGCGATAAGCATGAAACATGCCAATGGAGATTGGCGGCTGAGGCCGTTTGCAGGCCGCCGGCGGTTATTATCAGACGAAGCATCACGGCAAACCGGGTCGTTTGCCCTCCGGCAGCCACACCCGCAAAACCTTCAGCAATTCCGGCGGCTCCCGTCGAGCCGCGCGTCGGTTCACACACAAAAGGGATAGACCCGCCGCACAGAGGAAAAAAGGGCTTTTCGCAAAGGAGGAGCGTACTCTTTTGGTACTTGACCTGGAGCAAAAAGCCCTTTTAGAGCAGATTAACTTTGATTTTTTTCTTCTACATGAAAATAAAGTCATTCTTCTCTTGAATGCGCACAGGCCGATACGGCCTGTGCTAAAGGAACGCAGCGCTCTTCGCTTGCGGGTGGGCACTTCGCTACGCTTCGTATCC
>JAVBRE010000131.1:0-11126 GCA_031548325.1 Desulfovibrionaceae bacterium
TATACATCCTGTTTTATTTCTATTTTTTTTATTTTTTCTCCCCCCTCCTTAATCGGTCGTTTTTTCCCCACCCCCCACCCCCCCCCCCTCCGGCAATATCCGCCTTATAGCATTTTACGCTTGAAATGCTCTAAAACCAAAAATCAACCCGCGTACAAAGCTATTCCGCCGCTATGCGCTCCACCCCGCCCATATAAGGCGCCAACACCTTGGGCAGCACGATGGAACCGTCGGCCTGCTGGCCGTTTTCCATGATCGCCACCAAGGTACGGCCCACGGCCAGACCCGAGCCGTTGAGGCTATGCACGAATTCCGGCTTGCCCCCGCCGGACGGGCGAAAACGCAAATTGGCGCGACGGGCCTGAAAATCCTCGCAGTTGGAGCAGGAGGAAATTTCGCGGTACTTGTTCTGGCCCGGCAGCCAGACTTCCAGGTCGTAGGTCTTGGCCGAGGCAAAACCCATGTCGCCGGTGCACAGGCAGACTGTGCGGTAAGGCAGTTCCAGCGCCTCAAGCAGCGCTTCGGCGTGGCGGCGCATCTTTTCCAGCTCGCCGTAAGAGCTGTCCGGGTGGCTGATGCGTACCATTTCCACCTTGGTGAACTGGTGCTGGCGTATCAGGCCGCGCGTGTCCTTGCCCGCCGAGCCCGCTTCCGAGCGAAAGCAGGGCGTCTGGGCCGTGAAAGCCAGCGGCAAAGCGGCTTCGTCCAGAATTTCGTCCGCGTGCAGGTTGGTCAGGGGCACTTCGGCCGTGGGAATAAGAAAGTAATCCCAGCCTTCGATCTTGAAGAGGTCGGCCTCGAATTTCGGCAGGTTGCCCGTGCCGGTCATGGTCTTGCGGTTGACCATCAACGGCGGCAGTATTTCGGTGTACCCGTTATGCAGGGTGTGCGTGTCCAGAAAAAAATTGACGATGGCCCGTTCCAGACGTGCGGCCCAGCGCCAGTATACCGTAAAGCGGCTGCCGGCCAGTTTGCCGCCGCGTTCGAAATCAAGGCCGCCCAATTTTTCGGCCAGTTCCCAGTGCTCTTTGGGCGTGAAGTCGAAAAGCGGCGGCGTGCCCCAGCGCGACTGCTCCACGTTGGCGTTTTCGTCCGGCCCCACTGGCACGCCCGCGTGCGGCAGGTTGGGAATGTTCAGCATCCAGTCGTTCAGCCGGGCTTTGACCGCTTCGGTTTCCTGGTCCAGAGCCGCGATGCGGTCGCCGATGTCGCCCATGGACGCGATCAGCGCTTTTGCGTCGCGGCCTTCGCGCTTGGCCTTGCCCACTTCGGCGGAAGCTTTGTTGCGCTCGCTTTTCAGAAATTCCACTTCGCCCAGCAAAGCCCGGCGGCGCTCGTCAAGAGCGGCGAATTCGCTCACCTGTATGGTCGAACCCCGGGCAGCAAGGCCCCGGGCCACGACTTCGGGTTCTTTTTGCAGCAGTTTCAGGTCCAACATGGCTCACTCCTTGCGCGGCGGGATAGGTCGGCACAACCTAGCTTCTTGCGGCTCCCCCGTCAACGAGCCGGAACTGCCTCCAAAAAAACCGAATACGAAGCAAAAAATCGCGGCGGAAAAGCCGTTGAAATTTTTGTATGCCACGGGGGTGCCCGGCCCCGGAAAGTCGAATTTTTTGTACGGAAATTCGCCCGACGCCGGTTCACATTTTCTATCCAACATCCTATTATTTAATAACATTGGCGACCAATCAAAATTTGGCACGACACTTGCTAGATAAAAAGCAACTTCCTTCCTTTTGCAACAACGTAGGGCGGGTTACGGGCGGTCCGTAATCCGCCCTGTTGCATTTGCGGCAGGGCGGTTTTGAACGGCGTCAAAAGCAAAAAAGGGCACAGCGCATTTCCAGGGGAAATAAAAAAAGCCCGGTTTGTTTTCCGGCAAGGAAAGGGCTAAAAATCGGCCTTTGACGCCGCAGGAAGGCAAACCGGGCTTTTTTTATTGCGCGGCGAAGGCGCGCTGTATGAGCCGCTCCAAAGCCTGACTCTGGTCGGAATCCACATTCACGAACTTGAGGCCCATCAGGGCCTGGCCGCGCACGGGTCTGATCCAGGCCACTTCCGCGAGGGCCAGAAAATACTGCTCCATGTCGTTCTCATAGACCTTGAAAAAACTCGGAGAATACTTGTTGAGCGTGGGAATGAGCACTTTCACCTGACACTTGTCGCCCACGGCCAGACCGTAAGAAGGCGATTCCACGCAAATGCCGCCCTTGCTGATGTCGAAGCAGACCGTTTCCATGCCGCTTCTGGGCATGGGAAAGCTGAGTTTGGCGAGTTCCACGGGATAGGGTCTGGGCAGGCGCCGGTAGCTGCGCTTGTTGATTTCATCGTCGCTGGGCATGCCTGGCGGGGCGAGGCGAGCATCATCCATATTCATCAATCCTCCTCGAAGGCATATGCTGTCGCATGCTGTTTAGCATACAGGCAGGACCGCAAGCAACCCGGCTGCGTTCGACGCGGGTCTTGCGGACAAACTTCCTTTCTGGCAGTGAAAGGGTGCGAGTGCGTCACGCGCTTTCGCAGTCCAGAGGAGGATATTGCATATATGACCGCCACGTCTCTTTGCCCCTGCGGGTCCGGTCTTTCTCCCGCCGCATGCTGCGAACCCATTATTGCCGGCGAGCTTTCCGCGCCCACGGCCGAAGCGCTGATGCGCGCCCGTTACAGCGCCCATGTCACGGGCGCTTATGACTATCTTGAAAAAAGCCTTTTTTCCGGCGTCCGCGAAAAAACGGATACAGCCAGGATGCGCCAGTGGTCCGAAGCAGTGGAATGGAAAGGCCTTGAGGTCCATTCTACGGAAGGCGGAGGAGAAAGCGACGAAACCGGCGCGGTTTCGTTCTCCGCCCACTACAGCGTCAACGGCGTTGACCAGGAGATGCGCGAAGATGCTACCTTTGTCCGCGAAGAGGGCGAATGGCGCTATATGGACGGCTCGGTGCACGGGCATACCCCCTATCGCAGAGAAAATCCGAAAACCGGGCGTAACGACCCCTGTCCCTGCGGCAGCGGAAAAAAACACAAGAAGTGCTGCGGGGCGCAATAGGGTTGCGCCTGGTTGTTGTCAGGCGCTACGTCGCGGCGTTTCGCGGATTGTCCGCCTCTTCGTCCAAGGAGCCCCGCCATGAAGCTGTCCGCCAAATCTCGTTACGCGGCCCGCATTCTGCTTGAACTTGCCGCCAACAACCAGCCCGGTCCCATGACGGCCTCGCTCCTTTCCGACCGCACGGGGATCACCATTCAATTTATTGAACAGATTCTGCGCCTGCTGCGCCAGGCCCATCTCACCCGCAGCGTGCGGGGCGTGGCCGGCGGGCATCTGCTGGCCAAGACGCCGGACGCCATATCTCTGGGGGATATCGTGCGGGTGATGGAAGGCGGCATAAACCTGACCCTCTGTCTGGCGGACGACCAGTTTCCCTGTCCCCGCCGGGACGGCTGCCTGACCTACCCCGCCTGGTCCAGCATTTCCCGCTCGCTGGAGCGGGAATTGGACGCCGTCACCCTGGCGCATCTGATGTGCCGAAACGATCAGGAGACGCTGCCGCGTGCGATTGCCGGGATGTAACTCCGGCCCGACCGCGCCGCTTGTTCCGCGTTTTTTGTACGGCGTGGCGGGCTACCCTCTCGTTCAAAGCCTCAGCCCGGCTCTGCACGCCTGGGCCTTCAACCGCCTGGGGCATTTCGCCGCCTATTTCGCCTGGCCGCAAATTCCGGCCGCGCTGCCCGCCTTCATAAACGCCGTACGCGCTCTGCCCGTGGCCGGGGCCAGCCTGACCATCCCGCACAAAGAAAGCGTCATCCCCCTGCTGGACGGCATTACCGAAAACGCCCGCGCCGTCGGCGCCGTGAATACCCTGTTCTGGCGAAACGGCGCTCTGCTGGGCGACAACACGGACATGGCCGGTTTTCTGGCCCCGCTGGTCGGGCGGCCCCTTCCTGCGCTGGCCCTGGTACTGGGCGGCGGCGGTGCGGCAAGAGGCGTTCTGGCGGGACTCGCCGCTCTTGGCGCGCCGCGCGTGCTGGTCGCCCTGCGCAATCCGGCCAAAGGCAAGGATATGGCCGGGGAATTTTCCTGTTCGCTCCTTCCCTGGGAAGAACGCCTGGCCGTCAGGCCGGACGACGGCGGTCCCTTCTGGGTCATCAACACCACGCCGCTGGGCATGCGCGGCAAAGATGAAGCCGCCACGCCCTACCCGGCGCAAGCCATGGCCCGCAGCGGCCCCGTCCCCTGCCTGGCCTATGACCTGGTTTATAACCCGTTGCGCACCCGTTTTCTGGCCGATGCGGCGACTTGCGGCTGGGATACGCAGGATGGCCTGGACATGTTTGCGGCCCAGGCCGCGATCCAATCCGAGCTGTGGACCGGCCGGACCTGGGACGACGCCATGCGGCGCGAAGCCCGCGTCCTGCTGCTCACCCTGCTCGGCCGGAAAGACGCGCAGTGAGCCGCGTTCTTGCCCTGTGCTTTTTTTGCGCCTGTCTGTCGGCTTTTCCAGTATCGGCGCAATCCGAAAGGGCGGTGGTTCCTTTCACCAGAGTCCTCTCGCCGGAAGCTCCCGCCGCCGCGCCGGTCGAAGCGGTCGCGCCGGCCGGTCGCGTGCCTTCCGTGGCCGAACTGTCCCGCGATTTCATGATCCGCTACGGCAAAATGATTCCGCATGAGTGGCGCGAGCGCGGCCCCGGCATTGTCAGCTTTCTGCCGCAGTCGGCCTACTGCGGCCTGGACCAGGAAGGACAAACGCCGCCGCGCGGCGTGGCCCTGACCCTTGACGCCTGCGACGGCGGCACGGACATGCGCATCATCGCCCTGCTTCGAGAATACCGCGTCCCCGCCGCCGTCTTCGTCACCAATCGCTGGCTGCGGGGCAACGCCGCCATCGCGGCGGACCTGGCCAAAGACCCTCTTTTCACGCTGGAAGCCCACGGCGCGCGGCACAAACCCGCGTCCGCGGCCGGCTGGTCGGCTTTCGGCATTCCCGGCACGGGCAATGTCGCGGCCCTGGTGGAAGAAGTGGAAAGCAACGCCCGGGCCGTTGCCGACCTGAGCGGCAGACGGCCGCGCTGGTTTCGTTCCGGCACGGCTTTTTACGACGATGTGGCGCTTGTGGTGATCCGCGAACTGGGACTTGCCGTGGCGGGCTTTTCCATCAGCGCGGACTCGGGCGCGACCCTGCCCGCCAAAACCGTGGCCCGCCGCCTGCAAAGCGCCAAAGACGGCGACATTTTGCTCTGCCATGTGAACCACCCGGAAAGCGGCACCTACGCGGGCCTGAAAGAGGCCCTGCCGAAAATGCTGGCAGCGGGAATTCAGTTCGTGGGGTTGTGATACAAAGCAACAGACTCAGACCTTCATCACCAGAGCATGCGGGCCGCCCGTTGCGCTCATTCCCGTATCTCGTCCTGTTCCAGAAACCAGGCGTACAGCTTGGCCAACCCCTCCGGCAGACCCGTCTTCGCCTGCCATCCCAGCGCATTCAGGCAACTGACGTCCAGCAGTTTTTGCGGCGTGCCGTCGGGCTTTGAAGGATCGGTCTCGATCGCGCCGGCGTACCCCACTGTTTGCGCCACGGCCCGGGCCAGTTCCATGATCGTCTGGTCTTCGCCGCAGCCCACGTTGATGTGCGTCGGTTCGGAGTAGTTTTGCATCAGAAAGAGCAGCGCGTCCGCCAGGTCGTCGGAATACAGAAACTCCCGGCGCGGGCTGCCCGTGCCCCAGATGGTCACGCTCGGCGCGCCGGCCTCTTTGGCTTCATGAAAGCGCCGGATGAGCGCGGGCAGCACATGGCTGTTTTCCGGATGAAAATTGTCGCCGGGGCCGTACAGGTTGGTGGGCATGACGGCTATGGCGTCGAATCCGTACTGTTTGCGGTAGGCCTGGCAGGTTTTTATGCCCGCGATTTTGGCGATGGCATACCATTCGTTGGTTGTTTCCAGAGGGCCGGTCAGCAGGTATTCCTCTTTGATGGGCTGCGGCGCGAATTTCGGGTAAATGCAGGAAGAACCGAGAAAAAGCAGCTTTTTGCAGCCGTTTCTGTATGCGGCGTCAATGACGTTGCTCTGAATCAGCAGGTTGTCTTGAATAAACTCCGCCGGAAAGGCGGCGTTGGAGTGAATGCCGCCCACTTTCGCCGCGGCCAGAAAGACGTATTCCGGTTGTTCGGCGGCGAAAAAAGCTTTTACGGCCGCCTGGTCGGTCAGGTCCAGATCCGCGCTGCCGCGCAGAACAAGGTCGTCGAAACCCGCGCCGCGCAAAGCCCGAACAATGGCGGACCCGACAAGCCCCTTGTGCCCGGCGACGTAAATGCGGCTGTCCGGCCGCATGGGCGGCGCTTTATGAAGTAGTTCCGTAAAGGTCATGCTGTTTTGATGGTCCTTCGGTTTGAGCGCCTCGGGCAGTTGCCCGGTTTGCCGTCAGAACTCCCGCGACTCGTGCACGGCAAATCCCGCATGCAGGCAAAGGCTGTCGCGCCGGGCGCCGGCGAAATCCTCTTCCACCATTTCGCGCACCAGGTCGGCGAAAGCGGTCCGGGGACGCCAGTTTAGTTTTTCTCTGGCCTTGGCCGCGTCTCCGAGCAGGGTTTCCACTTCCGTGGGCCGGAAATAGCGAGGGTCAACACGCACGATGATCGAACCCGGCCGCAGCAACGGATTATTTTTCAACTTGCTCAGAATGTCGGCAAAAAAAGCCTCGCGGGTGGCGGAATTTTCGCCGGCAGCCTGGCGTTCCATCAATTCGATCAGCGGGCGCTGGTCAAAATCGGCCACCAGCCCCGTTTCCTTCACGCCTTCGCCCTGCCAGGCCAGTTTCAGGCCCAGGCAGCCGGCCGCGGCCTCAATCAACGCGCGCACCGAATGCTGCGCGCCGGTGGCTATAACGTAATCTTCCGGCTTTTCCTGTTGCAGCATCAGCCACATCATTTCCACGTAGTCCCGGGCGTGGCCCAAGTCGCGCAAGGCGTTCAGGTTGCCCAGGTGCAAACAGTCGTCCAGACCCAGAATGATGCGCGGCAAAGCCCGCGTGATTTTACGCGTAACAAAGGTTTCGCCGCGCAGGGGCGATTCGTGGTTGAACAAAATGCCGTTGCAGGCGTACATATCGTACGCTTCACGATAATTGACCGTTATCCAGTAGCCGTAAATCTTGGCGCAGGCGTAAGGGGAACGGGGATAGAAGGGTGTTGTTTCCTTTTGCGGAACTTCGCGCACCAGGCCGTACAACTCGGAAGTGGAAGCCTGGTAAATCCGGGTTTTTGAGGCCAGGCCCAGCAGGCGCACAGCTTCCAGCACGCGCAGGGGGCCCAGGGCGTCCACGTTGGCCGTGTATTCCGGAGAGTCGAAAGAGACTTTCACATGGCTTTGCGCGCCCAGATTGTAAATTTCGTCCGGCAGAATCTTCTGCACCAGGCTGATGATGTTGGCGCTGTCCGTCAGATCGCCGTAATGCAGGAAAAAGCGCTTGTCCCGGGCGTGCACGTCCTGATAAATGCCGTCCACGCGCTGGGTGTTGAACAGCGAGGAACGGCGCTTGATGCCGTGCACCTCATAGCCTTTGGCAAGCAGAAAACGCGCCAGATACGCGCCGTCCTGGCCGGTTATGCCGGTGATCAGTGCTTTTTTCATGCTGCTGCCTCGCGAAAAATGGTGTTGCCCGAAGGCGCATATACATGATCCGGGCCGGCCCGGCGCAGACTGTTGACAAAATCCCCTTTCGGCAACAGTCCGCCACCAAGGCGCAGGCAGCATTCATTGCCGCCGGTGAGCGCCGGGGTGAGCGTGCCTCTGCAAACCCCGGCTTTGCGGGGTTTGCCATCAATCTGAACCGGATGTATCCGGCGGCCAACTTCTCAATATCCTCTTTGCGGCGGCGAAACAACTGTCCTAACGGCATTCCGTCGCTTGGTTTCAGCCGAGGTTCGTGCTACTGTCGCGCTGTTCGAAAAGAGGTTGACATGCCCTGTTTTGTAAATTTGCCCCTGAGTTGGGTTTATAAAGACGAGGGCTGGCTTGACTGGTTCATCGCGTCCCGCGTGGCCCCGGAACTGGGCCTGGACACGATCGCCCTCGGCCTGCCCCGCCCTTGGCACCAGCGCGTGGCCGCCCGCCTCAGGGATGCGGGCCTTGCCTGCGCCGTGCACCTGCCTTTTATGGGGGTAGAACCCTGCGCCGTTGACGCCGCGGAACGCAACGCGGGCCGGAAATGGCTGCGGATGGGTGCGGGCCTTGCCAAACTGTACGGCGCCGCCCATATGATCGGCCACCCGTATTATGAAACGCCCCGCGACGGCCCGGACCAGGCGCGCTGTTCCCCGGCCTGGCTGAAAGCGTCGCTGCATGCCTGGCAAGAACTGCCGGAACGGGGATGCGCCCCGCTTTTTCTGGAAAACACGTATGAAAGCTCGCCGCTGCCCCTGGCCGCCCTGGTTTCTCACCTGTCCGGGGCCGCGGCGCCGGGTTCCGTAGGCGTCTGCTTTGACGTGGGGCACTGGTATTCCTTTGCCGGCGGCAACTTTCGGGGCGACCTGGACGCCTGGCTGGCCCAGCTGACTCCTTTTCGCCTGCATCTGCACCTGCACGACAACAGCGGCGAGGCCGACGAACACCTGGGTCTGGGACAAGGCGGCGTTCCCCTGGAACGACTTTTCGCCGCGCTGAAAGGCGCGGACCTGACCGCCACTATGGAGCCGCACGATGCCGAATCTTTCAGGCACAGTCTGACCTGGCTGAATAAAAATCCCGAAGCCGCGCGCTTGATCGGCTGGACAGGCTGTTCGCCCGCGAAGCTGCCGCTGCCCCGGCATTGACGAAGCGGGGCAGTTGCCCTAAAGGTACGGTTCCACGGGCGGTTAGCTCAGCGGTAGAGCGCCGGCCTTACAAGCCGGATGCCACAGGTTCAAAACCTGTACCGCCCACCAAGGGAGAGTAGGGGAAACTGGAAATGACCCGGTTTCCCTTTTTCTTTTTCCCCACACAATTCCCCACACATTTCGACATAATACCTGTGTAATTCACCGTTTCTCCTTAAGCCTCTCAGGGATTGCTGACCTACGGTTATCGGCTTTACTTCGACTTTTCCGCTTCAAATTTGTATTTTTCGGAACCGTCAGTGCCGAAGATGCGATGAAGCCCGGAACGCGCCGCGTTCCGGGCTTCAGAAACAGTACCACGCGGCGATTTACTGCGCTCGGCAGGGATGCCGCGCCGAAATGCTTCGCATTCGGGCGGCAAGGCGGGACTTGCAAAGGCCACGCCTCCGCGTTCCCGCCGTAGCCGAGCCTCCAAAACGGCAGGGCGCCGTTTTGGAGGCAAATCGGCATCAGAAGGGCCAAACTACCGGAATGATCAGCAGGCAGAGCAGCATGCAGACCACGACCAGCCCGAAGCCCGGCAGGATATAATCTTTAAAGCGATAGCGCCCGGGACCAAGCACGATGGTGTTGGGCGGGGTGCCTACCGGGGTCATGAAGGCGCAGGACGCGGCGATGCAGATGGCCATGATGACCGCATGCGGGTTGGCGCCGATGCCCTTGGCGATGGACAACCCGATGGGACAGAGCAGCGCGGCCGACGCCGTGTTGGACATGAACTGCGTCAGGCCGCAGGATAGCACGAAAAGGATAAAGGTGATGAACAGCGGAGAGGGATTGCCGCCCATGATGCCGATAACCTGATCGGCGATCATTTTTCCGGCTCCGCTCTTGTCCAGGGCGCCGGCTATGGGCATCATGCCCGCGAAGAGAAAGATGGTGACCCAGTCAATGCTCTGGTAAGCCTCTTTTTCTTTGATGCACCTGGTGATGACCAGAAAAAGCGCGCCGGTGATGGCGGCCATTTCCAAAGTGAATCCCTTCAGATCAAGGGCCATGACCACGACCACGGCCAGCAGGGTCAGGCCGGTGATCCACATCTTGCGCGGCTCATGGCTTGAGGCCGTGGCTTCCAGAACGGCTTCTTCGTCCATGGATTCGAGGTGCGCGTCGCTTTTGGGCAGAAAGCGCTTGCCGACGAGCATCATGTACGCGATGCCGGCCACAGTGAGGGGTATGCCGATCCAGGCGAACTCAAAAAAGGAAAAGGGCTCGAAGCCGGCGGCTTTCAGCGCGCCGGCGCCGATGATGTTCGGCGGGGTGCCCACCAGGGTGATGGTGCCGCCCAGGCCCGCGGCAAAAGCCAGCGGCATGAGCTGGCGCGAGGGCGGGTTTTTGGTCACCGCGCTGATGCCGATGACCACGGGCATCAGAGCGGCCGTGGTGCCGGTGTTGGACGTGACCGAAGAGAGCAGCCCGGCCATGGACATGGAGCCGAACATAAGGCTGTTTTCGCCGCTGCCCAGCTTTTTGACGATATAGATGCCGATGGTCTGGGCAAGTCCTGTTCGGAACATCGCGCCGCCTATGACGAACATGCCCGCGAACAGCACAACCGTGGAGTTGGAGAGCCCTGAAAAGACCTGGGCCGGTTTGATCACGCCCAGTATGCCGAGACTTACCGAGCCGAGCATGGAAGTCACAGCAAGAGGCAGCAGCTCCGTAATGAACAAGACAGCGACAACGGCAATGACAATAAGCGTTAATGCTGCGTCTGACATTATGACCTCCTCTCTCTGAATGTGCATTTCTCTTCAAGATCAATATGAAATCTTCAACAAAGAAACAGCCCCGGCTCCTTACGCGCGGGTCGGGGCTGTTCTATATTTGCTTGCAAACCCGAAGGATACGTTAAAACACCAGGTTTGACCAAAAAAATCCGAAAGGTACGGCTGCGGCAATTGAAAGCGCGTTTGGCAAGAAGAAGGGATGGTTAAAAATTAATGAACCATTCCATCTGCTGCTCATAAACGAACCGGTATCATCTATTGCAATGGCAAAGGCTGATGTCGGATAGATGTTAGTAAGGTTTAGTGCGTTACAGGCGACGAAGCTGGCAAGAATGGTTACGGGACTCACGGCAAGAGCCACCGCTATGGGCATTAAGAGCGCGCATGTGGCTCCCTGGCTGAACAGCAAAGCGCTGGCCCCAAAAAATGCCACCGCCAAAAGCGCTGGGTACTGTTTCAGCATTGTGCTGGCGACATCTTTAATTTCAGGGATATGCACGCCAATAATCGTACTGCTCAACCAAACAAT
>JAVBRE010000166.1:0-4704 GCA_031548325.1 Desulfovibrionaceae bacterium
TCGCCTTTCGGAAACGCTGAGTTTTTTCGTTTGGCAAGGCGCGAGCTTTTTTTAAATCAGAGGCTGGACTCTTCCGTCCTGCCCTGCTTGAAAAAAGGCGAGCAACGCAGACCAAACGGAATAAATCAGCGTTTCCTCAGGATCCGCGCCGCAGAGCCGCCGCCCCCGCCGCGAAATTCGGCGGTCCCGTCCCGAGTCCGGGGGCAAAGGCGGCGGCGAGAGCCTCTTCAAGAAAGCGCTGGGCGTCGCGAACCGCCTCGTAAACGGATTTTCCCTGGCCGATAAAGGTGGCCATGGCCGCGGACAGGGTGCAGCCCGTGCCGTGGTTGTTCACCGTGTCCACTCGCCTGTGCGCCAGCGCCCATACGGGCCGGCCGGGCAAAAAAAGCCAGTCCGTCACCGTGTTTTCCGGCGTGGACAGATCGCCGGCGTCAAAGTGCCCCCCTTTGATCAAAACGGCCTTCGCGCCCATGTCCAGCAGCCGCGCGCCCGCCTTTTCAAGATCCGACCGGGAGGCTACGGCTATGCCAGAGAGGGCTTCGGCTTCCGGCTTGTTGGGCGTCAGCACATCGGCCAGAGGTACAATGCGACGGATTAAAGCCTCAAGAGCGCTGTCTTCAAGCAGTTTGTGCCCTGACTGGCTGACCGCGACCGGGTCCACGACCAAGGGAAAATTCCTGTGCCGCAAAATGTCGGCAACAGTTTCAATGATCGGAGCTGAAAAAAGCATGCCCGTCTTCGCGGCGGCAACAGGAAAACCCTCAAGCAACGCGCGCAGTTGCAGGGCCACGAATTCCGGCTCCGGCGCGTGGATGCCCCGCACCCCCAGCCCGTTTTGCGCCGTCAGCGCGGTGATGGCCGAAACGCCGAAAGCGCCCAGTACGGTGATGGTTTTCAAGTCCGCCTGAATGCCCGCCCCGCCGCCGGAATCTGAACCGGCAACAGTCATGATGGTCGCCGTCTTCGGGATCATGGCATCCCTCCGGCCAAAGCTTCGCGCATGGCGGCGCGCACTTCAGCCACACGGACCTTGATGTCCGGCGCGCCCACCAGTTCCGACACAAGACAGCAGCAACGGCCGCCGCGGCGAGCCACCTCGCCGATGTTGCTGCGCTTGATGCCGCCGATGGCCGCGAAGGGGATGGAATGGGTCGAGGCTATGTGCTCAAGATACTCCAGCCCCACGGCTGCGCAGGCGTCTTTTTTCGTTTGCGTGGCGAAAATCGGCCCCACGCCGATATAGTCGACGCCCAGCGCCGCCGCTTGAGCCGCCTGCTCCGGCGTATGGGTGGAAAGCCCGATGAGCATTCTGTCTCCGACCAGACGGCGCACCTCGGCATAGGGCAGATCTTCCTGCCCCACATGCACGCCGTCGGCGCCCGCCAGCATGGCTATATCCACATGGTCGTTGACGATGAAGCAGGCCCCGGCCTTACGGGTCAGTTCCCGCAAAATCAGGCATTCGCGCAGCATCTCGCCGGCTTTTTTCTGTTTTTCGCGGTACTGGATGATGCGCACGTCCGCTTCCAACAGGCTGGAGACGACCTCTTCCACGCTTCGCCCCAAAGAAAGATTGCTGTCGGTGATGCCGTAAATATCCGTATCAGGCAGTTTGTTCCTCATGTTCCTCTCCCTTTGCCGTCAAAATATGCCGAAGCACCGCGTCGGCCTGCAAAGCCGCCGCCTGGGTCACCCTGGGGGCGAAAGGCGGATTGGCCTTGTCCACCTGACGGGTAAAATCGCCGACGCATACGGTCCCTGCCCCCAGCCGCCGGACGCGCATGGGCTGCTCTTCTTCGCCGCCCAGTCCGCCCAGGCCCGATGCGGTCACATAAAAGCAGGCTGCCGGCGCGAAAACAGCGTAGAGCATGGCCTTGGTCTCGGCCCCGTCCACGGCTTCCACCACCGCATTGCAGCCCAGAAGCAAGGACGCCGCGTTTTGCTTCGTCACCTTCTTTCGATGCAGACGCAATTCCATGGCCGGTTCCAGATTTTGCAGATGCCGGGCCAGAGCCCGCACTTTGCTCAGGCCGACGTCCCGCGGAAAATAGGCCTGCCGGTTCAGGTTCGAAGCCTCCACCCGGTCAAAATCCACAAGCGTCATGCGCCGCACTCCGCTGCGCGCCAGCATCATGGCCACGTTGGAACCGAGCCCGCCCGCGCCGATGATGCCCACATGAGCCCCGGACAGCCTGGCAAGCTGTTCCGCTGAAAAATAACGGCCCAATCCCCCGGCGAGCGTAACGGGCGCGGCGCGCGCCGCCGTGCCCACATTCACGGCCGGACCTCGCCGCCCAGAGCCGATTTCATTCCGGCGGACAGCGGCAGCGAGCCATCGCAGTTAAGCAGCCAGTCGGTGAACACAGGCTGATAGCCCATGTCTTCCAAAGCATCCGCCATTTCCGCCACGGAACGCGGATCGGAAATGTCAAACTGCGGGTCGTTGCCTTCCCGCGTGTTCTCTTTGACATGCCCGCCCACGGCCGTGCAAACCCCGGCGGAAACGCGGGTCACGCCGAGAGGAATCAGCCTGTCGCGAAAAGTCGCGCGTTCGCGGGTGGAAAGGGTGACGCCCGCCTGGGGCATAAAGCAGCGAAACGCCGTCAGGGCCTGCACAAAATGCCTGTCCGCGACTTCCAGCGGGCGAAAGGCGCGTTCTTCTTCGTCGGCGGGCGGCTCCCCGCAGGGGCGCAGGCGCGGCAGAGACAGGCTGACTTCCAGTTCCGGCCAACGCCGTTGCAAAAAGGCGGCGTGCAGGCCCACGCGGAACATGTCCCGCCTCCAGTCGTCCAGGCCGAGCAAGGGCCCCAGGTTCACGGAACGCATGCCGCCCATGACGGCGCGCTGCGGGGCGTCCAGGCGGAAGGCGAAGTCGCGCTTGGGCCCGGCCGGGTGCAGGCGGGCGTACAAAGTTTCGTTGTACGTCTCCTGAAACATGGTCATGCCGTCCACCCCGGCGGAGGCCACAAGGGCATATTCTTCTACCGTCATGGAAGGCACTTCAATGCTCACCGACGAAAAATGGCGGGCCAGCACGGCCGCGCAGGCGGCGAGATAGTCCGCTCCGGTCCTGTCAGGCGCGTCCCCGGTCAGAGCCAGAATGCGGCGCAAACCTGTGGCCGCAATGGCCCCGGCCTCTTCTTCCACTTGCGCCGGGCTCAGCATCCGGCGGCGGATATGGCGCCTGGCGTTGAATCCGCAGTACAGGCAACGGTTGGTGCATAAATTGGCGAGATACAAGGGGGTGAACAGTTGCACGCAGCGGCCGAAGTGGCGCAGAGTCTCGTCCCGGGCCCGGCGGGCCATGGCTTCCAAAAAAGGTTCGGCCGCCGGGGAAAGCAGGGCCAGATAGTCTTTTTCCGCCAACCGGGGCCTGTTCAAAGCGAAACGGACGTCCGTTTCCGTAACTGAGGACAGGGCCGTCCGGATACTTTCCGCCGAGTCCGCCGCGAGACGAGAGTAGAACCCGTCCGCCAAAGGAGTATACGGCGCGCTTTTCACGTCAGAAAACCCGTCAACAGGCCTTCTTCGGGCGACGAAGCTGCCGCGCCCGCTTCCAGCGTGCGGCCCGGCCCGGCCAGAAAGGCCCGTCTCCCCGCAGCCACGGCTTCGCCAAAGGCTTTGCCCATCAGCACCGGATCTTTCGCGGTGGCGATGGCGGTATTGACCAGGCAGGCCGCCGCGCCCATTTCCATGGCTTCGCAGGCTTGCGACGGCCTGCCGATGCCCGCGTCCACAATGACGGGCAGGCTGATTTCCGCAATAAGAACGGCTATCATCTCTCTGGCGGCAAGCCCCCGGTTGCTGCCGATGGGCGCGCCCAGCGGCATGACCGCGGCGGCCCCGGCATCCGCCAGACTACGGGCCACATACAGGTCCGCGTTCATGTACGGCAGCACCACAAAGCCTTCTTTGGCCAAAATCTCCGTGGCCCTGGCCGTTTCATAGCCGTCGGGCAACAGGTAACGGGCATCGCTGATCACCTCGATCTTGATCCAGTCGCCGCAGCCGGCGGCGCGAGCCAGGCGGGCGATGCGCACGGCCTCGTCCGCCGTTCTCGCGCCCGAGGTATTGGGCAGAAGACGCATGCGGGGAGGGATGCAGCTCATGACGTTTCCCTTGGGGTTGCCAAAGTCCACTCGCCGCAGGGCCACAGTGATGACTTCCGCCCCCGAAGCGTCGGCCACCGCCGGAATCAGAGCGTCACAGCCGTATTTTCCGGTGCCTATGAACAGTCGGCTGGTCAGGTCCCGCCCGCCGAGCCGGAAAAAATCTTTTGATTCAGCCATATTCTCAACCTCCACCCACAAAATGGACTATCTCCACGCAATCGCCGGCTTTCAGGGCTGTCTCGGCGAAGCGGTCACGGGAAATGATCACGCCGTTCACTTCAACGACAACCGCGCCGGGACTTTTATGCGCCGCCCCGAGCAAAATCGCCACGGTCAGCCCGGCGGTCGGGGGATAAGGCCGCCCGTTCACGGTCAGCCGCGCGTCTTCAATATCCATCGCATCTCCTAGTATTCGCAAAGGAAATTTCAATATAAAAATGCTCTAAGGAATCACTGATTAATCCGCCTTTCGGAAACGCTGAGTTTTTTCGTTTGGCAAGGCGCGAGCTTTTTTTCAAGCAGAGGCTGGACTCTTCCGTCCTGCCCTGCTTGAAAAAAGGCGAGCAACGCAGTCCAAACGGAATAAATCAGC